>DATJBC010000108.1:0-63732 GCA_035515515.1 Acidimicrobiales bacterium
AGCGACACGCACCCGGCCGTCGGACCGCCCGTGGAGACGTGGAGGAAGATGGCGCTTCCCGCACCGGGGACGACCGGGCTCGTGTTGTAGGCGATGACGGCGCCGTCGTCGTAGGCGGGCGTCTGGTCCATCGGCTCGGGCGACGCACCGGCATCGGCCGTGGCGGTGTCGACCCACTGGTTGTAGCGGGCGCTCGACGGGTCGTCGTCCCACACGATGTCGTGTCCGGTCACGGGCCGCCACGCGAACTGCACCCCGGGGTCGGCGAGCACCCCGAAGAAGAAGTCGAAGCCGTAGGAGCCCGACGGCGTCCGGCCGTCTCCCTCACGCTTCTGGCCCGGGGGCGCGAAGCCGTGGGAGCCCACATGGGCCTGCCACGGGCCGAACACCTGCTGCCAGCCCGACGCCGCCCGCTGGTAGGCGGTGAAGGTGGCGGTGCTCTGCCCGTAGCCCGAGGCGTCCACGGCGATGACCTGGGTCGCCGTCCCCACGCCGGCCAGGCGCGTCACGAGGAGGGGCGCCGGAGCTTGCGTGGTGGGGGGCGCGCTGCGTGGGCGCGGCACCGTGGTGGGGGGCGCCGTCGCCGGGGGTGCCGTGGTGGGCACCGTGGTCGTGGCCGTCGTGGTCGTGGTGGCGACCGTGGTCGTGGTGGCGACCGTGGGCGGGGTGGTCGAGGTGGACCGGGCGTGCGTGGCGCGCGCCGCACGGGGCGCGCTCGCGCACGAGGACAGCCCGAGCACCACGACGGCGCAGAGCGCCCCGACAGCGCACGGCGCCACCGTCGAGCTCCGCCCCCACCCCCGGCTAGGGTGCGCGTCCGTGCCACGCCGATGGCGCACGCGGGGCGCTCTCCTCGTCATCTTGCTCCTCTCCTCCGGCGTGCTCGCCGCATGCTCCAGTACACCGGACGCGGCCGCACACCGGCGCCACCTCCCCGCGCCGGCGGCTCCGTCGCCCGGCGCCACGACACCGTCGACCCCGACGCCGAGCCCGTCGACCCCGGTGCCCTCCCCGACCACGACCGATACCCGCCCGGCCGCGGCCGACACCACCGGCGACGCCTTCGTGGGCACGGTGTCGGACGTCACCGCCGCGCAGGTCTCGGCCACGTGGCGCCCGGGATGCCCGGTGGGGCCGTCGAGCCTACGGCTGCTCACCATGCGCTACTGGGGCTTCGACGGCCACCCCCACACCGGCACCATGGTGGTCGCCGCCGCGGTCACACACGCCGTCCTCGAGGTCTTCGGCACGCTCTTCGCCGAGCACTTCCCCATCCGTCAGATGCAGCCCGAGGACGCCTACGGAGGCCGGGACCCGGTGTCGATGGCGGCGGACAACACGTCAGGGTTCAACTGCCGGGACGCGGTGGCGCCCGGCCCGCCGACGTGGTCGGTGCACGCCTACGGCGAGGCCATCGACGTCAACCCGGTGGAGAACCCGTACCTCGAGGGCGGGCAGGTGCAGCCGGCCCAGGGCGCGGCCTATGTCGACCGCGCGACGGTCCGGCCCGGGATGGCCGTGCCCGGCGGCGAGCTCGTGGCCGCCTTCGCCTCGGTGGGCTGGCAGTGGGGCGGGCGCTGGACGGCGAGCCCCGACTACCAGCACTTCTCGGCCACGGGCGGATGACCAGCGGGACGGGGCCGGCCACGCGCGGGTGCGGTAGCGTCCCCGTGCCCGACCCGCCAACCCCGTGTGACCGTTGACCGACCTCTTCTCCATCGCCGGCAAGACCGCTGTGGTCACCGGGGGCTCGCGCGGCATCGGCCGGATGATCGCCACCGGGTACGTCCGGGCCGGGGCCAAGGTCTACATCTCGTCCCGCAAGGCCGACGCCTGCGACGCCCTGGCCGCCGAACTCTCGGAGCTGGGCGAGTGCCTGTCGCTGCCCGCCGACCTCTCGACCGAGGAGGGGTGCCGGGCGCTGGCCGATGCGGTTGCGGCGCGCGAGCCCGCTCTGCACATCCTGGTCAACAACGCCGGCAACACCTGGGGGGCGCCCTTCGAGGAGTTCGACGACGCCGCCTGGGAGCGCGTGCTGTCGCTCAACGTCAAGGGCGTGTTCCACACCACCAAGTTCCTCACACCGCTGCTGCGCGCGGCGGCCACGGAGGACGACCCGGCACGGGTCGTGAACATCGGGTCGATCGACGGCATCCACGTCCCGGTGCTCGAGACGTACTCGTACTCGGCGTCGAAGGCGGCCGTGCACCAGCTGACCCGGACATTGGCGCGCCGTCTGGCGCCGCAGGTCACCGTCAACGCCATCGCCCCGGGCCCGTTCGAGTCCAAGATGATGGCGGCCACGCTGGAGGCGTTCGGCGACAGCATCGCCGCCAGCGCCCCGCTCAAGCGCATCGGGCGGCCCGACGACATGGCCGGCGCCGCCATCTTCCTGGCGTCGCGCGCCGGGGCGTACCTCACGGGGGCGGTGATCCCGGTCGACGGCGGGATGGCCACGGTGGGAACGCGTTGAGAAGGGAGGCACCATGCGACTGAGCACCATGCTCGACTACTCACGCGGCATCAAGGAGTCCGCCGACCACGTGGCCGACCTCGAG
Source organism: Acidimicrobiales bacterium (assembly GCA_035515515.1). Classification (GTDB taxonomy): domain Bacteria; phylum Actinomycetota; class Acidimicrobiia; order Acidimicrobiales; family UBA8190; genus DATJBC01. Next base: position 2,559 of record DATJBC010000108.1, read on the forward strand.
CGCGCCGGCCTCGACATCGTGTGGGTGGCGGAGGCCTACGGCGTGGACGGGCCCAGCCAGATGGGCTACATCGCGGCCCGCACCGAGCGCGTCCAGATCGGCTCCGGCATCCTGCCCATCTACTCCCGGACGCCCGCGCTGCTGGCGCAGACGGCGGCCGGGATCGACGCCCTGAGCGACGGCCGCTTCATCCTCGGCCTGGGGGCGTCGGGGCCCCAGGTCGTGGAGGGCTGGCACGGCGTGCCCTACACGCAGCCGCTGGAGCGCACCCGGGAGATCATCGGCATCTGCCGGAAGGTGTGGCGCCGGGAGGTCCTCGAGAACGACGGCCTCTACCCGATCCCGCTGCCCGCAGGGGCGGGCACCGGCCTCGGCAAGCCCCTCAAGCTCATCAACCACCCGGTGCGGACGGCGATCCCCATCTGGGTGGCGTCGATGGGGCCCAAGAACGTGGAGATGACGGCCGAGCTGGCCGACGGGTGGTTCCCGTTCCTCTACATCCCCGAGCGCGCCGAGGAGGTGTGGGGCGACGCGCTGGCCGCCGGCGCCGCCCGGCGGTCGCCCGAGCTGGGGCCGCTCGAGGTCGCCGCGGGAGGGCTGGCCGCCGTCGGGGAGGGGCTCGAGGGCCTGCGGGAGCTGGCCCGGCCCATGGCCGCCCTCTACATCGGGGGTATGGGCGCCCGTGGCCGCAACTTCTACAACGCCCTGGTGTCGCGCTACGGGTTCGAGAGGGAGGCGGCGCAGGTCCAGGACCTCTACCTGAGCGGCAAGAAGGACGAGGCCGCCGCCGCGGTGCCCGCCGAGATCCTCGAGCGGATGTCGCTGGTGGGCCCGCCCGGCTACGTCCGGGAGCGCATCGCCGCCTACCGCGAGGCCGGGGTGACCGTCCTCAACGTCACCGTCCTCGGGCCCGACGCCCTCGACACGCTCAGCCAGCTGAAGGAGTGGTGCTCGTGACCGCCAGCCGTCGGCTCGTCCTGGCGCGACGGCCCACGGGCATGGTCGACGACGCCACCACCCGGCTCGAGGAGGGCGCCGCCCCCGTGCCCGGGGCCGGGCAGGCGCTGCTGCGCGTCCGGTACCTGTCGATCGACCCCACCATCCGCACCTGGATGGACGACGCCCCCGGCTACCTCCCGCCCATCGCCCTCGGCGAGACGATCCGGGGGGCGGGCGTGGGGGAGGTGGTCGAGTCCAACATCGAGCGCTACGCGCCCGGCGACCTCGTGGTGGGGATGGTGGGGTGGCAGGACTACGCCCTGGCCGACGACGGGGCGGCGGCCATGCAGACGATCCCCCCGGGGATCGACCCCGTGCTGGGCCTGAGCGTGCTGGGGGTGACCGGCATCACCGCCTACTTCGGGATGACCGACGTGGGCCGGGTGGCCGAGGGCGACACCGTGGTGGTGTCGGGGGCGGCCGGGGCGACCGGCTCCGTGGCGGGGCAGATCGCCAAGATCCGTGGTGCACGGCGCGTGGTGGGCATCGCCGGGACGGCGGAGAAGTGCGCGTGGATCGTGGACGAGCTCGGCTTCGACGCGGCGGTCAACTACCGCCACGACGACCTGCCCGGCGCCCTGCGGGCCGCCTGCCCGGAGGGGATCGACCTGTACTACGACAACGTGGGCGGGCCCGTCCTCGACGCGTGCCTGGCCCAGCTGGCGCTGCACGGGCGCGTCGTGATGTGCGGTGCCATCTCCCTCTACAGCGCCACCGAGCGGCCGCCGGGTCCCAAGAACATCTTCAACCTCATCATCAAGCGCGCCCGCATGGAGGGGTTCCTGCTCCTCGACTACTTCGACCGCTTCCCCGAGGCCCAGACGGCCTTGTTCGGCTGGCTCACCGAAGGCCGGCTCAAGCACGCCGAGCACATCGTGGAGGGACTGGAGCACGCACCCGACGCCCTCAACCTGCTGTTCACCGGGGGCAACCGCGGCAAGGTGATCGTGAAGCTCTGACGTCAGGGCGGGGCGTCGAACCAGTCCCACCGCCACGGGGTGATGGCCTCGAAGGGGCCGGCGAACACCATGCCCTCCCCCGCGGCGTCCCCCACGATCGCTCCGAGGGCGCCCGCCACCGACAGGGGCTCCTCGTCGAGGTAGCACAGCGTGATCGTCCTGCTGCCCGGATGCCACCGCCTCCCCGCCAAGGCGGGGTCGGCGTCGAAGCGCAGCACCCCGGCGACCCCGGGCGCGCCGAGCAGCGCCTCGGCCAGGGCGCGCTCCACCTCGTCGTGGGAGCGCCCCCCGCCGCCGGGCGGCGCCGGCGCGGCGCGGTCGCGCACCACCACGTACACGCCGCGGGTGGGCCGGAAGGCGACGGCGTCGGCCGACACCAGCACCCGGGGCGCGGCGGCCGCCTGGCGGAGGGCGAAGGGCCCCGACAGGTGCGAGCGGCGGTGCTCGTGGAAGCGCCCGAGGTCCCGGAGGCGCTGGCCGAGGGCGGCGAACGCCTCGAGGGTCCGCACGAGGGGCTCACCCATGAGGTAGAGCGTCACGTAGTGGACGGGGGCCAGGAGAGGCCCGTCCACCAGGCGCGCCCGGCGGCAGGCGGGCGTGGACACCCAGCGCTGGCCGAAGAGCACCCCGGGGAGCGGGTACTGCTCGGGCATGTGGTCGAGCTGGTGCCACTCGTTGTACGACCGGTGCTCGCGGGGATCGGTCACCTCGGTGAACGAGAAGAACCCCGCACGCGCCGTGCCCACGCCCAGCAGTCCACCACGACCCCGGGCGGGCGCCCGGCATCCCGGCGCGCCGCGGGACAGACTGCGACCCATGGCGCGCCGGCCCGGGACCCCCGCGCTGGCGCGCCTGGCGGCGCTGGCCGTGGCGGCCACCCTGGCGGCGTGCTCGTCGGGGTCCCCGTCGGCGACCGGCGGCCGGGCGCGGGCGTCCACGACGACCACGGCGGGCGGCGGGTCCCCGGGCACGTCGAGCACGGCGCCGCCGTCGCCGGCATGGCTCACCTACGGCGGGAGCTTCGCCCGCGACTCGGTCGACGGCGCCGACCCGGCCTTCACCCACGCCCCGCAGGCGGCGTGGACGTCCCCCGCGCTCGACGGCCCGGTCTACGGCGAGCCCCTCCTCTACCGGGGCCAGGTCCTGGTGGCCACCGAGAACGACACCGTGTACGCCCTGTCGGCGGCCACGGGGGCCGTGGCGTGGTCCGTGCACCTGGCGGCGCCGGTCCCGGCCGGCATGCTCCCGTGCGGCGACATCACGCCCACCGTGGGCGTCACCTCGACCATGGTCGTCGACCCGGCCTCGGGATCGCTGTTCGTGTCGGCCGCGCTGACGTCGGGCGGCGCCGTGCACCACGATGTGTACGGCATCGACCTCGCCACCCACGCACTGCTCTGGACACGCGACGTGGACCAGCCCGGTTGGACGGCCGCCGCCCAGCTCCAGCGCGCCGCGCTGGGCCTCTCCGCCGGGCACGTCATCGTGGGGTTCGGCGGCAACTTCGGGGACTGCGGGGCCTACAACGGCTGGGTGGTGGGCGTGCCCGAGTCGGGCACCGGGCCGCTGCTCGTCTACGAGGTGCCCACCCAGCGCGAAGGGGCCATCTGGGCGCCCGGGGGGGTGACGGTGGACGCCGCCGGCGACGTCTTCGTGGTGACCGGCAACGGCAGCGCGTCGGCGGGGCAGCCCTTCGACCACGGGAACGCCGTGATCGAGCTCTCCCCCGCGCTGACCGAGCGCCAGTACTTCGCGCCGTCCGACTGGGCCCAGGACAACGAGGACGACGGCGACCTGGGATCGACGTCGGTCATGGCGCTGGGCGCCACCCAGCTGTTCACGGTGGGCAAGCAGCAGACGGCCTACCTGCTACAGGCAGCCACACTGGGCGGCATCGGCGGGCAGGTGGCGTCGCTGGCGGTGTGCCCCTCGCTGGGGGCCAACGCGTACCAGGCACCGGACGTGTACGTGGTGTGCACCCACCAGGGGACGATCGACCAGGTCGTGGTGGGCCCCGGCAACCACCTGGCGCGCGGCTGGACGTGGAGGTCACCCACGGGGACGGCCGGCTCCCCGACGATCGCCGGCGGGGTGCTGTGGAGCGTCGACATCGGCGCCTCGGTCCTCTACGGCGTGGACCCGGCCACGGGGGCCACCGAGTTCCGGCTCCCCCTCGACACGGGCACGCCGCCGCACTTCGCCGCCCCCAGCGCGGCGGGAGGGATGCTGGTGGTGGCGGGGTCGAGCCGGGTCGAAGCGTTCCGTTGAGCGGGCCCCGCCCCCCGGTCCCCACCGGCCCGCCGGGGGAGCAGAATGGGCCCATGGCCCCCGCCTCTCCCCATGACAGCTTCGACTCCCGCGCCCGGATCACCGTCGGCGACCGGCGCTTGGAGATCCGGCGGCTCGACGTGCTGGCCGAGCGCTTCGACGTCGCCCGCCTCCCCTACGTCATGAAGGTCCTGCTCGAGAACCTCCTGCGCCACGAGGACGGGCGCCACGTCCACGCCGCGGACATCGAGGCCATCGCGGGATGGGCGGGCCACACCGAGAAGGGCGCCGTGCGCAGCACGGAGATCGCGTTCACCCCCGAGCGCGTCCTGCTGCAGGACTTCACCGGCGTCCCGAGCGTCGTCGACCTGGCCGCCATGCGCGACGCGCTCTCCGGCCTCGGCGGCGATCCCACCGCCGTCAACCCGCTCGTCCCCGTCGAGCTCGTGATCGACCACTCGGTGATCGCCGAGTCGTCGGGGTCGGCGTCGTCGTTCGAGACGAACGTCGCCATCGAGTACCGGCGCAACGCCGAGCGCTACCAGCTGCTGCGGTGGGCGCAGCGTGCCTTCTCCGGCGTGCGCGTGGTGCCGCCGGGCACGGGGATCTGCCACCAGGTCAACCTGGAGTACCTGGCGCGGGTGGTGTTCGCCACCGACGACGGCCAGGCGTTCCCCGACACCGTGGTGGGCGCCGACTCCCACACCACCATGGTCAACGGGCTGGGCGTGCTCGGCTGGGGCGTGGGCGGGATCGAGGCCGAGGCCGCCATGCTCGGCCAGCCGCTGTCGATGCTCGTGCCGCCCGTCGTGGGGCTCGAGCTCACCGGCGAGCTCCCCGAGGGGACCACGGCCACGGACCTCGTCCTCACCATCGCTCAGCTCCTGCGGTCCCACGGCGTGGTGGGCAAGTTCGTGGAGGTGCACGGGTCGGGTCTGGCGTCCCTCCCCTTGGAGAACCGGGCCACCATCGGCAACATGGCGCCCGAGTACGGCGCCACCTGCGTGGTCTTCCCGGTCGACGACGTCACGCTGCGGTACCTGCGCTTCACCGGACGCGACGAGGACCACGTGGCGGTGGTCGAGGCCTACACCAAGGAACAGGGGCTCTTCCACCACCCCGGTGACGCACCGCCGGTCTTCACCGAGGCCGTCAGCCTCGACCTGTCCACCGTCGAGCCCAGCCTGGCGGGGCCGGCCCGGCCCCAGGACCGCGTGGCGCTGACGCGCACCAAGCCCGAGCTGCACGCCGCGCTGGCGGCCGAGCGGGGGGGCCCGGGCGCCCCGGCGGCCGGGGCCCTCAGGACGGCCACGGCGCGCACCGAGAGCACCACGGCGGAGATCGCCGACGGCCATGTCGTGATCGCCGCCATCACGAGCTGCACCAACACCTCCAACCCCCAGGTGATGCTGGCCGCCGGCCTCCTGGCCGAGAAGGCCGTGGCCCGCGGGCTGCGCGCGAAGCCGTGGGTGAAGACCTCGCTCGCCCCGGGCTCGCGGGTGGTCATGGACTACTACGAGCGCGCCGCGTTGCTCGAGCCCCTCGAGACGCTCGGGTTCAACCTCGTGGGATTCGGGTGCACCACCTGCATCGGGAACTCGGGGCCCCTGTTGCCCGGCATCGCCGAGGCCGTGCACGAGGGCAGCCTGTCGGTGGCGTCGGTGCTGTCGGGCAACCGCAACTTCGAGGGCCGCGTCCACCCCGACGTGCGCCTCAACTATCTGGCCTCCCCCCCGCTGGTCGTGGCCTACGCCCTGGCGGGCACCATGGACCTCGACCTCACCGCGGAGCCGCTCGGCACCGACGCCACCGGGCAGCCGGTGTACCTGCGTGACATCTGGCCCACCACGGACGAGGTCGCCGACGCCATCGAGCGCGCCGTCACCTCGGAGATGTTCCGGGCCCGCTACTCGTCGGTGTTCGAGGGCGACGAACGCTGGCGCAGCAGCGACACCGGGGCCGGTGACACCTTCGCGTGGGACAGGCAGTCGACCTACGTGCTCCAGCCGCCGTTCTTCGAGGGGATGACAGCCGAGCCCGCCCCCGTGCCCGACATCGTGGGCGCCAGGGTGCTCGCCGTGCTGGGCGACAGCGTCACCACCGACCACATCTCGCCCGCGGGGTCGATCCGCGCCACGTCGCCCGCCGGCGCGTACCTCACCGAGCACGGGGTCGCCCCGTCGGAGTTCAACTCCTACGGCGCCCGGCGCGGCAACCACGAGGTCATGATGCGCGGCACCTTCGCCAACGTGCGGCTGCGCAACCTCCTGGCGCCGGGCACCGAGGGGGGCGTGACGCGCCTCCTCCCCGGCGCCGAGCAGGTCAGCATCTACGACGCCGCCATGGCCTACGCCGCCCAGGGCGTCCCGCTCGTGGTGCTGGCGGGCCGGGAGTACGGCACCGGCTCGTCACGGGACTGGGCCGCCAAGGGCCCCGCCCTGCTCGGCGTGCGCGCCGTGATCGCCGAGAGCTTCGAGCGGATCCACCGCTCCAACCTCATCGGCATGGGGATCCTGCCCCTGCAATTCCCCGACGGGGCGTCGGTGTCGAGCCTGGGGCTCACCGGCGAGGAGCTCGTCGACATCGCCGGCCTGGGGTCGCTGGGCGTCGGGGACGTCCCCAAGGAGCTGCCGGTCCGGGCCGGGACCGTGGAGTTCCACGCCCGCGTCCGCCTCGACACCCCCATGGAGGCCGAGTACTTCCGCCACGGCGGCATCCTGCCCTACATGGTCCGCCAGCTGGCGGGCTGACCCGACGGCAGGGGGGCGGGAGCGCGGCGGCGGACCCGAGAGCGCCGGGGCTCGGGGTGTCGATGCGGGGGGGCCGGGACGTGACCGGCGGCCGCCCGTCCGTCAGCCGCGCCCTCGCCCGGCGACGCGCTCTGGTGCGCGCCCTGGCGGTGGCGCTCGGCGTCGTGGGCGCCCTGGCCTGGACGCCGCGCGCCGGCGCGGCCCCCCATGACGGCTCCGGCGCCGGCGCCCCCGTCTACGACGCCGACGCACCCGATCCCGACGTGATCCTCGTGGGCTCGACCTACTACGCCTACACGACCGGCACCGACCTCAAGGACATCCCCGTGCTGGCGTCCACCGACCTGCAGCACTGGCAGTCCGCCGGGGACGCCCTGCCCGCGCTGCCGTCGTGGTCGACGTTCGGCCAGAGCTGGGCACCCGGCGTGGTGGCGCTGGGGGGCACCTACGTCATGTACTACTCCACCGAGGTGGCGGCGACCGGGCAGGACTGCATCTCGTTGGCCACGGCCACCACCCCCACGGGCCCGTTCGTCGACAATTCGTCGACGCCGTTCATCTGCCAGGCGCAGCTCGGCGGCTCCATCGACCCCCAGCCGTTCGTCGACACCAACGGCAGGCTGTTCCTGTACTGGAAATCGAACACCGACCCGCCGTCGTCGGCGTCGATCTGGGTGGCCGAGCTCACCGCGGACGGCACGGCGCTCACGTCCGGGCCCGAGCCCGTGCTGGGCGCCGATCAGTCCTGGGAGTCCACGGTGGAGTCTCCGTACATGGTGGACGAGGCCGGACGCTACGTCCTGTTCTACTCGGGGGGCGCGTGGAACAGCGCCGGCTACGGGGTGGGCTACGCCGAGTGCGCCGGCCCCTTCGGGCCCTGCACCAAGCCGCAGGGCACGCCGTTGCTCCACTCCGAGACGGCTCGCCTCGGGCCCGGGGGGGAGTCGCTCGTCGAGGACGCCTCGGGCAACTGGTGGATGGCCTACGCGGCGTGGGACGGGCCGGCGAGCGCCTACTCCTACGGCGACGGCGACTTCCGGAGCCTGTGGGTGGCGCCGGTGACCTTCTCGGGGGGCACACCCGTCGTCGACGCCGGGCAGGCCCCCGAGGGGTACCGCCTCGTGGCCTCCGACGGCGGGGTGTTCCCCTTCGGGGGGGCGTCGTTCCTGGGGTCGATGGGCGGGCGCCACCTCGACGCCCCCGTCGTGGGGGCGGCGGCGGACGCCGCCACCGGCGGGTACTGGGAGGTGGCCGCCGACGGCGGGATCTTCGCCTTCGGCGCGCCCTTCTACGGGTCGATGGGGGGGCGCCGTCTCGCCGCGCCGGTGGTGGGCATGGCCCCCACCCCCGACGGCGGCGGCTACTGGCTCGTGGCGTCCGACGGCGGCGTGTTCGCCTTTGGCGACGCCGGCTTCCACGGCTCGACCGGCGGCATCCACCTGGTGGCCCCGGTGACGGGCATGGCCGCGGCGCCCCGGGGCGGGGGGTACTGGCTCGTGGCCTCCGACGGCGGCGTGTTCGCCTTCGGAGCCGCCCCCTTCTACGGGTCCACGGGCGGGTTCCCGCTGGCCGCACCGGTGACGGGCATCACCGTGCTGCCCCAGGGCGGCGGGTACTGGCTGGTGTGCACCAACGGCAGGCTGTTCCCCTACGGCGCGGCGACGGTGTTCGGTTCGGTGCAGGGCGTGGCACTGGCCAAGCCGGTGAAGGCGCTCGTGCCCGGGCCGGGCGGCGCCGGCTACTGGGAGGTGGCCGCCGACGGCGGGATCTTCGCCTTCGGCGACGCCGCCTACCTCGGCTCCACCGGCGGCATCCGCCTGGCCGCGCCGGTGGTGGCCGCCATGGCCAGCTGAGGGCGCCCGCGCCCGGGGCGCGCCGGGGCGGGCGGTCAGCGACCCTCGAGGATCACCACCGGCTCCTCGGTGACGACGAAGGCGAGACGGTCGACGTCGAGGAAGTGGGGTAGGTCGGCCCACACCTCCGCGAAGTCGGGCTCGGCGATGTGGGCGTGGTACTCCTCCATCGACGCGAACCACTGTTCGGTGACGCCGTCGTAGGCGCCGTCGTCGTCGGCCGGGTAGTCCGACAGCGGCCGGTGATGCTGCTCGTAGCGCAGGACGTGGCCCCCGCTGCGCGTCGAGAGCACCAGGGGCCCGTGGCGGTCGCGCCAGTAGGCGTGGAACTCCTCGGGCGACATCCCCGCCTTGCGGCGGACGAGGCACGTGAGCTTGACCATGCTGGCTCCCTCCGTGGGCGGACCCGGCGGCCCCCGCCGTGCTCGCCTGGGCGCAGGTTGCCACGGCGCGGCGCGCCCGGGCGAGCACGGCGCGGCGCGCCCGGGCGAGCACGGCGCGGCCGGCTCCCCGGGAGCGGTGGGCGCTGCCCCCGTGCTCGCCCACCCGGGCCCCGCCACGGCTCGGGGCTGCGATCGGCGAGTCCCGGTCGTCACAGACGCGGGGCTCGTCCCGCGAAGACCCGCCGAACCGGTCGATGGGCGCCACCACCGCGCCGACGGGCCCGAGGACCCCGGCGCCTCGCCGGCGCCCCGCGGCGCCCCCGTCCCCGCCAGAAAGGCGGCGGCCGTGCGGGCCGTGCCAAGATGGGCGGGCCACACCGGGCCCGCTCAACCCCCCGAGCAGCCCCCGCCCGCGCCACCGCGTCGGATCGCTGGCGCGCTCGTTCCCCGCCCCATGACGCCCGTCGGCCCCCACACCCGAGAGCATCGCCCGGCCCGGACCGCACGAGGACGGCGGTGAGCGCCGCCGAGCAGCTCGTGGCCGGCCGCTACCGGGTCGGCGCCCTGCTCGGCCAGGGCGGCATGGCCGACGTGTACCGGGCCACCGACACCGTCACGGGCACGGAGGTGGCGGTGAAGCTGGTGCGCTCGGCCGATCCCGACCTGGCGCGCCGGCTGGCGCTCGAGGCCAAGGCGCTGGCCCGCCTCGAGCATCCCGGCCTGGTGCGGCTCCTCGACGCCGGCGTGCACGGCCAGCAGGCCTTCCTGGTGATGGAGCTCGTCGACGGGCCCACGCTGTCGGCCCGCCTGCGGCGCGGCGCGCTGTCGCCGGAGCGCACGGCCGTGCTCGGCCGCACGCTGGCCGGCGCGCTCGCCTTCGTCCACACCCAGGGCATCGTGCACCGCGACGTCAAGCCCGCCAACGTCCTGCTCGGCCCGGGGCCGCGCGCCCGGCTGGCCGACTTCGGCATCGCCCGCCTGGCCGACGCGGCGTCGCTCACCGTCACCGGCACGACCTTGGGGACGGCCGGCTACATGGCCCCCGAGCAACTCGAGCACCACGCCGTGGGGCCCGCCGCCGACGTGTGGTCGCTCGGCATCATCCTGCTCGAGTGCCTGACGGGCGAGCGCCTCTTCGAAGGCACGCCCACCGAGGTGGTGGCGCGCCGCCTGGCCGGGCCCGTGCCCCTGCCCCATGACCTCCCGGCGACGTGGCGCCTGTTGTTCGAGGGCATGCTCGACCCCGACCCCGACCACCGCCCCGACGCCACGCAGGTGGCCGGGCTGCTCAGCGCGGCCCCCTTCTCCGAGCCCTGGGTGCGGGAGCCGCCCGACACCCGGACCCTGGCGCCGCCCACGTTGCTGGTCGCCACCCCCGGCGACGGCGCCCGCGCCACCGAGGGCCCCGGCACCCTGGTGGCACCGGCCATGGCGCCGCCCGCCCCCGGGCCCCCCACGGGGGCGCCCCCGCCGCGGGCGGCCCCCGACCGGGGCCGCACCCGCCGGCGCTGGATGTGGGCCATCGGCGCCCTGGCCGTGCTCGTGGCGGCGGGGCTCACGGCGCTGGCGCTCTCCTCGGGCAACCCCCCCAAGCGCACCGTCAACGGCACGCACTCGACGACGACCACCGTGGCACCCACCACCACCAGCTCGACGACCACCACCGCGCCCGCCACGACCACGACCGCGCTGACGGCCCCGTCGGCGGCCAACACGCTGGAGAGCGACCTCAATACGGGCGTGTCCAACGGCACGGTGTCGTCGAACACGGCCAGCAAGATCGAGAACGACGTGACCCAGGCGCTGTCGGCCTCGTCGGAGGGGAACCAGGACCAGGTCGCCCAGGCCATCAACGACATGAAGCAGACGATCGCCAACGACGTGGGCGACGGCGCCATGCCCCCGTCGGAGGGCTCGACGCTCCTGCACGACGTCTCCGCGCTGGCCCAGGTCCTGGGCGTGACGTCCACCACCACGTCGACGGGGCCCACCGGCCCGACGGGCAACAGCGGGCCGGGCAACGGCCGAGGCGGAGGCCGCTGAGCGGCCACCCGCGGCGCGTCAGGCGTCGAGCCGCACCTCCACCGTGCGCTGCTCGGCGCCCCGCACCACCGCCACGGCCACCTCGGCGCCGGCGCCGGCACGCTCGAGGGCGTCGGCGAGCTCGTCCACGGTCGTCACCGGCGTACCGGCCACCGCCACGATGAGGTCCCCCTGCTCGATCCCGGACCGGCCGGCGGGACCGCCGTCCTCCACGGCGTGGACGAGCAGCCCGTCGAGCGCCGGGAGCCCGACCGAGCGCCGCAGGCGCCGGGCCACGTTGGGCGGGGCCAGGGCGACCCCGAGCCGGGGCCGGCGCGGGGCCTGTCCCTCGGCGAGGGCCTCCACGCGCGCCGCCAGCTCGGCGCCCGCCGCCACGGCGAGGTAGAAGCCCTCGCCGGCGCGGTGGGTGTCGATGCCCAGGACGCGCCCCTCGAGGTCGACGAGCGGGCCCCCCGACGACCCCCGGGCCAGCGGCGCGCTGTGCTCGATGGCCCCGCGCAGGCGCCGCCCGCCGGGGCCCCGGAAGGCGACGTCGAGGGCGGACACGATCCCCGCGCTGACCCGCACCCCGCGGCCGCCGGGGTTGGCCAGGGCCAGGACGGCCTCCCCCATGCGGGGGGACCCTCCGGCCAGGGCCAGCGCCGGGGCGGCCCCGGTGTCCACCGCCACCACCGCCAGGTCCCCGTCGGCGTCCACCCCGGCGGCGGAGCCCTCGGCCCGGCGCCCGTCGGGGAAGGTCACCACCACGTCGCTCCCCCGCAGGTTGTGGGCGTTGGTGAGCACCCGGCCGCTGCCCACGACCACCCCGCTCCCGCCGGCGCCGACACCCACCACCGAGGGCGCCACCGCCGCGGTCACCTCGGCCATCGCCCCCGACAGCTGCTCCGACACGGTCGCCGCCATCGCCACCTCCCTAGTAACTTGCAACTTGCAAGGTACTATAGGCCGGGATGCGAGCCGGTGGGAAGCGCCCGGGCCGAAAGGGCCTCGTGCCAGGATCGGCGTCGTGACGAGCGGCCTCGAAGCGGCCATGGCCGCCGTGGGCGACCGCTGGAGCCTGGTGGTGGTCGACGCCCTCCTCGACGGGCCCCGCCGGTTCTCCGAGCTCCAGCAGGCGATCCCCCGGGTGGCGCCCAACGTGCTGAGCGCCCGCCTGCGCCGGCTCGAGGACGGCGGGATCGTGGTCGGCGTCCGCTACTCGGACCGGCCGCCGCGCCTGGAGTACCGGGTCACCGAGGCCGGCCGCGAGCTGGCCGGGGCGCTGCGCCTGCTCAGCCGGTGGGGGGCGCGCGAGGTGGCCGGGGACGTGGAGGGTCCGCACCACCGCACCTGCGGGACGGCGCTCGAGGCCCGGTGGTTCTGCCCCACCTGCGCGCGCGTCACCGACCGCGTCGACGACGACGTCACCTGGGTGTGAGGCGCCCCACCATCTCGACGAAGCGGCCCAGCACCCGCCGGCCCGCCGCCTCGACCTCCGCCCGGCCCTCCTCGAGGTCGACCCCGGGGGGCAGCTCCGGCCGCCAGGCCTGCGCGATGGCCTGGTCCACCTCGAGGTGGAACTGCAGCCCGTAGACGGCACGGCCGTAGCGGAAGGCCTGGTTCTCGTAGCGGTCGCTCGTGGCCAGGCGCACGGCGCCGGCGGGGATGGCGAAGGTGTCGCCGTGCCAGTGCACGGCGGGCAGGCGCGCCCCGTGGCCGCCGAGCACGGGGTCGGCGCGGCCCTCCGCGGTGAGCTCGACCTCGCCCACGCCGATCTCGGGGGCGGGCCCCGTCGTCACCTCGGCCCCCAGGGCGGCGGCGAGGAGCTGCGCGCCCAGGCAGATGCCGAGCACGGGCACGCCGGCCTCCACGGCGCCCGCGATCCAGGTGCGCTCGGGGCCGAGCCACGGGTAGCGGTCGGTGTCGTGGACACCCATGGCGCCCCCCATGACCACCACGGCGCCGGCCGTCGGGGGCGGGGGGAGATGGCCCGCCTCGTCGAGGCGCACGACGGCGAGGTCGTGGCCGGCGCCGGTGATCAGCTCGGCGAGCAGGCCCGGGCCCTCGTGGGGGGCGTGCTGGAGCACGAGCCACGGCCCGGGGGCCGCGGCCCCGGCACTCCCCCCCGGCACGGGCCCCACCCCGCTCAGGGTGTGGGGACGACCTGGAACACCTCGGCCAGGCGCCCCTCACCGAACCCCGCGGCGCGCGCCCCGGCCGAGGCCCACCCCCGGAGGCGCTCGTCCAGCCACTCCCCCTCGCCCACCTGGCTGCGGTGGCAGCGCAGGGCGGCGATCTTGCGGTCGAAGGTGTCGGTGATGTCCACGACGCGGTCGGCGCGCGGCGACGCCATGATCCACATCTCGGGGACGGTGTGGGGCTCGAGCCCCTCGTCCTGGAGCAGCTCGGGATGGGCGAAGGGGTTGCGGGCGTCGGGGTAGACCGACGCCACGACGGCCTCGCCCGCCGCCAGGTGGTCCGGGTGGCTGGCGCCGATGCGGTCCCACAGCCGCTCGGGCGACTGGCACACCACCCGGTCGGGACGCAGGCGGCGGATCTGGCGGCTGATGTCGCGCCGCAGCTCGATGCTGGGCAGGAGCCGTCCGTCGGGGTAGCCGAGGAAGGTGACGTCGGTCACGCCCACCTCGGCGGCGGCGGCACGCTGCTCGGTCTGGCGCAGCGCCGCCATCTCCGCCCGGCTCACGGAGCGGTCCGACCCGCCGGCGTCGCCGTCGGTCACGATGCAGTAGCTCACGTCGACGCCGGACTTCACCCACTGGGCCACCGAGCCGGCCACGCCGAAGTCGACGTCGTCGGGGTGCGCGGTCACCACCAGGATGCGCGCCACGCCGGCGGCGTCGTCGACCTCGAGCGCGGGAGGGGTCTCGTCGGGCATGCAGGCGATCCTACCGGCGGGCTCTTCGAGCCCGGTCCGCGCACGGCCGGCCGCCCCGAAGACCTCGGGCCTCGCCCGCAGCCGCTAGGTCGGGCGCGACGCCTTGTGCTTGGCCGGGGCCCGGCGCGGGGGCGAGACGACCGCCCTGGCGAGCTCGGTGACGGGGTGCTCGACGCCGGTGATGATGCGCTCCACGTCGGAGCCGTCCAGGGACTCCCGGGTCGACAGCGCCCCCGCCAGCGCGTCGAGGGCCGCCCGGTGCTCGGTGAGCACCTGGCGGGCCCGGGCGGACTGCGCGTTGAGGATGCTCGACACCTCCTCGTCGATGATGCGGGCGGTCTCGTCGGAGTAGTCACGGGTGTGGATGAGGTCCTCCCCGAGGAAGACGGGCCCGCGCGAGCCCCAGGCCATCTGCCCGATCGCCTCGGACATGCCCCACTCGCGGACCATGCGCCCGGCCAGCTCGGTGGCACTGGTCAAGTCGTCCTGGGCGCCGGTGGAGGGGACGCCGAAGACCAGCTCCTCGGCGGCGCGCCCCCCGAGGCGGACCGCCAGGAGGTCGTCGAGATAGGGACGCTGCTGGAGCTGGTGCTCCTGCTCGGGCAGCTGCTGGGTGGCGCCCAGCGCCATCCCGATGGGGATGATCGTGACCTTGTGCACGGGGTCGGCGTGGGGCAGCAGCGCGGCCAGCAGGGCGTGGCCTGATTCGTGGTAGGCGACGATCCGCTTCTCCTCGGGGCTGAGCACGAGCGACGTACGCGTGAGCCCCAGCAGGACGCGGTCGTGGGCGGCCTCCACGTCGACCTCGGAGATCTCGGTGCTGCCCCGGCGCACGGCGGTGAGCGCCGCCTCGTTCATCAGGTTCTCGAGGTCGGCGCCGCTCATGCCCGGCGTGCGCCGCGCCAGGGTGTCGAGCTTGACGTCGGGCCCCACTCGCTTGCCCTTGGAGTGCACCTGCAAGATGGCCAGGCGCTCTTCGAGCGTGGGGAGCGGCACCACGACCTGGCGGTCGAACCGCCCGGCGCGCAGCAGCGCCGGGTCGAGCACGTCGGGCCGGTTGGTGGCCGCCATCACGATGATCCCCTCGGCCGGCTCGAACCCGTCCATCTCCGCCAGGATCTGGTTCAGGGTCTGCTCGCGCTCGTCGTGGCCGCCGCCGAGCCCGGTCCCGCGCTTGCGGCCGATGGCGTCGATCTCGTCCACGAAGATGATCGACGGCTTGCGCTGCCGGGCCTGGTCGAAGAGATCGCGCACCCGTGCGGCCCCCACCCCGACGAACATCTCCATGAACTCGGACCCGGTGATGGTGATGAAGGGCACGCCGGCCTCCCCGGCGATCGCCCGTGCGAAGAGCGTCTTGCCCGTGCCGGGCGGCCCCACCAAGAGCACGCCCTTCGGGATCCGCGCTCCGATCCCGGTGAAGCGGGCGGGGTCCTTCAAGAAGTCGACCAGCTCGGAGATCTCCTGCTTGACGCCGGCGTACCCGGCGATGTCAGCGAAGGTCGTGGTCGGGTTGTCGATGACGTGGACCTTGGCGCGGCTCTTCGACCAGTTGGTGACGCCCGCCATCTGGCTCCGTGTCCGGCGCGAGATCCACACCCAGAAGAGGACCATCAGCCCGATCAGGATCCCCCACGTGATGATCGTGGGCCAGATCGTGGAGGACGCCGCCACGTAGTTGCGGGCGACGTGATGGGCGTTCACGAGGTTGATGTCGGCTCCCGGCATGCCGCCCGGCGGCCCCTGGGACGTGAAGGACTGGCCGCCGCGCAACACGCCGTCGATCACACCGCTGCTCTGGCTGATGGAGATGCTCTTGACGCCGTCGTGCGCCACCTTGGAGAGGAAGGTGGAGTAGGAGATCGACTCCGGCGCCGGCGTCGTCGGGCGGGAGAGCACCACGAGCGCGGCGATGAACGCCACGGCCACGAGCAACCACACGAGGGTGCGGGCGGTGCTGGGCCGACGGGGTTCGGCGGGGTGCTCGGGGGAGGCGCCGCCCTCGGGGACGTTCCATCGGGCCTGGCGACCGGGGGGAAGGATCGTCAGGGAGATCCAGCCGCGGATCCCCCCCGGCTTGCGTTGCGGCCGGTCCTCGCCCTCTCCGCGCGTCTCCTTGGCCACATGTCGATCTCACCACTGCGCCGGGGAACGGAGTAGGGCCTTTCGGCTCGTTTCGCCGGCACGGGTCCCGCCGGGCCGGCTCCACGGCGCCCTGGCCGACCGGCGCCGGCCAGGGGAACCCAGGGACGCACAGCGGGGGGGGCGGCACCCGCTCCGCTGTGCAGTCCCAGGTAACCCTGGATCGGGTGACCGGTTCACGTTGGGGGGCGAGAAACCGGCGACCCACCGGGCACGATACGGTGCGCCGGCCCCGGCGGTAAGGGTCGAAGGTCCCTTTCCCGGGGGGCAGGCGCACCCAGGGGCGCCGCCGGGTGACGCTCAGCGGGGGGCGGCCACGCCCCCGACGGCCAGCGCGTCGAGCGCTCCCGCCAGGCGGGCGCCGACCCCGGCGGCGAACACCCGCCACAGCGCGGGGTCCGACCCCAGGGAATCGGCCTCGTCCCACAGCGCCTCTTCGAGGGGCCCGAGCACGGCTCGCACGGCGTCGAGCGCCGACGCGTCGGCCTCGGCGGCACGGCTCACCGCCGCCAGGCGGCGGGCCAGCCCCTCCTCCGCCAGCGCGTCGGGCACGAGCGCGCCGTGGCTGGGCGTCGGGGGCAAGGCGGGGACGAAGACCGACGCGCAGGGGTTGCCCAGCGCCACCCACATCCGGCCCCGGAGACCGGTGTCGGCGGGCAGCTCGACCACCATCGAGGCCGTCGTGCACTCGAAGTCGCGCACGTGCATGCACACCGTGACGCCGCTCCCGTCGGCGGCCACCCCCGCCGGCGCAGGCACGACGGGCCCGGCGTCCCCCGGCGGGCCCCAGGGGCCCGAGCCGTGGTCGCGCAGGTGCGCCACGGCGGCTCGTGCCGCCTGCGCCCCGCGCCGGCCCGACACCGCCGGCCGGACGCCTGCGACGAAGGCCCGGCTCGCCGCCAGGCGCCCGTCGGCGAACCCCGTCGGCGTGGCGGGGTCGCGCCAGGCGTCGAAGTCGGCTCCTGCGGGGACGTCGTGGGACGCCTTGGTCCAGTCGCGCCGCAGGGTGAGGCGGTTGGAGATGGCGTCGCCCCCGGCCACCGGACGCGCCGCCCAGGTGCGACCCGAGGTCTCGAGCACCCACGCGGCGCCCGGGTCGGCGACGAGGAACGACGACCAGTAGGCGAGGCCGTGGACCTGGTCGCCCACGCCGCCCTGGCCGTGGCGCTCGAGCAGCGTGGTCATGACGCCGAGCGCCTCCTCCGCCGAGCGGGCCCGCTCGAGGCCCAGCCGCACGAGGTCCATGCCGATGAGGGCGGGCGCGGCGGGCGCCGGGTCGTCGACGGTGTTGACCATCTCGTTGCCGATGGCCACGCCGTGCTCGTTGACGCCGTGCTCCGCCCCCCACAGCCACACCGGCTGCGACAGCACCGTGGCCGCGGCGGGTTCGTCGGCGATGTCGAGGTACTGGGTGTGCAAGGCCTCGCGCGGGGCACGCCGCGGCAGGGAGCGGACGACCTGGGGCTCGGTGACGGGACGGTCCGAGTTCTTGGCGAACAGGGTGACGCCGTCACCCAGGACACAGAGGGTGTCGCACACGGGCCCGGCGCCGCTGGCGCTCAGGTTCCGGCGACGCCGGTCAGGCGGCGCCCTCGTCGGGCTGCCACCCGGCGAGGTCCACCAGGCGCGGGTCGTTGGAGAAGATCTCGATGATGGGCGCCCGCAACCCGAGCCGCTTCTGGATCCGCTCGACGTCGAGGATCTCGTTCCACAGCACCAGCGTGGCCACCACCCCCGACCCCCCGGCGCGCGCCGTGCGCCCCGAGCGGTGGAGGTAGGCCTTGTGGTCCTCCGGCGGGTCGTAGTGCACGACCACGTCGACGTCGTCGATGTCGAGGCCCCGAGCCGCCACGTCGGTGGCCACCAGGACCGGGAGGCGGCCCGAGGTGAAGTCCTCCAGTGCCTTCTCCCGGCTCGACTGCCGCAGGTCGCCGTGGATGGCTGCGGCGCGCACGCGCTCCCGGCCGAGCTGCTGCACGAGGCGGTCGGCGCCGCGCTTGGTACGCACGAACACCAGGGCCTTGGTGGCCCCCCCGCAGATGGCCGCCAGCACCTTCACCTTGTCCATCTGGTGCACCTGCAGGAAGCGGTGCTCCATGGACTCCACGGTGGGCACCGCCGACGCCACCTCGTGTCGCACGGGGTCGTGCAGGTGGCGCCGGACGACGCGGTCGACGTCCCCGTCCAAGGTGGCCGAGAAGAGCATGGTCTGGTGGCGGCCCTCCACGCGCCGCAGCACCCACTCGACCTGGGGCAGGAACCCCATGTCGGCCATGCGGTCGGCTTCGTCGAGCACCACGACCTCGAGGTCGGCCACCGACACCGCGCCGCGGTCGGTGAGGTCGATGAGCCGGCCCGGGGTGGCGATGACCACGTCCACACCGCGACGGAGCTTCTTGATCTGGCGCTCGATGTCGGCCCCCCCGTACACCACCACCACGCGCCGGTGCGCGGCGTCGCCGAGGGGCTTCATGACCTCCGAGACCTGCACGGCCAGCTCGCGGGTGGGCACGAGCACCAGCGCCCGGGGCCGCGACGGGCCGCCCTCCCCCACCCGCATGAGCAGCGGCAGCCCGAAGGCGAGGGTCTTGCCTGACCCCGTCTTGGCCTTGCCGCACACGTCTCGCCCGGCGATCCCGTCGGGGATCGTCAGCGCCTGCACGGGGAAGGGGGCGGTGATGCCCTGGGAGGACAGCACCGCGACCAACCCGGGGGCCACCCCGAGCTGCTCGAAGGTGGCGCTGCGGACGGGCTGGGGGTCGTCGATCGAGGCGGACTCGTCGTCGAGCACCGCCGGCTCACCGGTGGTCTTCGTCATGTGCGTTCCTGCTCGCTCTTCGGTAGGCGGCCGCCAGTCGACCGCGAGGCGGGTCCGCCTCGGTGAGTCCGCGGCGGTCGCTCGTCCCGGTGCGACCCTCGAAGAACGGGTGAGGAAGACCCCGTGCGCCCGGCACATGCCGAGGCACGCACTCCTCAGTGTAGCAGCGGAGCCTCCCGACCAGCGCGTTAGCGCCAGGCGGCCGCCGTCAGCGCCGCGCGGGCGCCCGGTAGAGCTCGCCTCCCGACGTGCGGAATTCCACCGCCTTGGCCTGCATGGCCGACTCGAGCGCCTCCTCGGGGGAGATCCCCTCGGCCTCGGCCAGTGCCCGCACGTCGTGGCTGATGCGCATCGAACAGAACTTGGGCCCGCACATCGAGCAGAAGTGGGCCGTCTTGGCCGGCTCGGCCGGGAGGGTGGCGTCGTGGTAGCGGCGGGCGGTGCCGGGGTCCAGCGACAGGTTGAACTGGTCCTCCCAGCGGAACTCGAACCGGGCCGCCGACAGCGCGTCGTCCCACGCCTGCGCGCCGGGGTGTCCCTTGGCGACGTCGGCGGCATGGGCGGCGATCTTGTAGGCGATCATCCCCTGCTTCACGTCGTCGCGGTCGGGAAGGCCCAGGTGCTCCTTGGGGGTCACGTAGCAGAGCATGGCGGTGCCGTGCATGCCGATCACCGCCGCGCCGATGGCCGACGTGATGTGGTCGTAGCCCGGAGCCACGTCGACGGTGAGCGGCCCCAATGTGTAGAAGGGCGCCTCGTGGCAGACCTCCTGCTGCAACGTGACGTTCTCGGCGATGCGGTGCAGGGGGACATGGCCCGGGCCCTCGATCATGACCTGCACGTCGTGGCGCCAGGCGACCTCGGTGAGCTCGCCCAGCGTGCGCAGCTCGGCGAACTGCGCCTCGTCGTTGGCGTCGGCGATGGACCCCGGCCGCAGGCCGTCGCCGAGCGAGAAGGCCACGTCGTAGGAGGCCATGATCTCGCACAGCTCCTCGAAGTGGCTGTAGAGGAAGTTCTCACGATGGTGCGCCAGGCACCACGCCGCCATGATCGACCCGCCTCGGCTGACGATGCCCGTCGTGCGCCTGGCGGTGAGCGGGACGTAGCGCAGCAGCACCCCGGCGTGGACCGTGAAGTAGTCGACGCCCTGCTCGGCCTGCTCGACGATGGTGTCGCGATAGACGTCCCAGGTGAGCTCCTCGGGACGGCCGTCCACCTTCTCGAGAGCCTGGTAGATGGGCACCGTGCCGATGGGCACCGGCGAATTGCGCACGATCCACTCCCGGGTGGTGTGGATGTCGGGGCCGGTGGAGAGGTCCATGACCGTGTCGGCCCCCCAGCGGGTCGCCCAGGTGAGCTTCTCGACCTCCTCGGCGACCGACGAGGTGACCGAGGAGTTGCCGATGTTGGCGTTCACCTTGACCAGGAAGCGGCGCCCGATGGCCATGGGCTCGGACTCGGGATGGTTGACGTTGGCGGGGACGATGGCGCGGCCGGCGGCCACCTCGGCCCGGACCGTCTCGGCATCCAGGTGCTCGCGCACCGCCACGAACTCCATCTCGGGTGTGATCTCCCCCCGGCGTGCGTAGTGCAGCTGGGTGACCGGCGCGGAGCCGCGTGCCACCAGCGGACGCCGGCGCGTCCCGGTGAAGGGCCTCGGGGCGAGCCTGCCCCGCGCCACGGCGCGCCCGTCGTCCCGGGACTGCGGGGCGCGGCCCTCGTGCTCGACGACGTCGCCCCGGGCCGCGATCCACGGGGCGCGCAGGGCCGGCAACCCGACGGCCGGGTCCGATCCGGGGCCCGAGGTGTCGTAGAGCAGCACCGGGGGGGGCGCCTCGCCGCCGTCGGCGGGCGCGCTCAGCGCGACCTCCACGAAGGGGATACGCAGATCGTCGCGTGCGCCGCACACGTACACCTTGCGGCGGTTGAAGCCCGCTTCCTCGGCGGCGCGTGCCGCCCCGCCATTGTGGACGGCCGTGTCGCTCTCGGTGCCGATGACGTCCATGACGCTCCTCCCTCCGCCGGCATTACCCGGATCAGGTCGACGGTCGGCGCCGGGCGAGGCGCCCTCTCAGCCCGGTCCCTCCGAGCTCCCGTGAGCCGAGTCTCGCGCGCCCCGACCTGGGGTGCTGGAGGCGTGTCCCGAGGGAACTGCCCCTGCGTCCGTGTCGCCGAGCGCCCGGGACGACCCCCGGGCCCGGAGGGGGCCGGGCGCTCCGGGAAGGACGGGCCTGGTCTTCGGGGGCCGCCGGCGCCGCGCGGGGGCGGTGTGCCCGCAGGTACTCCCGACCTGCGGAGGAGACCGAGACGAGGGAGCCCCCTCCCGGACCCGCGTGCCGCACGATCAGACCGCGGTCGATGGTTTCTTCCCACACGGGTAGACGCGGACAGGACGTGCGCCAGGCATCGAGCACCTCGAGGTGGGGCCGGGTGCCGGGGCCGATCCACGCCAACAGGTCCAGCACCAGGGAGTCGACCACCGTCTCGGACACGACGACCTCCCCCGGCGCGACGGCCTCCCGGGAGGATAACCCTGGACGTGCGGCAGGGTCCCGCCGTCACGCGAGGACGGCGCTGGTGGCGTCAACGCCGGGGCGCCACGGCATAGACGAGCTCGACGACGCCGTGCGGCCAGGTCCGGGCGCCCTCGAGCGACAGCTCGGTGTCCGCACCGACCTCGGGCGTGAGGCGGCGGCCGGCGCCGCCGAGCATGGGGAGCACCAGGAGGCGCAGCTCGTCGAGCGCGCCCAGCAGGCGGAAGGTCTCGAGGGTCGTGGGCCCGCCGACGAGGTGGACGTCGCCCCCTCGGTTCTCAGAACGCTGACGCTCGAGGAGCCGGACAGGCTCCCCCTCCACGACGACGTGCCCGGGAGCGCCCGGCGGGACGCGGGTACCGAGCACGTAGACAGCCAGGTCCCCCCACGGCCACACCGGCGCGGACAGCGCGGGCTCGAAGGTGCGACGGCCCAGGACGACGGCAGCGCACCTCGCCTGGAGCTCGTAGAAGCGGGCCCCGGCGTCCCACCCGCCGAACGCCAGCTGGACCGGCAGCCCGTCGGCGGTGGTGACGGCGCCGTCGAGGCTCGTGCACATCCGGGTCAGGATCCTCGTGCGTCCGCGCCCTTGCGCTGCGCCACGGGGCGCTTCACCCGGGTCCGGGTGTCAGCGTGCCCCGCGCCGCCCCCGGCGTGCACCACGGTGCCCGCCCCCGCGCTGCTGTGCCATCGTGGGACGTCGGGCCCCTCGGGACGTCTGGGTCGGGGGGACGGCGGCGGCCCGCGGCGGATCGGAGGACCGGTGGCAGACAACACGACCAGGCTCGGACCGGGCGACAAGGCCCCGGCGTTCACCCTCCGGGACCAGGACGGCACGAAGGTGTCGCTCAAGGACTTCGCGGGCGACTCCGTGGTGGTCTACTTCTATCCCGCCGACGACACGCCGGGATGCACCAAGGAGGCGTGCCAGTTCAACGACAACCTCCGGGCGTTCTCGCGCGCCGGGGTGGCGGTGGTGGGCATCTCGCCCGACGACGCCGAGACCCATGTGGCGTTCCGCAAGAAGTACCGGCTGCGCTTCCCCCTGCTCACCGACGCCGACCACACGGTGATGGAGCGCTACGGCGCCTGGGGGGAGAAGACCCTCTACGGCAAGAAGTCGGTCGGGGTCATCCGGTCGACCTTCCTCGTGGGCGCCGACGGCTCGGTACGCCGGGCCTGGTACCACGTGAAGGCGGACGGCCACGCCGAGAAGGTGCTCGCCGAGGCCGGGGCCTGAGGGCGCCATCAGCGCTGGTGCTCGGGGCACCACCAGCTGCTGCGCCCGCCCACGGTGCTGCGCACCAGCTCGGCGCCGTCCCGGGGGCAGCGCCCGCCCGGGGTGCGCTCGGGCATGAGGTCGCCCAGGTGCGAGCCGCCCCGGGCCATGAGGTCGTCGAGCGTGCGCCGCAGGTGGTGGTGGAGGCGGCGGTGCTCGGCCGGCGTGAGTGACGACGAGGGCCGCGACGGCGCCAGCGAGGCGCGCCACAGGACCTCGTCGGCGATGAGGTTGCCCACCCCCGCCAGCCGGCGCTGGTCCATGAGCCGGGCCTTCACGGCCACCGCGCTCGTCTCGAGGGCCCTGCGCAACTCGGCGGCCCCCACACTGAGGGCATCGGGCCCGAGGGCCGCCTCGTCGGGGTCGAGCTCGACCCCGCCCAACAGGCGCGGGTCGCGCACCACCAGCCGGCTGCCGCCGACGAAGTCGATGGCGAAGCGGTCCCACGCGGCGACGGCACGGTCGCTCGAGTAGACGAGGCGGTCCACCCCCGCCTTGCCGTCCACGAGCAGGCGCCCGGTCATGCCGAAGCGCAGCCCCAGGCGGGGCGCCGTGCCACCCTCGGTGTCGAGGACGAGCAGCTTGCCGCGGCGGCGTGCCGCGCTGAAACGGCGCCCCTCGAGGGCGGCGCGCAAGGGGCCCGGCCGGGCGCGGCGCACGAAGCGGGGGTCGGCCACCTCGACGCGCCGCACCACCCGGCCGAGCACCCCCTCGGCCACCCGCCGGTAGGCCTCGACCTCGGGCAACTCGGGCACGAGCGGCGACGCTACTGTGGGCGCCGTGCCTCCCGAGAAGCCGCACTGGGCCCACCTCTACCAGGAGGTGGTGACCTCCGGGCTGTGCACCGGGTGCGCGGGCTGCATCATCGCCTGCCCGCACGACGTCCTGAAGTACAACGACCAGGACGGCGTGTACCGGCCGTGGAAGGTCGACGAGGACGGCGGCCCGGTCGACTGCACCCACGGGGTGAAGGGCTGCACCATGTGCACCCGGGCCTGCCCCCGCTTCCGCACCTGGGAGAGCGAGATCGACACCTTTCTCTTCGGCCGTGAGCGCGCCGCCGAGGAGGTGGCGGGCATCGCCGGCGACATCGTGCTCGCCCGGGCCACCGACCCCGCCGTGCACGATGTCGGCCAGGACGGCGGGCTCGTGTCGGCCATCTTGATCTGGGCCCTCGAGCACGACGTCATCGACGCCGCCCTGGTGTCGGCGGTGGAGGGCGAAGGGACGTGGAAGGCCGTCCCCGCCGTGGCCCGCACCCGCCAGGAGGTCCTGGCCACGGCGGGGTCGCGCTACACCTACTCGGCCAACACCCTCGCCTACCCCGCCGCCGTCGAAGCCGGGGCCGAGCGCATCGCCCTGGTGGGGATGAGCTGCCAGGCGTCGGTGCCGGCGGTCATGTCGGCCCGCAAGGCGGGCAAGGTGGCGCGCCGCCTGGCCCTGTCCATCGGCCTGTTGTGCTCGAAGACCTTCGACGACGCCATCTTCGCCGAGCTGTTCGAGGCCAAGTACGGGCTCGAGCGCAGCGCCATCGCCAAGATCAACATCAAGGGCGTGTTCCAGGTCTGGATGCAGGACGGCGCGTACCACGAGGTCCCGCTGAAGGAGGGCCACGCCTGGACGCGCGAGGGGTGCAAGGCCTGCCCCGACTTCGCGGCCGAGCACGCCGACATCTCCACCGGTGGCATCGGCGCCTTCAGCGACTGGACGCTCACCATCGTGCGAACCGACCAGGGCCGCGACATCATGGCCGGCATGGTGGCCGACGGGGTCGTCGAGACACGTCCCGGTGACGACGACCCCGGCGCCATCGAGCTGTTGCGCAAGCTGGCCCGCGTGAGCCGGCGCCGCTGGCCCGACCACGCCACGGTGGGGCCCGAGCGCGTCGCGCTCTCCTCCTGAGGCCGGCCCCTCCCGGGCTCAGAGCCCGGCCAGGGTGCGGGCGCTGTGCATGACGGCGTCGAGCATGGGCTCGGTCAGCTTGCGGGTGTTGGTGTTCTGCTGGCTGGGGTGGTACGAGCACACCACGCTGCGCCCGCCGGGGAGCGTGCCCACCACCCCGTGGCCGAAGCGGGGCCGGGGCCTCAGGCCGAGCACCTCCGCCACCACCTGGTAGGCGAAGCTTCCCAACGCCACGACCACCCGCAGCTCCGTCAACAGCGCCAGCTCTCGCTCGAGGAAGGGGCGACACCTATCGCGCTCGGCCGGCGTCGGCTTGTTCTGCGGCGGGGCGCAGCGCACCGCCGCCAGCACGTACGCCCCGTGCAGCTCGAGCCCGTCGTCCATCGACACGCTGGTGGGCTGGTTGGCGAGTCCCGCCCGCCACAGCGCGGCGAACAGCCAGTCACCGGACCTGTCGCCGGTGAAGACCCGGCCCGTCCGGTTCCCGCCGTGCGCCGCGGGGGCGAGCCCCACGAAGACGATGCGCGCCCCCGGGTCGCCGAACCCGGGGACGGGCCGTCCCCAATACTCCTGGTCGGCGAAGGCGGCACGGCGTTGGCGGGCCACCTGCTCCCGCCACGCCACCAGGCGCGGGCAACGCCGGCAGCTCGTGATCTCGGCCGTCAACGCGTCGAGCGGCGGGGCACGCACGGCCGACAGCGTACGATGACACCCCGTGCCAACACGGCGAACTCCGGCTCCTGCCGTCGCGCTCCTGGTCCGCCACGGTCGGACCCCCACGACGGGCACCATCCTCCCCGGTCGGGCGCCGGGCCTGCACCTCTCGGAGGTGGGGCGGGCCCAGGCGAAGGACACCGCGGCGCGCATCGCCGCCCTGAAGAAGGCGCCCGTGGCGGTGTACGCGTCGCCCCTGGAGCGCGCCATGGAGACGGCCAAGCCCATCGCGGCGGAGCTGGGGCTCCGGGTGCGGGCCGAGCGGGGGCTGCTCGAGTGCGACTTCGGGACGTGGACGGGGGCCAGGCTCTCCACCCTCCGTCGCCGCCGCGAGTGGCGCAGCGTCCAGGCCGTCCCGAGCTCCTTCCGGTTCCCCGACGGCGAGTCGTTCCTCGAGATGCAGGCGCGCACCCTGGCGACCCTCGACCGCCTGGCGGCCCGCCACCACGGCGAGACCTTCGTGGCGGTGTCGCACGCCGATCCGATCAAGGCGGCGGTGGCGGCCACCGCCGGCGTCCCCATCGACCTCATGCAGCGCCTGGTGGTGTCGCCGTGCTCGGTCACCGCCCTGGTGCGGGGCGACGGCGACGCCTACGTGCTGTGCGTCAACGCCACGTCGTCGCTGGCCGAGCTGAGCCCCTCATGAGCCCCGCGCTCGACCTGGGCGACCTCGACCGCTTCACGGTGGGCGCCGAGGGCCCCGTCGGCCAGCGGGTGTTCCTCGTGCAGTGCAGGAGTGGCGACACCG
The DNA here is from genome assembly GCA_035515515.1 of Acidimicrobiales bacterium. GTDB lineage: Bacteria > Actinomycetota > Acidimicrobiia > Acidimicrobiales > UBA8190 > DATJBC01. The sequence goes on from DATJBC010000108.1 coordinate 28,826, forward strand.
TGGTGACCCTCAAGGCCGAGAAGCAGCAGGTGTCGGTGCTGGCCGAGTACCTGGGCCGCCTGCTCGCCCAGGTCGACCGGCCCGAGGACCTGCCGTCGGACCTCGAGCTCGAGGCGCCCGCCGAGCCGCACTGGGTCATCGGGACCCTGGGCGTGAGCTACGACGACGACACGGACCGCATCGTGCTCGTCGCCGAGGAGCTCGTGGGCGAGGACGAGGAGGGCGACATGGCGCGCTTCACCATCACGCGTGCCCAGGCCGCGGCGTTCGCCATCCGCGCCACCACCCTCGTCGAAGCGGGCCGGCCCCCGTGCCCGCTGTGCGGCGGGCCGCTCGACCCCTCGGGCCACGAGTGCCCCCGGACCAACGGCCACCGCCCTCCGGCAACGTGAGGCTCCTGGCCGAAGGCGAGGTCGAGCTCGTCGGCCGCATGCCGTGGAGCTCGAACCACACGTTCCTGGCCACGGTGGCCTGCGGGGACGACGAGGTGGCGGCGGTCTACAAGCCGGCGCGGGGCGAGCGCCACCTGTGGGACTTCCCCGAGGGGATCTACAAGCGCGAGGTCGCCGCCTACGAGCTGGCCCAGGCGCTGGGCTGGGACATGGTCCCCGAGACCGTGGCGCGCGACGACGCCCCCCTCGGGCCGGGCTCCCTGCAGCGCTTCGTGGACGCGGACTTCTCCCAGCACCACTTCACCCTGGTCGAGGACGAGGCGCTGCACGACCAGCTGCGGGCCATCTGCGCCTTCGACATCGTGGCCAACAACGCCGACCGCAAGAGCGGGCACTGCCTGCTCGACGAGAGCGGCACGGTGTGGGCCATCGACAACGGGTTGTCGTTCCACGTCGAGCCCAAGCTGCGCACCGTCATCTGGGAGTTCGCGGGCGAGCGCCTGCCGCCGGGACTGGCCGAGGACCTGGTGCGGGTGGCGCAGTCCCCGCCGGCGTCGCTGCGGGCGCTGTTGTCGGCGCGTGAGGTCGACGCCATGGCACGGCGGGCCCGGGCCCTCGTCACGGCGGGGCGCTTCCCGGTGCCCGACCCCGACCGCCACCACTACCCCTGGCCGCTGGTCTGACCGGCGGCCGGCCACCAGGCGACGGCCCGGGCGCCCGGGCTCAGCCCTGGGTGAAGTGCAGGTCGAGGAGCCGGCCCTCGCCCATGGCCAGGCCCTCCCAGGTGGCCAGGTCGACGCCCACGCACGCCAGGGCGGCCGTGGGGAACCGGGCCTCCACCCGGGCCCGCTCGCCGGTGCGCGCCGGCGACACGAGGAGGGCGGCGAGCTCCTGCACGGTGGGGTTGTGGCCCACCACGAGCACGGCGGCCACGTCGTCGTCGAGGAGGCGCAGCCGGTCGACGACGTCGTCGGGGCCCGCGTCGTAGAGGGCGCGCTCGACCACGAGCTCGGCTCCCCCCGACAGCTCCGCCACCACCAGCTCCGCCGTCTGGCGGGCGCGCCGGGCCGACGAGGTGAGGACGGTGGCGGGTGCGGCGGTGGGGATCGCCCCGTCGTCGAGGTAGCGGCCCACCTCCGACGCCTGCCGGCGGCCACGCGGGGCCAGCGGTCGACCGTGGTCCTCCTCGGCGTGCGCGGTGGCCTTGGCGTGGCGCAGGACCCACACGGCGCGCGCCGTCACAGGCGCAGGCCCCACTGGTGGTCGAGGTCCGCGACGGCGGCCCGCGACAGCAGCTCGGCGCCCGGGGCGGCGATGTGGGTGCCGTCGGGGGCGCGCACCTCCACCTCGTTGCCCGAGGCGTTGGGGAGGAAGCCGGCGAAGTGGCCCTGGGGGTCCGACAGCACGGGCCACGAGGCGAAGAACGACACGCCCCGGTGCAGCGCGGCCTGGGCGTCGTCGATGCCGTTGAGCACCTGCATCTTGGCGTTGAGGGCGGGGTCGGCCATGGGGGGCATGCCCACCCACAGCAGGCGGGCCCCCGCGGCGGCCACCGAGGACATGAAGTCGCCCACCCGCCGACCGTAGGCGGCGTCCCAGGCGGGGGTCCCGTAGGCCAGGGCGGTGCCGCCCTCGACGAAGTTCTGGGGGTCGTTGGCCCCGATGAAGGCCACCACCGCCTCCGGCTGGTAGCGGGCCAGGTCGCCCTGGAGCTCGGCCGGCCAATTGAAGTAGTCGGGCCGCGACAGCCCGGTGTCGATGTGGCCGTCCAGCACGGCGTGCACCACGCCCGTGGCGGCCAGGTCGTTGACCAGGGCCTGGCCGAAGTCGATGCCGAGGGAGTCGCCCACCACGAGGACCCGCAGGGGGGAGCCGGCGCTGGGCGGGGGCAGCGGCGGCAGGCCGTCGGGGGCCGTCACCGCGGTGGTGGCCCCCGGACCGGGCACGGGCGTCGGCGGCGGGTCGGCGTGCCGGCCGGGCGGGCGGCGGGCGACGGGGCCCAGCACCTGGAGCACCCCGCTGTTGTTGCGCCCGATGACGCGATCGGCGCCGCTCACCACGTGCGAGAGGCCCAGGGCGTCGGACACCGCGGCGATGGGCCGCAGCACGGTGATGGCGGCCGTGCGCCGGGCACCCAGCGGCGCGGCCTGCGCCGAGTGCAGCAGCGCCGGTGCGTCGATCACGAGCCACAGGGCGAAGCAGGTCACGCCGGCGGCGAGGGCGCGCCGCCAGCTCACCCGCGCCCGGCTCCGCACGGCACGGTCCCCGGCGACCTCGAGCACGAACAGCGGCTCGGGGACGGCCACGTCCGGGGCCGCCGCGCCGGCGGCCTCGGGGGGGCGCGCCGGGGGCGTCGGCACGGCGGGGGGGAACGCCCGGCCCACGTGGTGCGGGACACCGATCACGGCGGGCGCCCGCGGCGGCGCCAGCACCGCCGCGCGGCGCGGGGCCGGCGGGCCCCAGCGGCCCGGCCGCCGCGTGGCGCGGTCGCGCCCACCCGGGGCACGCGCGCCGTCGCGTCGCGCGGGGCGTCGCGGCCCCGCCATGGCGCCCCCCCGGTCGGCGCCCCCTGCGCCGGCCTCGGTGGGCGCGGCGGTGACGGGCATCTCGAGCGCGATGTCGGGGGGGCTCTCGGTCATGGTTCGATGCGCAACGGCGTCACCCGTCGGTCGGCGCCCTGCGCCGGTCGGGCCGCACCCTCGGCACCCGACGTCGCCGCGACTCAGAAGCGGTAGTAGATGAACGGTGCGACGCCTTGGGGGCCGAGCGTCGTGATGCCCAGCAGGACTGCCCCCAGTATGGCCCCCTGCACGGCCCACGGTTGCCGGGCGAAGACCTCCTGGGCGCGGCCGACCAGCCCGCCCGGCAGGTACTGCAGGGCGACGGTGCCGACCACGGTCACGACCACGAGCGGCGTGACCAGGGGAGCGCCACCCCACGCGGTGAACAACCGCCCGAGCATGGTCGTGGCCGTCGAGAACGAGTCGGCGCGGAAGAAGATCCAGCCCAGGCACACGACGTGGAAGGTCACGAGGCGGGCCGCGACCAGGCGGGCGGCCCCCTCGGGCACGGCCGGCAGCCCGTGGCGCTGGCGCTGTTGGCGCCGGAGGTGGCCCCCGACCTGGCCGACGCCGTGGAGGGCACCCCACGCCACGAAGGTCCAGGCCGCGCCGTGCCACAGGCCGCCCAGGACCATGGTGACCATGATGTTGCGGGCCACCACCCACCGCGAGCCCCGCGAGCCCCCGAGGGGGATGTAGAGGTAGTCCCGCAGCCACCGGGAGAGCGTCATGTGCCACCGCCGCCAGAAGTCCTGGAGGTTCCGGGCCGTGTAGGGGGCGTTGAAGTTGTCGGGGAACCGGAACCCGAGGAACAACGCCAGCCCGATGGCGATGTCGGTGTACCCGCTGAAGTCGGCGTAGATCTGCACGGCGAAGCCGTAGGCGGCGAAGAGGATCTCGAGGGCCGAGTGCTGGTCGGGCGCGGCGAAGACGGGCGTGACGATGGCCGTCTGGATGTACGACGAGATGACCACCTTCTTGAACAGCCCCGACGCCACCAGCCACGCGGCGCGCCCGAAGTCGATGGCCGCCGCGTCCCGGCGCGAGCGGATCTGGGGGAGCAGCTCGCCCCCCCGCACGATGGGCCCCGCCACCAGGTGGGGGAAGAACGACAGGTACACCGCCAGGTCCCCCGCACGGGCGGGCCCGATCCGCCCCCGGTAGACGTCCACGACGTAGCTGAGCGCCATGAAGGTGAAGAACGACACGCCCACCGGGAGCGTCACCGTCAACAGCGGCAGCAACCGGCCCGTGCCCGCGTCGCGCAGGAGGTTGTCTACGTTCACGGCCAGGAAGCCGTAGTACTTGAACCACCCCAGGATCCCGAGCAGCACCGCCACCGTGATCCCGAGGGCGACGCGCCGGCGACGGTCGTCTGCCAGGCGCGCCAGGACCGTCGCCCCCAGGTGGGCCACGACCGTGACGGCGCCCAACAGGAAGACGAAGCGCCAGTCCCACCAGCTGTAGAAGACGTAGCTGGCCACGACCATGGCGAGCTTCCACGACCGGGGATGGGGGTTGAGGAGCCAGCTCGCCGTGAACACCACGGCGAAGAAGATGGCGAAGTCGATGGTGGGGAACAGCATGCGTCGACCACCCGCGCTTGGTGCCGGCCGGCGTCGACGCGCCGCGCCGGACCCAACCGGGTGCAGGCTACCGCGGGGCCGGGCGGCCCCCGCGGGCGGTGCGTGCGGCGCGCCGGGGCGCCGTTGCTGACGGTCCCGTCAGCTACGGGCCTTGAGCGCCTCGATCAGCTTGGGCACGACCTTGTGCACGTCGCCCACGATGCCCAGGTCGGCCACCGAGAAGATGGGCGCGTCCTGGTCCTTGTTGATGGCGACGATGTTCTTCGACCCCTTCATGCCCACCAGGTGCTGGGTGGCGCCCGAGATGCCGCAGGCGATGTAGACGGTGGGCTTCACGGTCTTGCCCGTCTGGCCCACCTGGTGCGAGTACGGGACCCAGCCGGCGTCGACGATGGCCCGGCTGGCGCCCGCCGCGCCCCGGAGCAGCTTGGCCAGGTCCTCGATCATGGCGTAGTGCTCGGCCCCGCCCAGGCCGCGCCCCCCCGACACCACCACGTCGGCCTCGTCGAGCTTGGGGCCCGACAGCTCCTCCACGTGGTGGGCGAGCACCTTGGCGGCGTTGGTGGCACCCAGCTCGGGCACGGCCACGGCGCGCACCTCGGCGGCGGCCCCGCCGGCGGCCTCGGGGGCGAACGACTTGGCCCGCACCACGAAGACCCACGGGCGGTCCCCGGTGAAGTGGGCGGTGGCCACCTGCGTCCCGCCGAAGAGCCCGTGCTGGGAGCGCACGTCCTCGCCCTCCACCGCCAGGCCCACGACGTTGGTGATGACCGGCGTGTCGAGGCGGGCCGACAGGCGCCCGGCGATGTCCCGGCCGTCGTAGCTGGCGGGCACCAGGACGACGTCGGGGCCGTTGCCCGCCCGCACGAGCTCGGCGATGGCGGCCGCCACCGGCGCGCCGGGGAGCACCTCGCCGATGTCGCCCACGTCGTGGACGGTGGTGGCGCCGTAGTTGCCCAGCTCGCCGGCGGCCGTCGCCGTCTGCGCGCCCCAGGCCACCGCCTCGGTGGTGGAGGCCATCGAGCGGGCCTGGGTGAGCAGTTCCAGGGTGGTGGTGGTGGGGTTGCCGTCGACGACCTCGGCGACGACCCAGACCTTTTCGATCGACATCGTGTCTCGTCTCTCCTCGGTGATGGGAAGGTGCGGGGCCGCTCAGACCAGCTTGAGCTGCTCGAGGAACCGCACGACGTGCTCGTGACCGTCGCCCTCGTCGACGACGATCTCGCCGGCCCCGCGCTCGTCGGCGGGGACCACCTCGGTGACCTCCTGGCGGGACCCGGCCGCCCCCACCTGGGAGGCGTCGAGGCCGAGGTCGGCCACCGTGAGCTGCTCCACGGGCTTGGACTTGGCCGCCATGATCCCCTTGAACGACGGGTACCGGGGCTCGACGACGCCGGCCGTGACGGTGACGACGGCGGGGAGCGGCGACTCGACCTCGTCGTAGCCGGCCTCGGTCTGGCGGTCGACGCGCACACGCCCGTCGCCCACCGACACCTTCTTGGCGAAGGTGATGGCGGGCAGGCCGAGGAGCTCGGCGACCTGCACCGGGGTGGTGCCCGTGTAGCCGTCGGTCGACTCGGTGGCGGCGATGACGAGGTCGGGCTGGACCCGCTCGATCGCCTTGGCGAGGACCTTCGCCGTGGACAGCGCGTCGGAGCCCTTCAGCGCGTCGTCGCTCACCAAGATGGCCTTGGCCGCCCCCATGGCGAGGGCGGTGCGCAGTCCCGAGGTCTCCCCCGCGGGGGCCATCGACACCAGCGTGACCTCGCCGCCGCCGGCCTCGTCGGCCAGCTGCAGGCCCATCTCCACGCCGTAGGCGTCGGAGTCGTCCATGATCAGCTTGCCCTCCCTGACCAGGGTGTGGGTCTGGGGGTCGAGGGCCGCGGGGGCGGCCGGATCGGGGATCTGTTTCACGCACACGACGACGTTCATGGCCTCGATTGTCCCCGAGAACCCCCCGCGGCGACCAATCCGCGCCGGCCCTCGGCGGGCGTCAGGCCAGCTGGGCCAGGGTCTGCGCCACGCGATCGGTGATCACGGCGTCGACCCCGGCGCCCACCACGGCGTCGAGGTCCTCGGCCCGGTTCACGGTCCAGGTCACCACGGCCAGTCCGAGGTCGTGCGCCCGGGCCACGAGGTCGCGGTCGACCTGGCGGTGATGGGGGTGGAGGGCCGCGCAGCCGAGCGACACGGCGGTGTCGAGCGCCGGGCCGGCCTCGAGGCCCGGGTGGACGAGGAGCCCCATGGCGGGCGCGGCGGCGCCGCCCAGGCGCTCGGCGGCGGCGGCGAGCGCCCCGAGGGCGTCGGGCCAGAACGAGGACACCACCACGCGCGCCGGCCACCGGTCCCCCCCGGCGCCGCCCGCGGCGAGCAGGCCCGCCACGTCGGCGGAGACCCGGTTGGCCTGGTCGAAGCCGGCGTCGGTCGGGAGGTTCTTGATCTCGACGTTGACGACGGCACCGTCGCACGCGGCCAGGGCCTCGCCCAGGGTGGGGACCCAGCCCGGCAGCTCGTCTCGTCGTCGGTCGTGGACCGGTCCCGCGCCCTCGACGGCGGCGTCGTGGTGGACGACGAGCGCCCCGTCCACGGTGCGGCGCACGTCGAGCTCCACGCCGTCGGCGCCGGCCGCCAGCGCGCCGGCGAAGGCCTCCACGGTGTTCTCGCGCCACGGGCCCGCCCCGCCCCTGTGGGCGAGGACCCCCACGGCGTGGCGCCAGGCGCCGAGCGGGTCGGGTGCCACGCCGGGCACGCTACGCCGGGGCGGCCGGGGCCCCGCTCGGGGCGGGCCCGACGGGCATCGAGACGGAGGGGTCGCCCGAGCTCCGCAGCCCGCCGGTCACCCAATTGGCCCGCGTCGTCCGGGCCCTTCTCCCGCTGGTCCACGACTTCTCGTGCCCTTCGGTGTCCTTTCGCGCTTGCGGCCCCGTCGCGCTTGGGACTACCTTCACGATCATCCTGTAATCCACAGCGGTCAACCCCTGTGACCAGCCAAGTGAACAGGATCACAAGTCGAACGCGCAGGGCCCGGGACGGCACGGTACCGGAGGAGGTCATCGTGGCACTCATGTGGAACCGCTCGGTCGAGTGGGATGCCGACGATTGGCGCAAGCTGGCGGCGTGCCGCTACACCGAGCCCGACCTCTTCTTCCCCATCGGCACCACGGGCCCCGCCGTCGACCAGATCGAGGCGGCCAAGCGGGTGTGCCGGGCGTGTGAGGCCATCGAGCCCTGCCTCGAGTTCGCCCTGGCCACCAACCAGGAGTCGGGCATCTGGGGCGGCACCTCCGAGGAGGAGCGCCGCAAGCTGCGCAAGGCCTGGCTCGCCGCCCGCCGCCGCGCCTCGTAGCCCTCCCGCCGCCGCTCCCCCGCCCCCCGACCCCGACCCCGGAGCATCCTCCGGGGTCGCTGCGCGCCCGGGCCCCGTCGACGCACCGCGAAACCCTCGGTATCCTCAATTCGCGGGGGACGCGCGACTTTTTCGAAGATCCTGTTCCTCGGCGAGAGGCGCCGCCATGCGTTTTGCATCGGGAAGGCAGCGACTCGCCGCCAGGTGGGTCGACCGCTCGCTGCGGGCGAAGGGCCTCGTGGTCATCGCCGTCCCCGTGGCCATCCTGGTCCTCGTGCTGGCGACGACACTGTGGTTCACCCACGCCGACGACCGCGCGCAGAGCATCGCGGGCCAGGCCCGTGAGCTCGTCGACTCGGCCACCACGCTGGAAAGCAGCCTGCTCTCGGCCCAGGCGGGCATCGGCTCCTACCTCCTCACGGGCGACGCCGACTTCGCGACCGCCTACTCCCGGGCCGCGGCGGTCATCCCCGGCCAGCTCGACCAGCTGGCGTCGAGCGCCGACACCGCCGACGGGGGGACGTCGAGCGCGGCCATCGTGCGCGACGCCCACCGGCTCGTCTTCGACATGTCCCAGCTGGCCCTGCAGCGGCCCAGTCGTGCCCCCGCGAGCGTGGTGCGCGCCCTGCTGCGCTTCAGCCAGAGCGAGACCCAGCGGCTGCGGGCCGACGTGGCGGCGTTCTCGGCCCGGCAGTCGGCCGTCATCGCCAGCCAGCACTCGGCCATCCGCAGCTCGGGCGACCTGCTCCCCGCCATCGCCATCGCCGCGGTGGTCCTGGCGCTGGCGGGCGGGGTGCTCGTGTCGCAGCTGTTCACCACGGGGGTGGTGACGCGCCTGCGGCGCCTGGAGCGGGCCACCGAGGCCATCGAGCGCGGCGAGGTCCCCGAGGGAGCGCCCACCGGGGGCGACGAGATCGGGCGCCTGTCGGCCCGGCTCCTCGACACGGCCACGCAGCTGCGCGAGCGCGCCGTGGAGCGGGACCGGGCCCGCACCGAGCTCGAGAACATCCTCACCGCCAGCCCGGTCGTGTCGCTGTGCTACGACGTGGCCAGCCGGCGCTTCTCCTACGCCAGCCCCAACATCGAGCGCCTGCTGGGCATGTCCGCCGAGCAGGCCATCGCGGACCCGGCCGCCGTCATGCGCCGGTTCCACCCCGACTCGCGCCACACCCTGGGCGCCATGCTGGTGGGCGGCGCCGGGCAGCACGGCGACAGGTTCCAGCTGCTGCTGCGCTTCCGTCGCGACCCCGACGCGGACGAGTGGCGGGAGGCCGAGGCGGTCTACACCGTGGAGACCGACGCCGCGGGGGCGCTGGTGTCGGTGGTGGCCTACGTCGTGGACGTCTCCGAGCGCTACGAGGCCTTGCGCGCCGCCGAGCACCGTCGCCTCCTGCTGGAGTCGATCTTCCACGCCTCGCCCGACACCATCGTGGTGCGCGACATGACCGGACGCGTCGTGATCGCCAGCTCGGCGCTCGCCGAGGTGATCGGGGCGGGAGCGCCGGCGCGCGCCGGCCAGGGCGGGGCGGCCCCCGCGGACCGCCGCGTCCTCGAGGACCTCATCGCCCGCTGCCTGGCCGGGGAGCGCGGAGCGACGCCCGTGGTGACGACGGGCCGCCTGCCCTCGGGCGAGATCCGCACCTTCGAGACCCGGGCCCGGCCCGTCCTGGACCGCGACGGGCAGGTCACGGGCACGGTCACCGTGTCGCGCGACGTGACCGACCGGGTTCGGCTGGAGCACTCCCTGCGGCACGCCTCGTCGGCGGCCGAGCGGGCGAGTGACGCCAAGAGCGAGTTCCTGTCCCGCATGAGCCACGAGCTGCGCACCCCGCTCAACGCCATCCTGGGGTTCGCGCAGCTCCTCGAGCTCGACGCCCTGCCCGGCGAGCAGCGCATGAGCGTGGAGCAGATCCTGATCGCCGGGCGCCACCTCCTGGCGCTCATCAACGAGGTGCTCGACATCTCACGGATCGAAGCCGGGCGGGTGTCGCTGTCGACCGAGCCGGTCGAGGTGCGCGACCTCCTGGAGGAGGTGGCGACGCTGCTCGCCCCCGTGGCCGAGGGCGCCAAGGTGGAGCTGGCGGTGGACGTCGAGGGGGCGCGGGGCCGTTACGTGCGCGCCGATCGCCAGCGCCTCCTGCAGGTGCTGCTCAACCTGGGGTCCAACGCGGTCAAGTACAACCACCGCGGCGGGTCGGTGTCGTTCCAGACCGAGCCGGCCGACACCGGCCGCGTGCGCTTCGAGGTGCGCGACAGCGGCCCCGGCATCCCCTACGAGCAGCAGGACCAGCTCTTCGTGCCGTTCGCGCGCCTGGGGGCCGAGCGCTCGGCCATCGAGGGCACGGGGGTGGGCCTCGCCTTGTCGAAGCAACTGGTCGAGGTCATGGCGGGCGCCATCGGCGTGGAGTCGGTGCCGGGACACGGGTCGACCTTCTGGGTGGAGCTCCTGGCGTGCGACCCCCCGGCGCCGTCGGGGACCGAGCCCGCCGGGGCCCCCGGGCGGGAGGGCGGGACCCCGCCGCTCGCCGCCCTGGCCGGGGCGCCCGCCGACCACGTCGACGCCGGCGAGGGCCCGGCGGTCACCGTCCTGCACGTGGAGGACAACCCGTCCAACGCCTCGCTCGTGGAGCAGGTGCTGTCCAAGCGCCCCTGCGTCCGCCTGGTGTCGGCCGCCGAGGGGCGCTCGGGGCTCGAACTGGCCCGGCGGCACCATCCCGACCTCGTCCTGCTCGACCTCCACCTCCCCGACCTCCCCGGCGACGAGCTGCTCCACCGGCTCAAGACGCTGCCTGAACTGGCCGACACCAAGGTGGTCGTGGTGAGCGCGGACGCCACCCCCAGCCGCATCAGGGGCATGCTCGACCTCGGGGTCGAGGGCTACCTGACCAAGCCGGTGGACGTGGAGGCGCTCCTGCGGCTCGTGGACCACGAGATCGGAGTGAAACAGGGTGCGACCCGCTGACCAGCCCGGACGCGTCGGGGCGCGGAAGAACACCCCGTCGCGCCCGTTCCCAGCACGATGGGCGGGGCCTCGCACACGCACACCTCGTGGTCGAGGCCAAGCACGCAGCGTGATTGGCGCCTCCGTGCCCTCGCAGTCGGCAACAATGCAGGGGCGGTCGTCGGGGGGCAGCACGACCAGTGGGCGGACGACGGGCAACCGGAGGTAGGTCTGTGACTCTGACCGACGAAGACCACATGGTGCTGGTGGCCGAGGACGACTCGGCCAGCCGCACCGCCACCAGGCTCTTCCTGCAGCGCGTGGGCTACCGGGTCGGCGAGGCCGCCGACGGCCCCGCCACGCTGCGGGAGGCGAGCCTGGGCCGCTACGACCTCGTGGTCCTGGACCTCGGGCTCCCCGGACTCGACGGCGAGGAGGTCCTCGCCCGCCTGCGCCGCGACAGCGCCCTGCCCGTCATCGTGCTCACGGGCCGGTCCGAGGAGGCCGAGCGCGTGCGGGTCCTGAACCTGGGCGCCGACGACTACGTCGTGAAGCCCTGCTCGCTCCCCGAGCTCGAGGCGCGCATCCGCGCCGTGCTGCGGCGGGGCCAGCCCACGCAGTCCGCCAACCAGATCGAGCACGGCGGGCTGATCGTGGACCGCGCCGCGCACCGCGTGATGGTGGACGGCGAGACCGTCGACCTCACGCCCAAGGAGTTCGACCTCCTGGCCTTCCTGGCCGCCACCCCGGACCAGGTCTTCACCCGGGAGGAGCTCCTCGAGCACGTGTGGGGGTCCACCCAGGAGTGGCAGGACCCGGCCACCGTCACCGAGCACGTCCGGCGGCTGCGGCTCAAGCTCGAGCCCGACCCGGGCGCCCCGCGCTGGCTGCACACGGTGCGCGGCATCGGCTACCGCTTCTCGGCCGTCCCCACGCCGTGACCGGCGGCGCCGCCGCGCCGGCGCCCCCCGTCGTGGCCCTCGCCCCGCGCCCCTAGCGCAGCACGCCCGCGGGGTCGTGGACGGGGAGCTCGATGGTGACGAGCGTGCCCCCGTTGCTCTCCATGGAGATCGACCCCTCGAGCTGGCTGGTGACGAGGTCGCGCACGATGGACAGCCCCAGGCTGGTGGTGTCGTCGATGGTGAAGCCCGGCGGCAGGCCGCACCCGTCGTCATGCACCTGCAGCGTGAGCCGCCCGGCGTCGTTGGCCAGGGTGAGCCGGACGTGGCCGACCGTCTCCTTCGCGCCCTCCTCGGGGAGCGCGTCGCCCGACAGCGCCGGGAAGGCGTGCTCGACGGCGTTCTGCAACAGCTCGGCGAGCACCACGGCGAGCGGCGTGGCGACGTCGGCGGCGACGTCGCCGACGTCCCCGTCGACCTCGATGACGATGCGGCCGCCCGTCACCACCGAGTCCTCGGCCATCCGGACCAGCGAACCCACGATCTCGTCGAAGGGGACGTCGTCGCCGGGCTCGCGCGACAGGATCTCGTGCACCAGGGCGATCGAGCGCACCCGCCGCTCGGCCTCGCGTAGCGCCTCCTGTCCCTTGCCCGGCTCGAGGCGCCGCGCCTGGAGCCGCAAGAGCGACGAGATCGTCTGGAGGTTGTTCTTCACGCGGTGGTGCACCTCGCGGATGGCCGCGTCCTTCGAGAGCAGCAGGCGGTCCAGCCGGCGCAGGTCGGTGACGTCGCGCAGCAGCACCATGGCCCCGGTGACGGTGCCATGGTCGAGCAAGGGCGTGCACTGCATGAGCACGATGACGTCCGGCCGCCGCTCGACCTCCTCGGTCACCGGGCACCCGTCGCGCAGCGCCCAGTCCAGGGCGGTGTCGTCGATGCCGAGGTCAGACAGCCGCCGGCCCTCGGCGTTGTCGGTGATGTTCATGCGGTGCAGCGCGCTGATGGCGTTGGGCGAGGCGTAGCGGATGTAGCCGTCGGGGTCGACGAGGACCAGGCCGTCACCCACCCGGGGTGCGTCCTCGATGGTGAAGTCCTCGCCCGCGAAGGGGAACTCGCCGGCCAGGACCATGTCGGCCAGGCGCGTGTAGAGGTCGCGGTAGACGCGCTCGAGGCGCCCGGCCCGGCGGTCCTCGCGCGGCGCCACGCGCACGATGACGGCGATGGGCTCGCCCCCGTGGCGGACGGGCACCGATTCGAGCTGGGCCGTCTCGGGGACGGCCGGCACCTCGCCGGTGTCGCGGACGTCGAGGTCATGGCTGGCCAGCCGGGTGAGCACGGGGACGGGGATCACGGCGATGCCCGACACCTTGGCCCCGGTGCGCAGGGCCTCGGTGACCACGGGCCAGTCCTCGCTGTCGACCACCTGGCCCACCAGGTCGACCCGCAACAGGGTGGACCACGTGGTGGGGCGGATCTGGCCCAGCACCACGAGCTGCGCCCCGGCCGAGCCCGCCACCGGCGCCACCAGGAGCAGGTCCGAGAACGACAGGTCCGACAGCACCCCCCAGGACCCGAGCAGGCGCTGCAGGTGGTCGAGGCTGGGGGTGTCGAGCCCGGTGAGATGGGCCGCCAGCTCGCCCGGCGTCGTCACGGCCGGGCCACCGGGGCGTCCACGGGGACGTCGACGGCGCGCCGGGCCCGGAAGGCGCGCAGCGTGCGCACCTCGAGGCCGTCGAGCAGCCGGTGCAGCTCGGCGGAGCGGTCCGCCACGTCGGGCAGGCCGTGGGCGTCGGACGCCGTGGTGAGCGGGACCCCCGCCGCCACCAGCCGCTCGAGGAGGCCGGCGGCGGGGTACTGCTCGGCGGCGGGCTTGCGCCACCCCGCCGAGGACAGCTCGGCGGCCATCCCCGAGGACAGCGCCGCCTCCACCAGCCGGGCCCAGCACTCCTCGGGGGCCCGGGCCCGGTGGCCGGCCGCCTTCACGAGGTCGGGATGGGCCAGCACGTCGCAGGTGCCGCTGCCGGCCAGCTCGCCGATGGCCGCGGCGTACTCGCCCCAGGCGGCGTCGACGTCGCGCGCCGACCACTGCGCCATCGACACGGGGTCGCCGATGTCGTCGAAGCGCCACGCCCCCAGCCAGTGCACCGAGCCCAGCAGGACGTCGAAGGGGTAGCCGGCCAGCAGGGCCGCCACGTCGTCCATGCGGCCGCGGTAGTAGTCCACCTCGAGGCCGAGCACGACCGGCAGGCCGGCGTCCTTGGCGGCCAGGACGCACGACACGTAGGCATCGAGGTCGGCGCGGGCGTGGTCGTCCCAGTAGTGCGCCATCGACGCCCGCAGGGAGGGGTCGGGCTCGTCGTCCCAGAAGCCGCGCAGGAGCCGGTCCGCCTGGACGAAGCGGAAGAGGTGCTCGGTGAGGGCGATCTCGCGCACGCCGGCGGCCTCGGCCCGCTCGCAGTAGGCGGCCAGCTCCTCCACGGTGGGGGCGGTGTCGCGCTGGCCGTGCGGCCACAGGTGCAGGTGGTAATCGAGCACGGCCCCGCCTCCCCGCTCCCGCGGCCTACGACGGGGCGCCGGCGCGCCGGATCAGGGTCACCCCGTCGCGCACGGTGAGCTGCACGCACACCACCCGGGGGTCGGCGGCCACGGCGTCGTTGAAGGCGCGGATGGCGAGCGTGTCGGGCGACCGGTCGGCGTCGTCGAGGACGCGCCCGCTCCACAGGGTGTTGTCGGCGGCGATGAGGCCCCCGGGGGCGAGCTTGGGCAGGACGGCCTCGAAGTACGACAGGTAGCTGCTCTTGTCGGCATCGATGAACACGAAGTCGAAGGGCCCTCCGAGACGGTTGACGGTGTCGAGGGCGGGGCCCTCCACGATCTCGATGCGATCGGCGTAGGGGCTCGCCGCGATGTTGCGGCGCGACGCCTCCACGTGCGCGGCGCTCAGCTCGCAGGTGGTGATGCGCCCCCCCGGGGGGAGGCCGGCCGCCATGGAGAGCGCCGAGTACCCGCTGAAGGTGCCGATCTCGAGCACCCACGCCGGGCGCAGCGCGTACACGAGCATCTCCAGGAACCGGCCCTCGAGGGTCCCCACCATCATCCCGGGGAAGTCCAGGTCGGCCCGGGTGGACTCGGCCACGGCCACGAGGTGCTCCGCCGGCGGGGTGGTGTGGGCCTCGGCGTAGGACTCGAGGACCGGGTCTGCGATGTCGGTCATGGGGCCTCCTCGACCGCATCGTACGCGCCCCCCGGCAGACCCCCGGGCCCCCCGGGGGCCCGCTGTCCCTCAGGAGGCGACGAGCGGCCGCACCAGCCGCATGACCCGCTCCAGCGCGTTCATGTAGGCGCGGTGGGCGGCCGGGGTGCCGTCGCGGGCCGCCACCGCATAGGTGGCGTCCAGCCACCGGTGCGCGTCGGCCGGCGTGTCGTGGGTGACGGCCTCGTGGCCGCAGTCGATGGCGCACAGCAGGTCGTAGAGCCGTCGGGCGTCGATGCGGTCGAACTCGCGCAGCAGGCTCGCCACCAGCCGGCGGCTGTCGTCGGCGGGGGCGGCCAGCGCCGTCGCCGGCGCGGCGCCGGGCCCGTCGGCCTGCTGGCGGTGCCAGCGGTCCTCGTAGCCCAGGACGAGCAGCGCCCCCACCCGTCCGAAGCGCTGGATGACCGTGGCGCGGGCCGCGGGTGACGCGTCGGGGGCGCCCAGCAGGGTGAGCGCCGCCCCCACGTCGGCCAGCACGTGCTCGGCGCGCAGCCCGATGTGCTCGACGTCGTCGCTCGCCATGGCCTGGCGGACCATGTCGGTGACGCGCCGCAGCCGGGCGTCGGGGCGGCGCCCCGGCGACACGGGCCGGGGGCGCGCCGGCGGGGTGGGGCTGGGCAGGGGTCGCAGCACCACGTCGGCGGGCGCGGGGCCTGCGCAGGGGTGGCCCGCCCGGCACGTGAGGACGCCCTCGGCCACCCGGTTCGCACAGGGCCGTCCCGTGGTGGTGAAGGTGAACCCGCAGCGCGCTGCGCCGCTGCCCCCGGTGTGGCGCAGCCCCCTCGGGCCCCCGTCGCCGGCGCCCGAGCGCGCCGCCGCCCCCCGCTTCCGGGGCCGGATCGTCATGGTTGGATATCGGCCCCCCGCCGGTGGCACTGGAGCCAGGGCAGCACAAATCTGCGGGCCCCCGTGCCATCATGGGCCGCTCGTCCAGGCCCGTTGCCGTGGGTCGGCCCGAGCAGGAGGCGTGCGGCACCGGCAGCGGCGGCCGCCGGTTCTTCCCCCCAGGAGGATGGCGCCATGGGCGAGATCACCGTTCCCACAACCGAGGGCAACCTCGACGCCTACCTGTCGGTGCCGTCCGGGAGCGGCCCGGCCCCCGGCGTGGTCGTCCTCCACGAGGCCTTCGGGCTCAACGACGACATCCGCGCGCACGCGGACCACCTCGCCGGCGCGGGCTACGTGGCCCTGGCCCCCGACCTCTACACCCGGGGCGGCGCCGTGCGCTGCCTGGCGGGCACCATGCTGTCGATGTCGCGCGGGCACGGCCGCGCCTTCGACGACATCGAGGCGTCGCGCGCCTGGCTGGCGGGCCATGCGCGCTGCTCGGGCAAGGTGGGGGTCATCGGGTTCTGCATGGGCGGCGGCTTCGCCATCGCCTGCGCGCCGCGGGGCGGGTTCGACGCCGCGGCCCCCAACTACGGCATGGTGCCCAGGAACGCGGCGCGCGCCCTGGCGGGCGCGTGCCCCATCGTGGGCAGCTACGGCGGGCGGGACTGGATGCTGCGCGGCCACGCCGCCCGCCTCGAGGACGCCCTGTCGGGCCTGGGCATCCCCCACGACGTGAAGGAGTACCCCGACGCCACCCACAGCTTCCTCAGCCACCACCAGGGCGGGGTGGCCGCGGCCATGGACAAGGTGTCGGGCATCCGCTTCTCCCCCGAGGAGGCCGGCGACGCCTGGGCCAGGATCCTCGCCTTCTTCGGCCGCCACCTGGCGGGCGCCCCGGGCCCCGGGGGGCCCGGGGCGGGGGGCGAGCCGGGGGCCTGAGCCCGGGGCCCGTCCGGGGGCGGGTGCCCGGGGCGGCCCTGCGTGCCGGGCTAAGGCACCAGGCCGAACGGGCCGATGCAGTCCTGGTGATCGAATCCCGGGGCCTGCTGGACCTGGCCATGTGGCTCCCCGACCCCGTGGTCGTGGTGGACGCCGCCGCCCGCCTGGTGTGGACGAACGACGCCGCCGAGCGCATGTTCGGCGTCAACGGCGCGCAGCTGGTGGGGACCGACGGGATCGAGTTCATCCACCCCGACGACCACGCCGTGGCGGCCGCCGCCCTGGAGAGCATCCAGGGCAAGAGCGTGGGCACGCCCATCGAGTTGCGGGTGAAGGCCCGCGACGGCTGGAAGCTCGTGGAGCTGGTGGGCGCCAACCTGCTGGACCGGGCGTCGGTGCAGGGCCTCGTGCTGTGCATGCGGGACCTCACCGAGCGCCGTCGCTGGGAGGTGGCCTCCGACGAGGTCGGGAAGTTCCGCGCGCTGGTACACAACGCCGCCAGCATCATCATGCTGCTCGACCCGGCGGGCCGCATCGAGTCGGTGTCGGCCGCCATCACCCGCGTGCTGGGCCACGACCAGGAGCTCGTCGAGGGCCGGCCGCTGGTGGAGCTGGCGGCGGGGCCCGACCGTGGCGGGCTGGCGGCGGCGCTGGCGCGGGCCATCGACACGCCCTCGTGGAACCGCTCCCCGACCGTGGTGGAGGTCGAGCTCCTGCGCCGGGGCGGGACCGAGTCGGTTCCCTTCGAGCTGAGCATCGTCAACATGCTCGACGACCCGACCCTGGGCGGCCTCGTGGTCTCGGGCCACGACATCACCCAGCTGCGCGCCACCCGCGACGCGCTCGAGGAGATCACCACCTTCGACCCCCTCACCGGGCTCGCCAACCGCTCGCACCTGCGCGCCCACCTGGAGCAGCGCCTCGAGAACCCGACCACGGCGGTGGTGTTCCTCGACCTGGACGGGTTCCGGCCCATCAACGACCGCTACGGCCAGGCCACCGGCGACGAGATCCTGCGGCTGCTCGCCCAGCGCCTGTCCGCCAGCATCCGGCGCGGGGACGTGGTGGGGCGCTACGGCGGCGACGAGTTCGTGGTGGTGGCGGCCATCCACGACCCCGACGAGCTCAAGCTGCTGGCCACGCGCCTGGCCGACGCCATCCAGCAGCCCATCGAGCTGCCCCAGGGGACGTTCCGGCTGAGCGCCTCGGTGGGGCTGGCCCACCCCGGCCCCGGCGACACCGCCGCCAGCCTGCTGGGTCGGGCCGACACCGCCATGTACATCGCCAAGCAGCACGCCGAGGGCGGGGGCGGCTACCCCCAGCCGTAACGGTCGCCCACGGAGCCGAGGGCGCGTCGGGGGGTCCACGGCGCGGTGTCGCCGGTCCGCGCCCGGCGCGCCGCGCACCGACGGGGACCGGGGCGGCCGCGTGCCCGGGGCACGGCGCCCGACGAGGCGCCGAGCCGAGGGCGATCAGCCCTCGAGATAGCGCAGAACCGCCAGCACCCGGCGATGGTCGGTCGACGTGGCCGGCAGGTTGAGCTTGGCGAAGATGTTGGCGATGTGCTTCTCCACCGCCCCCTCGGAGATGACGAGATTCGTCGCGATGGCGGAGTTGCTCCGACCCTCCGCCATCAGTCCGAGCACCTCCCGCTCCCGGCCGCTCAAGGCGGCCAGCGTGTCGGTGCGGCGCGACGCTCCCATCAACTGGGTGACCACCTCGGGGTCGAGGGCGGTGCCCCCCGACGCCACCCGCACCAGGGCTTCGACGAAGTCCGCCACGTCGGCGACCCTGTCCTTGAGCAGGTAGCCGACCTTGGCCGCTCCGCCCGACAGCAGCTCGGCTGCGTAGCGGGTCTCGACGTACTGGGAGAACACGAGGATCCCGACGTCGGGATGCTTCCGGCGCAGGGCGACAGCAGCCCGCAGACCCTCGTCGGTGAAGGTGGGAGGCATGCGGATGTCGACCACCGCCACGTCGGGGGGGTCGCTGTCCACCACCGCCTCGAGCCGCTCGGCGTCGCCGGTCGCCCCGGTGACGTCGAAGCCCCGGTCGGTGAGGAGCTGCACCAACCCGTCGCGCAGGATGGCGGAGTCCTCCGCGATCACGACGGTGATGGCGTCCGCGCCGGACATGCTCAGGAGTGGGCGGGGAGGTCGATCGTGACGGCCGTCGGCCCGCCCACGGGGCTGGCGATGCTCAGGTGGCCGTCGACGGCGCTGATCCGGTCGGCGAGGCCGGCCAGGCCGCTCGACGACGAGCCGCCGCTGCTGACCGCGGCACCGCCCCGTCCGTTGTCGCGCACCACGATCCGGAGCCAGGGGCCGTGCTGGGCACAGCTGAGCGACGCCCTGGTCGCCTGGGCGTGCTGAGCGACGTTGGCGAGCAGCTCCGCAGCGCAGAAGTAGCAGATGGCCTCGACGGCCGGGGAGGGCCGCACCTGGATCGACACCGTCACCTCGGTGGGCACGGGGCTGCGGGCCGCCAGCGTGGCCAGGGCGTTCTCCAGGCCGGTGTCCAGCGCGGGGGGGTGGATGCCCCGCGCCAGGTCGCGCAGGTCGGTGATGGCCTCTTTGGCCCCCCGGTGCGCTTCGTCCACCAGGCGCCGGACGGCGGCCATGTCCTGGCTGTCGTCCTGCACGCCGATCTGGGCGAGCTTCTCGTGGGCCTGGCCGAGGCGCATGGCCAGCGCGACGAGCTGGGCCTGGGTGCCGTCGTGCAGGTTGCGCTCGATGCGCCGGAGCGTCTCGGTGGCGACGTCGAGCGTCCGGGAGCGCGACGCCTCGAGGACCCGCACCCGCGACGTGGCGGCGTCGGGGCCGAGCAGGAGGTGCATCAGCTGCCGGTCGAGGTAGACGACCAGCCGCATCGTCCACGGGGCGACGAAGAGCAGCACCACCCCCGTCACGAACACCCCGACGTGGGTGTCGAACCCCGACCCCGGCGGGGCGCCGCGGCCGGGGGCGACGAGCCGGCCGTAGAGCCCGAATCCCCCCAGCCCGACGTGGCGGGTCACGGGGAAGGCCAGGTCGCAGAGCGCCTCGAGCCAGACGCTGAGCGCGAACCACACGCCGAAGACCGTGAGCGGGCCCTTGGCCACGAGGTAGCCCACCGTGCGCCACGCCGCCCGGTCGCCGAGAGCGGCGCGCAGCCACCCGAACAGCCCGGGCCTGGGGTGGAACGGCTCGGGGTCGGGGATCTCGTCGCCGAGCATCCGCCACGCCAGGGCCCGCTGCCAGCGGCCGAGCCCCCGGGCCGCCCGCAGGCCGCCGGCCAGCAGGACCACGCCGACGAAGGCGATGGTGAGGGCCAGCCCGACGATGCCGAGGGCTCCGACGACGAGCACCCCCGCGCCCATGAGCGTGGAGCTCACGAGGAAGAACCCGAGCTCCGCCCAGCTGCGCCTCTGGAACGGCTCCCGGCTGATCAACCGGGCCAGGCGCTGGGCCTGGAGGCTCCAGTCCTGGGGGATCCGAACGCGCACCGAGCCCTCCCCGGCGCCGGCCTGGTTCAAGCGTCTCGCTTCACGAAGAGCACGGCGCCGACACCGAGGGAGATGGCGGCGTAGACGGCCATGAGCAGCAATCCTACGCCCGCGGAGACCGGTTGGAACGGCCCTCCCTGTCCCTGGCCGACGGTGGCCATGACGGAATTGACCAGCATGTTGGGCGGCAGGTACTTGACCGCTTGTTCCGAGATGCCGTGCATCACGAGCGGGAGCACGAACACGACACCCGCGAACGCGGCGATCGCTCCGGCGGTGCTGCGGAAGATGAGCCCGAACCCGAATGACATGAGGGCCATGAGGGCGATGAACACGCCCGTCATGAGCACGGCCCGCAGGGCTCCCGGCGACCCCACGTTCGCCGCGGGTATCGCGCGTCCGGAGAGGATGGACTCGCCGAGGAAGAACGATGCGAAGCTCAACAGCTCGCAGAAAACCACCGTCGCCGCCGCGGTGACCGAGACCTTGGCCGCCAGCAGGAGGGGCCGGTTGGGGGTGGCCGACAGCGTCGCCCGGATCGTGCCGCTCGAGTACTCGCCCGTGATGAGCAGGGCTCCGAACACGCCTCCGGTCAACGCCACGACGATGAGGCCGGTGAGGGCCTCCTGGGTGGCGTCGAACCCGGTGCCGCCGTGGTACATGACGTTGTGGCTGACCAAGGCGGTCACGAGCAACCCGGCGACGACCGTGACCCCCAGCGTGATGGCCGTCGAGGGCAGGGTGGCGATCTTGGCGAATTCGGATCGGAGCACGTGGTTGAAGCGGTAGTGCCCGAGCGGGGCGGTTTCGACGGTCTGCGACATCTCGGTCACCCCTCGGAGCCGGCGGCGCCGGCCATCGTCGAGGGGCGGAACTCCACCTCGTCCTGGGTCAGTTCCATGAACGCGTCCTCCAGCGACCCGGCGATCGGTGTCAGCTCGTGGACGCGGAGGCCGTCCCGGGCGGCCATGTCGCCGATCTGCGGGGCGGTCATCCCCTTGACGGTCAACGACCCTCCCTCGCCTGTGCCGACGTCGGCCCCCGCCGCGGCGAGCGCGTCGGCGAACGCCGACGGATCCGGGGTCACGAGCCGCACGGTTCCCTCGTCGTTTCGGCGAACGAAGTCGGAGACCGAGGTCTCGGCGATCAGCCTGCCCCGACCGATCACCACCAGCCGGTCTGCGGTCAGGGACATCTCGCTGATGAGGTGACTCGACACGAACACCGTCCGACCCTCGGCGGCCAGGCCGCGGAGGAAATTGCGGACCCAGCGGATGCCCTCGGGGTCAAGGCCGTTGACCGGCTCGTCGAACAGCAGGACCCCGGGGTCGCCCAGGATGGTGGCGGCGATGCCCAGCCGCTGGCTCATGCCCAGCGAGAACTTCCCGGCCCTGCGGCCGGCGACCGCCCTGAGCCCCACCTGGTCCAGGACCTCGTCGACCCTGCGCAGCGGGATGTCGTTGGAACGGGCCAGCCAGCGCAGGTGGTTCCGGGCGGTGCGCGCCGGGTGGAACGCCTTTGCGTCCAGCAGCCCGCCCACCTCCCGCAGGGGCCACGCCAGATCACAAAAGGGCCTGCCGGCGATCAGGGCCGAGCCCGCGTCGGGGACGTCGAGCCCCATGATCATGCGCATCGTCGTCGACTTCCCCGAGCCGTTCGGTCCCAGGAATCCCGTGACGACGCCGGGGGGGACCTCGAAGGTCAGGTTCTCGACGGCCGTCGTGGCGCCGTAGCGTTTCGTCAGAGCGTGTGCGGTGATCATCACCGGACACGCTACGGAACGGGGCGCGCACGGGGAATACCGCTAGGGGGCGTCTTGGGGGTCCCGGTAGCCCCACCCCCGCGGTGGGGCTGCCCCCACCGGTCGGGGCGTGGCTCCCGGCGCCGTCACGACTCCCACAGCTGGTGGCCCAGGCGCAGGAGCCCCGAGAGGTCGTAGACGTCGGTCTCGAAGTAGGGCACGCTCACCAGGGCCTCGGGGACGGTAGCCAGCGTCGACTGCTGCTCCTCCTCGCGCTGGGCCACCACCCGGTAGTCGAGGTAGCTCTGGCCCACCTCGGCGAGCACCCGGGTGACCTGGCGCACGTCGGCCGCCTCCAGGACCCCCATGAGCGCGCCGGCCAGCTCCTCGGCGTCGTCGCGCAGGCGCTCGGCCACGGCCGTGCCGCGCGGGTCGCGCAGGTACGAGGGCAGCACCTTGTTCAGGATGATGGCGCCCAGGTGCAGGCGGCGGTCGGTGAGCGCCTGGGCGAAGAACTCCGCCTCGCGCAGCGGCACCGCCTCGAGCGTGGACACCACCACGAACGAGGTCCGCTGATCGGCCATGAGGCGGTGCACGGCGCGCGCCCGGTCGACGAAGCCGGCGTACATCGACTGGAAGAGGATGAAGAACTGGGCGATGTCCTCGAGGAACTGCGTGCCCAGGATGCGGTCGGCGATCTGGTAGAAGGGCTTGGACGCCATGTTCACCAGCCGTGACCGGTAGGGGACGATGAGCCAGCGCAGCAGGCGGCTCGAGAAGAAGTCGGCCATGCGCTCCGGCGCGTCGAGGAAGTCCAGGGCGTTGCGGGTGGGCGGCGTGTCCACCACGATGAGGTCGTACTTGCCGTCGGCGTGGATCTCGAAGAGGCGCTCCATGGCGATGTAGTCGTGGCTCTGGACGAAGCGCCCCGAGATGTTGCGGTAGAGGGGGTTGGCGAGGATCTCGTCACGGGTGCGGGCGTCGGGCGCGTGCAGGCGGACGAGGGCGTCCCACGACTCCTTGGTGTCGAGCATGGCCGCCCACAGCTCGCCCCGAGGCCGCACCCCGGCCTCGGCGAAGGCCTCGTCGGGCACCCGGCGCTCGGTGTTGCCGATGCCCTCGAGCCCCAGCGCGTTGGCCAGGCGGCGGGCGGGGTCCACGGTGAGGACGAGCACCTTGCCCCCCAGCCGGGCGGCCGCCATGGTGGCGGCGGCCGCCGCCGTGGTCGTCTTGCCCACCCCCCCGGGCCCGCAGGCCACCACGATCTCGCGGGAGGCGAGCAGCCCGTCGATCGAGGTCTTGTGGTCGCCGCGGCGCTGGCCCCTCCCCCGGGGCGTCACGAGCCCAGCTCCTCGCCGAGGGACACGGCCACCTGGCGGATGGTGCGCACGCCGTGGAGCCGGGTGAACAGATACGGGAGGTACAGCATGGGCACGGCGGGGTCGATGCCCGCCCGCAGGCGCTCGAGGTGCGCGGCGCGCGTCCGGCGCAGGGTCACCGCCAGGCGGGCGGCGTCGAGCACCGGGGTGGGGTCCTCGTTGACGAGCGCCTTGAGCTCGTCGGCGGCGGCCGGCTTGGAGAGCTCGCCGAAGACCTCCTCCTCGCTCCGGCCGAACAGCTCGGGCAGGACGCGGTTGACCACCACCGCGGCCAGGTCCACCGACGTCTCCTCCTTCACCCGCCCGGCCAGCTCGATGGTCTCGTTGACGGGCATCTCCTCGGGCGTGGTCACGATGAGGAGCCCCGTGGTGCCGGGGTCGGAGAGGATCTCGAGGATCCAGTCCGTCTGGGAGCGGATGAGCCCCACCTTGACGAGGTCGTTGATGGCCTGCGGGGCGGCCAGCTGGCCCACGATGTGCCCCGTGGCCGAGGCGTCCACCACCACCAGGTCGTAGTGGCGCTCACGCACCTCGTAGCAGAACTTCCCCACCGTCAGGATCTCGCGCACGCCGGGCGCGGCGGTGGCCACGAAGTCGAAGGCGCGCGCCAGGGGCCCGATCCGCCCCACCACCGGGATGCGCAGGTTCAGGCGCAGGTACTCGCGCAGTGACGCCTCGGTGTCCATGGCCATGAGCGACAACCCCGGGAGCACCTCGCGCGCGCTGAAGCCGGACGGCCCGGTCTCGAAGTAGGCGGCCGCGTCGCCCTTGGCGTCGACCTCGCACAGAAGCGTGCGCCGGCCGCGCTCGGCGGCGTGCAGGGCCAGCGCCGAGGCGACGGTGGTCTTGCCCACGCCCCCCTTGCCGGTGACGACGAGCAGGCGGCGCTCGAGCAGACCCGCGGGGCGCACCGGGACGGCGCTCACCGGGGGGCCGGGCGCCGGGGCCTCAGGGGGCGCCGAACCCCACCCGGCGCTCGTGGGTGGGCGCCCCCACCTCGACGTAGGCCACCTTGGCCACCGGCACCGCCACGCGGCGGCCCCTGCGGTCGGTCAGCCACAGCACACCCTCTTCCCGGCTCAGCGAGGACTCAATCTCGGCGATGACCGCGTCGCGGTCCGCCTCGTCACCCAGCTCGACCTCGAGCTCCTTGACGCTCTGCACGATCCCGATGCGCACGTCCACCTGTGCCTCGCTCCTCCTCTGCGCCGGCCCCGGCCGGGCGGGTCGACCCTACAGGGCGCCGGCCGCGCCGGCGGCCCGGGCCCAGGTGGGCGCCCCTCCCCGGGGAGCCGGCGGGGCCGGCGCGCCCCGGGGCGCGCCGCCCCTACAGCCGTTTGCCACACTGGGCCCATGGACGCCCCGCCCTTCGTGCACGGCGAGCGGGGTCGGCGGTGGGCCGCCACCATGGAGGGCCACGACACCCACGGGGTGCGCACCGCCCACCCCGACACGCGGGCCGCGGCCGGCCCCGGCGGCGGGCCCGGGGTCTTCGGGCGCGCCGAGCGCGAGGAGCTCGAGGAGGCGGTGCTCGCCCCCGGCGCCACCCGGGCGCACGGCGCGGGCCGGCGCGCCCGGGCCGAGGACGCCGACCCCTGGCGGACGTGCTTCGAGCGCGACCGCGACCGGATCCTGCACTCGAGCGCCTTCCGCCGCCTGGCCGGCAAGACCCAGGTGTTCGTGTTCCCCGCCGACCACCAGCGCACGCGCCTCACCCACGCCCTGGAGGTGGCGCAGGTGGCCACGGCCGTGGCACGTGCCTGCCGCCTGAACGTGGCGCTCACCGAGGCCATCGCCCTGGGGCACGACTGCGGGCACGGGCCGGGGGGGCACATGAGCGAGGACGCCCTCGGGGTGTTCCTGCCCTCGGGCTTCGACCACGCCGTGTGGGGCGCGGAGGTGTCGCTGGCGGGACTCAACCTGTGCGAGGAGACGCTCGACGGCATCCGCAACCACTCGTGGTCCCGGCCCGCCCCGGCCACGCCCGAGGGTGAGGTGGTGAGCTGGGCCGACCGCATCGCCTACGTGTGCCACGACTGGGAGGACGCCGTCTCGGCGGGGATCGTCACGCCGGCGCTGCTCCCCGAGGTGGTGCGCTCGGCCTGCGGCGACACCCGCTCGCGTCAGCTGCGCACCTTCATCGACGCCATGGTGCGCACGGTCTCGGCCACCGGCGTGGTCGGCATGCACGACGAGCTGGCCGACGCGCTGGCCGCCTTCCGGCGCTGCAACTACGACCACGTCTACCTGCGACCGGCGTCGGTGGCCCAGGGCGCCTCGGTGGTGAGCGTGCTGCGCGCCCTGGTGGCGCACTTCGCCGACCAGCCCAACCGCATCCCCGAGGCCCGGCGGGGCGACGACCTGGCCGGTGGCAGCGAGCGCGCCGTGTTCGAGGCCGTCGCCTACGTGGCGGGGATGACCGACCGCTTCGCCATGGGGGTGGCCGTGTCCGAGCTGGGCTGGGACCCCGACAGCCTCCCCCAGGGCGTGGGGCGCTTCAGCGCACGTTGAGCTCGCGCCGGTAGATGCGGGCCGGCCCCAGCCCCTCGATGCGCCCGGCGAGCTCGTCGAAGGCCTGCGCCGCCTCGCCGCCGGGTTCGGCGACGTGCACCGGCACCCCGTCGTCGGCGCCCTCGCGCACGGCGGGGACGAGCGGGATGCGCCCCAGCAGCGGCACGTCGAGGTCGGCGGCCAGCGCCTCGCCCCCGCCCCGGCCGAAGAGCTCGTAGCGGGTGCCGTCGTCCCCGGTGAACCACGACAGGTTCTCGATGACGCCCCGCACCGACAGCTTGAGCTTGCGGGCCGCGTAGGCCGATCGTTGAGCCACGCGCTGGGCGGCGGGCTGGGGCGTGGTGACCACGACGACCTCGGTGCGGGGCAGGTACTGGCCCAGCGACAACGCCACGTCCCCGGTGCCCGGCGGCATGTCTACGAGGAGGAAGTCGGGCTCGCCCCAGTAGGCGTCCACCAGGAACTGCTCGAGCGCCTTGTGCAGCATGGGGCCGCGCCAGATGACGGGCTCCTCGTCGGGGACGAAGAAGCCCATCGACAGGCAGCGCACCCCGTGGGCGATGGGCGGCACGAGGAGGTCGTCGATGGCCACCGGCCCGCGGGTGACGCCCAGCATCTTGGGTGCCGAGAACCCGTAGACGTCGGCGTCGAGCAGGCCGACGTCGTGTCCCCGCGCCGCCAGCGCCACCGCCAGGTTGACGGCGACCGACGACTTGCCCACGCCCCCCTTGCCCGACGACACGCCCACCACGCGCGTGCGCGACCCGGGGGCGAGGAACCGGTTGGGCCGGCCCGCCTCGTGCCCCAGCGGTCCGGGGGCGGCCCCCGGGGGACGGTGCGCGTGGCCGGCGGCGCCGGGGACGGGGGCCACGGGCTCGCCGCCGGGGCCGAGGGCCAGGCGCCGGTGCAGCTCGGCGCGCTCGTCGTCGGTCATGACGGCCGTCTCCACCACCACCGGGCCCGCCCCCCCGAGGTCCTCCACCGCCCGGCGCACCCGCTCGGCCACGTCGGCGGCCGCCGGCCAGCGGGCCACGGGCATGGCCAGGGTGACCGTCGTCCCCCGCCGCCCGCACGCCACGGCGCGCACCATGGCGAGCTCGCCCAGGCCGCGGCGCAGGTCGGGGTCATAGACGGCCGCGGCGGCGGCCCGCACTTGTGCATCGCTCGGGGCCACGAGGCGCCTCTCCGGGGGAGTCCAGGGGCGCGACCAGGGATTTCGCCGCGTCCGCCAGGTAGACTAGTGCCGTGCACTCTGCGCCCGACCGGGCCGGCGGCGGGCCCGCCGACCGCCGGTTCTCCGCCGCCGTGGCCGCCGTGACCTCCGCCTTCGGCGACCCCACCCGCCGGGAGATCTACCTCCACGTGCGCTCGCACCCCGGCGTGAGCGCCTCGGAGGTGGCGACCGCCTTCTCGCTGCACCCCAACGTGGCCCGCCACCACCTCGACCGCCTGGCGGCCGGCGGGTACCTGGAGGTGGGCCTCGAGCGCCCGCCCTCGGCCGGGGCGGGCCGGCCCTCCAAGCGCTACCGGGCGGCGGCCGGCCCCGACGGCGACCCCACCCTGGACCTCGTCACCCAACGCGACGACCTGCTGGTGACGCTGTTGGCCGAGGCCCTCGAGCTGCTGGGCCCGGAGCAGGCCGAGCGCATGGCCGAGCGCATCGGCGAGGACTACGGCCGCGTCCTGGCCGAGCGCATGGAGCCCGGCGAGGGCCAGCGCTCGGTGCGGGCCGCCATGCACGCCATCGCCGACGCCCTCACCGCCCACGGGTTCGCGGCCCACGCCGAGGACCGCGGCGAGGCCACCGCGGTGGTGGCCGAGCACTGCCCCTTCGGCGAGGCGGCCACCCAGCACCCCGTGATCTGCGCGGTGGACCGGGGGATGGTGCGGGGGCTCCTGGCGGGACTGTGCGGCGAGGGCGCCGAGGAGCCGATCCCCGTCGTGCTGTCGTCACGCGCCCGCGGCGACGACGCCTGCGCGGCGCTGGTCTGAGCGCTGGCGCGCCACTACCTCGACCACGCGTCCACCTCGCCCCCGCGCCCCGAGGTGGCGGCGGCCATCGCCGACTGGCTGCGCGCCGCGCCCGAGCACACCGGCGACCCCGGCCGCGTCCACGCCGACGGGCGCACCGTGCGCGCCGTCATCGAGGCGGCGCGCGACGAGGTCGCCGCGCTGTTCGGGGTGCGGCCCCGGCAGGTCATCTTCACCTCGGGCGGCACCGAGGCCGTGAACGCCGCCACCTGGAGCGCCACCCGGGCCCGGCCCGGCGCGCCGGTGGTGTGCGCCGAGGTCGAGCACTCGGCGGCCCGCGACGCCTCGGCGCGTGCCGGGGCGGTGGCCGTGGCGCCCTGCGACCGGCTCGGGCGCGTGCACGCCGAGGCCGTGGCCGACGTCCTGGGCGCCCTGGAGGACCGGGGCACACCGGCCGCCCTGGTGCACTGCCAGCTGGCCAACCACGAGGTCGGCACGGTGCAGCCCGTGGGCGAGGTGGTCGAGGTGGCCCGTCGCTTCGGCGCGGCGGTGCACGTGGACGCCTGCGCGGCGGCCGGCCAGGTGCCGCTGGCGGTGGACGAGCTGGGCGCCGACTACGTGTCGGTGAGCGCCCACAAGCTGGGCGGCCCGCCCGGCGCGGGCGCCCTGATCGTGCGGCGCAACCTGCGCGTCGAGCCCTTCGTCGTGGGCGGCGAGCAGGAGCGGGCGCGGCGCGGCGGGATGGAGAACGTGCCGGGCATCGTCGGCTTCGGGGCGGCGGCGGGCGCCCTGGCCGGTCCGGGGCGCCTCGAGGGGGAGGCCGCCGCCGCCCGGCGCCGGCGCGACGCGCTGGCGGCGGCCGCCAGCGCGGTGGCCGGCGTGGAGGTCCTGGGCGACCCCGACGGGCGCCTGCCCCACATCGCCTGCCTGGGCGTGGGCGGCGTGGAGGCCGAGCCCGTGCTGCTGGGCCTGGACCAGGCGGGCATCAGCGCCCACTCGGGCTCGGCGTGCTCGTCGGAGTCGCTGGCGCCCTCGCCGGTGCTGGCCGCCATGGGCGCCGACGCCGAGCGCTCGCTGCGGCTGTCGGTGGGCTGGTCGAGCACCGACGCCGACGTGGAGGCCTTCGCGGCCGCCTTCCCCGGGGTGGTGTCCGCCCTGCGCGCCCTGCGCGGGTAGCGGGCGCGGAGACGGTCGCGGGCCCTCGCCCGCGGCGAGCGTCCGTGGTATCGATGGGGGCGTGGCCGACAAGGGGAAGCGGGGCCGGGGCCCCGGCGCCGGCGGCGTCTGGTTCCTCGGCTTCCTCGGGGCGCTCGTCTACTACCTCCACACCCACTCGGGAACCGTCTGGCTGGTGCTCGTGGCCATCATGAAGGCCGTCGTGTGGCCCGCCTTCCTCGTGTACCACCTGCTGGCCCTGAAGCCGTAGCGACCGGCCCGCAGCGCGCCGAGCGCCGTCGATGGCAGACCGTGAGCCGACGGAGGCCCGGAACCTCGACCGCTACGGGCATGCGCCGCTTCCCTGGGAGCGGGCGCGCGCCGTGTTGGAGTCCGGCCCGAAAGGGCCCCTGGCGGGCTTCTTCCTCGGCACCGTGGGGCCGGGCGGGCGTCCCAGTGTCGCCGGGGTCGGCGCCCTGTGGCACGACGGCGACCTCTACTTCACGAGCGGCGCCCACACCCGCAAGGCGCGCAACCTCGGCGCAACCCGGCCTGCACGCTGGCCGTGACGCTCCCCGGCATCGACCTCACGCTCGAGGGTGAGGCCGAACGGGTCACCGACCCCGGCACCCTCCGGGACGTGGCGGCCGCCTACCGGGCGCTCGGATGGCCGGCGGTCGTCGACGGCGAGGCGTTCACGGCACCGTGCAGCGCGCCCAGCGCGGGGCCGCCGCCGTGGCGTCTGTACCGGTTGGGCCTCCGCACCGCCGTGGGCTCGAGCACCGAGGAGTCCCACGGCGCCACCCTGTGGCGCTTCGGCCCGTGATGGTGCAGCGCCCCGCCCCGGCGCCGCGGCGGGGTCGCGCGGCCGGCGCCGGACACTCCCTGGGCGCGGCGGCCTCAGCCCCCGGGCAGGGGCGGCAGGGGCACGCCGGCACCCCGGTAGGCCCGCTCGATGAAGGGCTGCGCCGTCTCCACCTGCGACGCCGGCGGGTGGTCGGCGAGGAACGCTTGGAACTGGTCGACGGCGTCGCCGTCGTCGCCGGCCGCCAGGTACATGGACCCGAGGTAGAGGTGCGGGGCGTACGCCGAGGGCTGGGCGCGCACCGCGGCCTGCTCCCGGGACTCGGCGTCGTCGAGCACGGCGGTGCTCCCGGCCTGCACGCCGGCCTCGAACTCGAGCCACCCCGACTGCGCCAGGGCGTCCACCTGGGTGGGGTCCTGGGCGAGCACCTGGTGGTACAGGCGCAGCGCCCCGGCGGCGTCGCCCTGCTGCTCGAGGGCCTCGGCCTGCGACAGCGTGCGCCGCACCTGCTCCGCCTTGCTCAGCTCGACCGTCCCCGACGCGGTCTGGCCGGGGAGGCGGCTGGCCGTGTGGGTGGCCACCAGCACGACGGCCACCACCACGGCGGCGGCCACGAGGCCGCCACCCACCACCAGCCGGCGCCGCCGGGGCGCCGCACGGCCCCGGCGCGCCGGGGGCGCGTCCGGCCCGGCCCCGTCGCCGGGCCCGCCGGCCGCCCGCGGGGCCGCCGCCCCCCGGTGCGGGGCGGGGGCGCGGGGCGCGTCGTCGCCCTGGAGGGCGCGCAGCACCGC
This sequence comes from Acidimicrobiales bacterium, assembly GCA_035515515.1. Classification (GTDB taxonomy): domain Bacteria; phylum Actinomycetota; class Acidimicrobiia; order Acidimicrobiales; family UBA8190; genus DATJBC01. The sequence continues at coordinate 59,411 of DATJBC010000108.1, forward strand.
CGCGGCCCGGCGCGTGTAGCTGGCGCGCAGGGCGGCGTAGTCGTCGTCGGCCAGGTCGCCGGCGGCATGCTCGCGCTCGAGGTCCTCCAGGGAGTCGAGGAGAAAGGCGCGCTCGTCTTCGAGCGCGGGAGCGCTCGGGGCACAGCGCCTCACGGCGCGCCCGCCCCGTGGCCCAGGGCGGGCCGGCGGGGCGCCGGGCCGCCGGCCACGGCGCGCGTCTCGAGCGCCCGGTCCACGAGCGCCCGGTCCACAAGCGCCCGGTCGTCGTCGGACACCGGCGCGCCCCCCACGCGCCGACGGCGCCAGAACAGCGCCCCCAGCGCGGCGCCGGCCAGCCCCACCGCCAGCGGCGGCAGCACCCACACCCACACCGTGGGCCCGTGGGCGGGCGGGCGCAGCAGGATGCTCGGCCCGTAGCGGCTCACGACGTACGCCTCGATCTGGGCGTCGCTCTGCCCGGCCCGCACCCGGCTGGACACGGCCTGGCGGATGGCGGCCGCTGTGGACGCCGAGGAGTTGGCCACCGAGATGCCCGCGCAGCTGGGGCAGCGCAGCCCGGCCTCGATGCGCGCGGCGCGCTGGGCGGCGCTGGGGGGCCCCGCCGGGCGGCCGGCGCCCACGGCCAGGGCGACGCCGACCACGACGGCCAGCACCACCCACGCCACCCAGCGCCAGGGTCGGCGGGGGGCCTCGGTCACGTCCCCCTCCCCTGGGCCCGCGCCAGGGAGCGGTCGAGCAGCGCGGCCGTCATGGGCCCGTCGAAGTGCGCCACCACCTCGCCCTCCGGCGACACGAGGAACGTCTCGGGCGGCCCCCGCACCCCGTACTGCAGCGCCGTCTGGCCGCCCGGGTCCACCACGGCCGGCCACGTCGCCCCCGACGACGCCATGAAGCGGCGCGCCGTCGAGGCGGCGTCGTCGAACACCACGCCCACCAGGGCGGCCGCCCCCGGGGCGCGGTGTGCATAGGCGAAGGCCACGAGCTCGGCCTGCTCCTGCTGGCAGGGCGGGCACCAGCTGGCGAAGAAGTTCACCACCACCCACCGGCCCCGCAGGGCCGAGAGGTGGAAGGCGCCCCCCGCCAGGGTGGCGCCGCCGATGGCGGGCGCCGCCTGCCCCACGAGGGGGGTGTCGACCTCGGTGGCCCCCTGGTCGGGGCTCGTGGCCAGCACGGCCACCAGGCCCGCCGCCACCACCAGGACGCCCAGGGCCACCCACCGGGCGCTGTGGCGGCGCCCCGACGTCCCGGGGGGCGCCTCGGGCGCCGCCGGGGGCGCCAGGGCCACGTCGGGGACCGTCATGGCGTGGCGGCCGGGACGGGCTCCTCGGACTCCGCCGTGCCGGGCGCCGGCTCCGCCTCGGGCGCCCCCTGCCCCGGCGCGCCCGGGGGGGCGGCGCCCGCCGGGGCGGCAGGGCGCGCCGCGCCCCGGGCCTCGGTCCCCGGCACGGGCGCCGAGGCGGGGTCGGTGGGGCGCCGCCGGCGCCCGGGGACGGCGGCCAGCACCGCCCCCAGCACCACCAGGGCGCCCCCGCCCCACAGCCACATCACGAGGGGCTGGACCGTGACGCCGATGGTCACGGGGCCGCGCGCCTGCGTGGGCAGGGCGTCCACCGTCAGGTACACGTCGTCCTCGAGGCCCGAGTCGATGGCGGGCGTGCCCACCGGCTCGGCGCCCGACCCGAACTGGCTCACGGCGGGACGCAGGGGCCCGCCGCCGTCGACGCGCACCACCGCCTCGGTGGCGGTGCGCACCGGGGACCGCACCACGGCCAGGTGCTCGTAGGAGATGCGGTGCCCGCCGCTCGTGGCCGACTGGCCGGGGCGCAGCGTGACCTCACCGCGGTGGCCGAACGACGTCGCCGCCGCCAGGGCGACGGCGATCACGACCACGCCGAGGTGCACGACCATGCCCCCGTTGGCGCGCCCCACGAAGCCCCGCCACGCCCCCGCGCCGGCGCGGTGGGCGGCCCGGGTGGCCAGCGCCAGCTGCCGGAGGTTGGCCGCCGCCGCGAAGGCCCCCAGCCCGAAGGCGGCCAGCGGGGCCAGGCCCCGCACACCGCCCACGACGCACCCCACGATCACGAGCCCCCCCACCCAGGCCGGCACCACGAGGCGGTCGCGCACCACCGCCGGCCGTGCCTTGCGCCACGGCAGCGCGGGGCCGATGGCCATGAGGAACAACAGCGCCAGGCCGATGGGCAGCGCCATGGCGTCGAAGTAGGGCGCACCCACCGTCACCTGCTGGCCCCGGAAGGCCTCGTAGAGGAGCGGGAACACCGTGCCCAGCAGGACGACGAAGGCGAACGCCACGAACAGCAGGTTGTTGACGAGGAAGGCGCCTTCGCGGCTGACGGGGGCGTCGATGCCCCCGGCGGCGCGCAGGCGGTCGCCCCGCCAGGCGATGAGGCCCACCCCGACGGCGAGCACCACGCCGAAGAAGCCGAGCAACAGCGGCCCGATGTCGGAGTCCGAGAAGGCGTGCACCGACTCGATGACCCCCGAGCGGGTGAGGAAGGTCCCCAGGATGGTGAGGCTGAAGGTGGCGACCACGAGCGATAGGTTCCACACCCGCAGCAGGCCGCGCCGCTCCTGGACGAGCACCGAGTGGAGGTAGGCGGTGGCGCACAGCCAGGGGAGGAACGAGGCGTTCTCGACGGGGTCCCAGGCCCAGAAGCCGCCCCATCCGAGCACCTGGTACGACCACCACGCGCCGAGGACGATCCCCACCGTCAGGAACCCCCAGGCGAACAGCGACCAGCGGCGGGTGGCGAGCTGCCACCCCTCCCCGGTGCGCCCCGTCACGAGCGAGGCCAGCGCGAAGGCGAAGGGGATGGTGAAGCCCACGAAGCCGAGGTAGAGCACGGGCGGGTGGAACGCCACCAGGGCGTTGTCCTGCAGCAGCACGTTGGGCCCCAGCCCGTTGGCGGGCACCGCCCCGCTCACGGTGCGGAACGGGTCGGCGGGCCCGGCCATGAGCGCGAAGAAGAAGGCCGCCACCACCAGCGTGACGAGGGTGGCCCAGGCCACGAGGGGGTCGTCGGCCTGGCGGCGGAAGCGCCACACCATGGCCACGATGTAGCCGGCCAGGATCAGTCCCCACAGCAAGATGGACCCCGCCAGCGCCGACCACATGCCGGTGACGGTGTAGAGCAGGGGCGTGGCCCGGCTGTTGTTGGCGGCCACGAAGGCCACCGAGAAGTCGTGGGTGACGAGCGCCCGCTCCATGGCCACCGTGGCGAGCACGGCCCCGGCCAAGAGGAGCCAGGCGTAGACGCGTCCGGTGCGGGCGATGTCGGGCCGCCGGCGCCACAGGCCGTAGACGATCACCCCCGCCCCCACCACCGACGCCGCCAGGCCCAGGAGGACGCCGCTGTGCCCCAGGGCGGCGTTCACCGCACGCTCCCGTCGGGCGCCCGCACCCGGGTGGGGTGTTGCTCGATGTACTGGGCGCTGTGGTCCACGATGAGCTGGTCCGAGACGAACGTGGCGCCCTGGAAGTGGCCGACCACCACCACCGGGACGTCGGGCTGGAACAGCTGCGGCGGGTTGCCGTGGTTCACCACCGGCACCCGGTGGTGGGTGCCGGCCGCCACGAAGCGCACCCCGTCGTGCTGGCGGTGCACGGTCCCGGGGACCACCACGCCCTCGAGCCTGAAGGTGCGCGTGCCCAGGGTGGCCTTCTGCGCCAGGGCCTGGTCGACGGTCTCGAAGTAATTGAGCGACCCGCCCAGCCCCTCGACGAGGAGGAACACGAAGGCGCCCACCAGCACCGCCCCGACCGCGGCCAGGCGCCAGCGCGACACGGCGCGGCGCGGGCGGGCGCGGGGCGCCGGGGCGGGCGTGTCGGTGCCGGGGACGGTGACGGTCACCGCGCGGGGGGCTTCGGGCGCGGGGCGGCCAGGCGCTCGAGGCGGCGCCCGCGCCGCCACAGGAGCGCGGCGTAGCCGGCCAGGACGCTCAGGGCGATGGCGTAGCCGGCGTCGATGTACCTCATGGCGTCGGCGTGGTCACGAGCCCGGCGGCGTCGGCGCCCGCCGGCACCGGCTCGGCCGCCCGGGGGCCCTCGGACCACCGCTCGCGCAACGCCACGTCGAGGGCGCTGTCCTCGAGCTGCTCGGCCAGCACCTCGACGCGGTAGCGCACCACCAGCATCCACGCGAAGGCCAGGGTGAAGGCCACGAACCCCAGCAACAGCGTCCACGCCATGACGCCGTGGATGGTCGGCGAGAAGTCGGGATTGATGACCGTCGCCTGTTGGTGCAGCGTGTGCCACCAGTTGACCGAGAAGTGGACGATGGGGACGTCCAGCGCGCTCACGAGCG
>DATJBC010000109.1:0-3528 GCA_035515515.1 Acidimicrobiales bacterium
GGGCCCTCCGGGGCCCCGGGGCGGCCCCGCACCCGGCCGCGGCCTCCGCCGGGCCCATCGCCCGGGCCCGCTCCCAGCCGTGGGGGCCCGGGCGGCATCAGTCCTCGATGCGCAAGGCCGAGATGAAGGCCTCCTGGGGCACGTCCACCCGGCCGATGGTCTTCATCCGCTTCTTGCCCTCCTTCTGGCGCTCGAGCAGCTTGCGCTTGCGGGTGATGTCGCCGCCGTAGCACTTGGCCAGCACGTCCTTGCGCTTGGCCTTCACCGTCTCCCGGGCGATGATGCGCCCCCCCACGGCCGCCTGGATGGGGACGTCGAAGAGCTGGCGCGGGATGAGCTCGCGCAGCTTCTCGGTCATGCGCCGGCCGTAGGCCTCGGCCTGGGAGCGGTGCACCACCGTCGAGAAGGCGTCCACGGCCACGTGGTTGATGAGCAGGTCCACCTTGACCAGGTTGGCGGCCTCGTAGCCGTCGGGGTCGTAGTCGAGGCTGGCGTAGCCCTTGGTGCGGCTCTTCAGCTGGTCGAAGAAGTCCACCACGACCTCGGCCAGCGGGATGCGGTAGGACAGCTCCACGCGCTCCGAGGACAGGTACTCCACGTGCCCCATGTCGCCGCGGCGCGTCTGGCACAGCTCCATCACCGTGCCGATGTACTCCGACGGCACGATGACCGTGGCCCGCAGCATGGGCTCCTCGATGTGGTCTAGGCGGCTGGCGTCGGGCATCTCGCTGGGGTTGTCGAAGCGCAGCTCGGTGCCGTCGGTGAGCTGCGCCACGTACGCCACCGAGGGGGCGGTGGCGATGAGGGACAGGTCGAACTCGCGCTCGAGGCGCTCCCGCACGATCTCCATGTGCAGCAGCCCGAGGAACCCGCAGCGGAAGCCGAAGCCGAGCGCCCCCGAGGACTCGGGCTCGAAGGTGAAGCTCGAGTCGTTCAGGCGGAGCTTCTCGAGGGCCTCGCGCAGGGCGGGCAGCTCGTCGCCGTCGATGGGGTAGAGCCCGCAGAACACCATGGGCTTGGGATCGCGGTACCCCGCCAGCGGCTCGGCCGCGGGCCGCAGCGCGTCGGTGACGGTCTCCCCGGAGCGGGCCTGGCCCACGTCCTTGATGCCGGCGATGAGGTAGCCGACCTCGCCGGGCCCGAGGGCCTCCACCGGGGTCGGCGTGGGGGTGCGCACGCCGATCTCCTCCACCTCGGTGGCGAAGCCGGCCTGCATGTAGCGGATGCGGCTGCGCGCCGCCAGCACGCCCTCCATGACGCGCACCGAGCTCACGACCCCGCGGTACTGGTCGTAGGCGGAGTCGAAGATGAGCGCGCGCAGGGGGGCCTCGGCGTCCCCCGTGGGCGGCGGCACGCGCGCCACCACCGCGTCGAGCAGCTCCTCCACCCCCTCCCCCGTCTTGGCCGAGATGTGCAGGATGGAGTGGGCGGGGATGCCGAGCACCCGCTCGATCTCGGCCGCGTACTTGTCGGGCTCGGCCGCCGGGAGGTCGATCTTGTTGAGGGCGGCCACGATCTCGAGGTCGTGCTCGATGGCCTGGTAGCTGGTGGCGAGCGTCTGGGCCTGGATGCCCTGGGAGGCGTCCACCAGGAGCACCGCCCCCTCGCAGGCGGCCAACGACCGGCTCACCTCGTAGCCGAAGTCGACGTGGCCGGGGGTGTCGATCAGGTGCAGGACGTGGTCCTTGAAGCGCACCCGGACGTTCTGGGCCTTGATGGTGATGCCCCGCTCGCGCTCGAGGTCCATGGAGTCGAGGTACTGCTCGCGCATGAGCCTGGGGTCCACGGCGTGCGTGAGCTCGAGGATCCGGTCCGACAGCGTCGACTTGCCGTGGTCGACATGGCTGATGATGGAGAAATTGCGGATGCGATCCGGGTTCAACACGGCTCTGGGAGCGTACCGGTGCGGGCACCGGGCCCCGTGCCCCGGGGGCACCGCGGCGGCGCCTGCTAGCATCGATGCCCGGTCGCGGCCTGAAGGGCGCGTCCCGGACGGCCGGGGACCCGGGCCCCCGACGACCCGACGGCGGCCCCGCCTCGGCGGGACCCGTCTCGACAGCACCAGACAGGAAGGGCCTCGTGGCCAACATCCGCAGCCAGATCAAGCGCAACCGGCAGAACGAGCGGCGCCGGATGCGCAACAAGTCGGTGCGCTCGGAGATCCGCACGCGCACCAAGACGGCGCTGTCGGCCGTCGGCGGCGGCTCCGATGACGCCGGCGAGCTCGTCCGTCAGGCGGTGCGGCGCATCGACAAGGCGGCCGCCCAGGGCGTGATCCACAAGAACCAGGCGGCCAACCGCAAGGCCCGCCTCATGCGCCGGGCGACGAGCGCCGGGTAGTCCCCCCGCCGCGCGTGGCGCGCCGGCGGGCCCCGGGGCGGCCGGCGGTGGCGCCCCGGCCCGTGCCCAGCCGGCTGAGGCGCCCGACCAGCACCTCCATCACCGTCTCGCCGGGGAGCCCGCTGCGCCCCCGCAGGTCGAGATCGGCGTCGGCCAGGAGCGTGATGGCCCGGCTGACGCCCGCCGGTCCGAGGCGCCGGGACTGCTCCAGCGCCTTGCGGGCGGGGAAGGCGCTGCGCATGCCGAGGAGCGCGGCGGCCTCCTCGGGCGAGGTGACCCCCGACCCGTCGAGGCGCAGCATCGCCTGGTAGTGGCGGTGCAGCGTGGCCATCACCTGGAGCGGGTGCAGGCCCCCGGCCCCGAACTGCCGGCGCAGCGCCTCGAGCGCTCCCGCGGTGTCACCCGCGTCGATGGCGTCGGGGAGCTCCCACGGCGGCAGGCTGCCCGCCTCCCCCAGGAACGGCTCCAGGCGCTCGGGGTCGATGGCGGCGCCCTCGCCGTAGGCGGCGGCCAGGGCGTCGAGCAGCCCCTGGAGCCGGCTCACGTCGCCCCCCAGGTGCTCGCCCAGCATGGCCCCGGCCCGGGCGTCGAGGCGGACCGGGCCCGCGTGCACGCGCTCCGACAGCCACTGGGTGCGGGCCCGGCCCGTGCCCACGGTGGTGTCGAGCACCACCCCGGCGTGCTCCACCGCCTTCACGAGCGCCGCGGGGATGGTGCCGCCCCCCGCCACGAGCACGAGGGTGACGCCTGGGGGCGGCTCGGCCAGGCAGGCGGCGAGGCGCGCGGCGTCGGCGGCCACGAGCCGCCCGGCGTCTCGCACCACCACGATCCGGCGGTCGGTGAGGAACGGCGGCGTGGTGAGGGCGTCCACCACGGCCGCCACGTCCAGGTCGTCGGCTCCCGAGCCGCCGTGCTCCTCGACCACCATCCCGGGGTCGTGCTCGCCGGCCAGGGTGCCGAGCACCTCGTGGACGCGCTGGCCCACGAGCGAGGCGTCGTCGCCCCGCACCAGGTAGGCGGGCGCCGCGTCGCCGGGCGCCCCCCGGGCGCCGTGGGCCCGCCCGGCCGGGGCACCCCGCCCCGCCGCGCTCACGACGCCTCGAGGACGGCCGCCAACGTGTCGCACACGCGCCGGGTGCCCCGCACGTCGTGGGCGCGCACGATGCGGCAGCCGAGCGAGACCCCGAG
>DATJBC010000110.1:0-5923 GCA_035515515.1 Acidimicrobiales bacterium
TGGCGTAGCGCACCACGTACACGGGCATGGCCGTGCCCTGGGTCACGCCCAAGTGGAAGGCGCCGAACATGGGCTCCTCGGACTCGGCCACGATGCGCACGTGGACCTCCTGGCCCGACAGGACCTGTCCGCCGTCGGGGCCGGTGACCTCGGCCTTGAGCACGCGCACGCCGGTATCGCTGGCCGTGGTCATGACGGCCTGCTCCCCCACCGACTGGCGGTACAGCGACACCACGTCGCGGGCCGGCCCGTCGGCCCGCACGTAGCTGTCGGCCAGCCACATGGCCCGCTCGCACACCGCCTCCACCGTGGGCAGGTCGTGCGACACGTAGAAGAGCGTGGTGCCGTTGGCGACGACCTGGGTGATGCGCTCCAGGCACTTCTGCTGGAAGCGGGCGTCGCCCACGGCCAGCACCTCGTCCACCAGCAGGACGTCGGGCTCCAAGAACGCCGCGATGGCGAAGCCGAGCCGGATGGCCATGCCCGTGGAGTAGAACTTCACCTGGCGGTCCACGGCCTCGCCGATCTCGGCGAAGTCCACGATGTCGTCGAACCGGGCGGTCACCTCGGCCCGCGACATCCCCAGGATGTTGCCGTAGAGGTAGACGTTCTGGCGCCCCGACAGGTCGGGGTGGATGCCGCTGCGCACCTCGAGCAGCGCCCCCACCCGCCCGACGGCCGTCACCGACCCGGCCGAGGGGTACGTCGTCTGGCAGATCATCTTCAACAGCGTCGACTTGCCCGACCCGTTGACGCCGATGAGGCCGTAGGTGCGCCCCGGCTCCACGTGCAGGTTGACGTCGCGCAACACCCACCGAAAGGGCCGGCGGTATCCCTTGAGCCACCGGCCGAAGAGCTGGATCTGGTCCTGGAACATGGGCAGGGTGCGGTCGGCCCGGAAGCGCTTCCAGGCGTGCTCGGCGACGACCGTACCGGCGGGCAGCTCCCTAGGTGAGGTCGGCAAAATTCACCTCGAGGCGCTTGAACACCGTGTAGCCGAGGAGCAGGTAGCCCACCGACCCGATGGCGCCGGCGATGAGGATCTCCCACTGGGGACCGAAGCCGAGGAGCATCGAGTCCCGGAAGTTGCTCAGCACCGCGGCGGCCGGGTTGAGGACGCAGTAGATGACCCGGAAGAGCGGATCGGTGATGAAGTGGGCCGTGAGCACGTGGTGCTTCTCCACCGCCAGGGGTTGCAACACGGTGATGAGCATGATGAGCGGCATGAAGATGGGGACGACCTGCTGCAGGTCGCGCATGGTGACCACCAGCGACGACACCAAAAAGACCAGGCCCAGGGTGAAGGGGATCTCGATCGCCAGGTAGAGCGGCGACCACAGCGTGGCGAGGCGCGGCGCGTAGGTGTAGCGCCCGAAGAGGACGATGAGCGGGACCAAGGCGATGAGCGACCCGAAGGCCGACTCGAGCACCTGCGACAGCGGGAAGCACTCCCGGGGGAAGTGGCTCTTGGCCATGAGGGCCTTGTTGGCCACGAGCGAGTTCATGCCGCCGCCGATGGCCCCCCCGAACAGCCCCCACGCCAGGAGCCCCGAGTAGGCCCACAGGAGCCAGGGCACATGGCCGCCGGGGGTGAACCCCGACACGTGGCTGGCCAGGATGCTCAGCATGGCCAGGTTGACCAGGGGCACGAGCAGCGCCCAGGCCACGCCCAGGACGGCCTGCTTGTACTGGGCCCGGATGTCGCGCTCGGCCAGGGTGAACATGACGTCCCAGCGCCGCAGCAGCTCGCGCGCCGAGTGCAGCATGTCGGGACGGTGCCGGTAGAACTCGGCCTCCGGCGGGTCGTCGGGGACCGTGGACACGTCGAAGACGACGAGCCGTCCGTTGTCCTCCGAGAGCGCCGCCGCCTCGCTGTCCTCCGAGAGCGGCTCAGTTACGGCTGACACGCGTCTTCCCCCCCACGGCCCCCACACCGCTGTTCGGCCACACCGATCCCGCAAGCCTAGTGCCGGCTGTGCCGCAATAGCGACAGTCGGGGCTGTCGCCACCGCTACCATCGGCCCGTGCGAGCAGGGAAAACGCCCGGGGGGACGGCGTCGCGGGCCCGGGTGCTGCTCCTCATCAAGGGGCTCGGCGTGGGGGGCGCGGAACGCCTCCTGCTCGACGTGGTGGCCGCCCGCGACGCGGGGCGCTTCGACTACGAGGTGGCGTACGTGCTCGGCGCCCAGGACGCCCTGGCGCCGGACCTGCGGGAGCTGGGCGTGGCCGTGCACGACCTGGGGGCCACCTCCAGCGCCGACCTGCGCTGGACCCTGGCGCTGCGCCGGCTGCTCGGGCGGGGCCGGTACCAGGTCCTGCACTCGCACCTTCCCTACAGCGCGGCGTTCGGCCGGCTGGTGGCGCTGTCTGTGCCGGCCGGGCGGCGGCCCGTGCTCGTCTACACCGAGCACAGCCTGTGGGACCGCGCCGCGGTGCTGACCAAGGCGCTCAACCGCGCCACGGTGGGCGCCGACCGGGCCCTGCTGGTGGTGTCCGAGGCGGCGCGCGCGGCGCTGCCGCCCGCCCTGCGGTCCCGGGCGCGCGTCGTCACCCACGGCGTGGACCGCGAGCGCTTCGCCCGGTTGGCCCGCCGTCGCGCCGAGGTGCGCGCCGAGGTGCGCGCCGAGCTGGGCCTGGCCGACTGCGAGGTGCTCGCCCTGACCGTCGCCAACCTGCGCAGCGAGAAGGGCTACGACGTGCTCGTGGAGGCGGCCCGCCGTACGGCGGCGGCCGGCGCGCCGGTGCGCTTCGTGTCGGTGGGGCGCGGCCAGCTGGAGCCCGCCGTGGCCCGCGCCGCCGAGGCGCCCGAGGCGGCCGGGGTGCTCGTCTTCCTGGGGCCGCGCGACGACACGGCGCGCCTCATGGTGGGCGCCGACCTCTTCGTCCTCCCCTCGCACCAGGAGGGCCTGCCCGTGGCGCTCATGGAGGCCATGAGCGCCGGGCTGCCGGTGGTGGCCACCACGGTGGGCGGCGTCCCCGGGGTCGTGACCGACGGCGAGGAGGGCCTGCTCGTGGCGCCGGGCGACCCCGGCGCGCTGGCCGACGCGGTGGCCGCCGTGGCGGGCGACGCCGCCCTCCGGGCCGCCATGGCGGGTGCCTCGGCGCGCCGCAGCGAGCAGTTCGACGTGCACCGGGCGGCGCGCACCATCGAGGCGGTCTACGACGAGCTCCTCGGCCGGGGCCCGTGAGCGGCACCGGGGAGGCGGGATCGCCGCCGCTGGTCCTCCACGTGATCCCCACGGCGGTGGCCCGCGGGGCCCAGCGCGAGGCGCGGGCCCTGGCCACGGTCCTCGACGTGCCCGGTGCGCGCCACCACCGCCTCCTCAGCCTGTTCGCCGGGCCGAGCGGCGTCCCGGTGGACGTCGACCTCGCCCACCCGGCGCGCGGCCAGGCCGGGGTGGGGTTCGACGTCCGCCTGGCGCGGCGCCTGCGCGCCGAGCTGCGCCGGCTCGACCCCGCCGTCCTCGTGGCCCACGGGGGCGACCCCCTCAAGTACCTCGTGGCCGCCACCCTGGGCGCCCGTCGCCCCCTCGCCTACTACGCCACGGGCACCTTCGAGCACGCGGCGCGTCCCGCCCGGGTGCGCGCCTGGCGCGCCCTGGTGCGGCGCGCCGACGTGGTGGCGTGCGAGGGGTCGGAGGTCCTCGACGAGGTCCGGCGGCTCCTGCGCGTGCCGCCGGCGCGCTCGCTCCTCGCCCCCAACGGCCGGGACCCCGCCGAGTTCCACCCGCCCGACGGGCCCCATCCCGAGCCCCCCACGGTCGCCTTCGTGGGCGCCTTCACCACCGGCAAGCGGCCCGACCGGTTCGTGGCGGTGGTGGACGCCCTGCGGCGCCGGGGCATGCCCGTGCGCGCCGTGGCCTGTGGTGACGGGCCCCTCAAGGCGTCGCTCGAGGAGCGGGCGGCCGCCGCCGGCGTGCGCCTGCTGGGGTCGCGCGCCGACGTGGCCGAGGTACTGCGGGGGGCGGACCTGTTCGTGTTCCCCAGCCGGCCCACCGGCGAGGGCATGCCCGGGGTGCTCATCGAGGCGGGGCTCACGGGCCTGGCGGTGGTGGCCAGCGCCGTGCCCGGGGTGTCGTCGGTGGTGGAGGACGGCGTGACCGGCTTCGTGGTGGACGCCGAGGACGCCGAGGCCATGGTGGACGCCACCGCCCGGCTGGTCGCCGACCCCGGCCTGCGGCGGCGCATGGGGGCGGCGGCCCGCCAGCGGTGCGCGGCGCAGTTCAGCCTGGACGCCGTGGCGGCGTGCTGGACGGCGTTCCTGTCCCCGCTCGTGGCGGGCGCCGTCAGCGCTCGAGCCGGGCGTAGTGGGCCAGGAAACCCGCGCGCCCCAGGGGCCTGAGCTCGGCCACCCGCAGCTGGGCGCGGGCGCCCAGGTCGGCCAGGGCGGGGGCGTCGTAGCCGTGCACGTGCACGCCGCGCGCCCCGTAGCGGACCCGGCGCAGGCCCGTGCGCAGCCCCGGCGTGGGGAACGACCCGACCACGTGGGGGGCGGCGGCCCCCATGCGCTCGAGCAGCGCCACCGGCTCGTCCACGTAGTCGAAGACCCCGAGCGCCACGGCCAGGTCGTAGGCGTCGCGCTCGTCGATGGCCTCCCAGCCCCGCTCCTGGACCTCCACCAGGCCGCCGTAGCGCGCCGCCGCGGCGCGGGCCATGGCCACCATGGCCGGGGCGGGGTCGAGCGCGGTGACGTGGATGCCCGCCTCGGCCAGGGGCGCGAACAGCGGGCCGCTCCCGCAGCCCACGTCGAGGACGCGCCGGGCGCCCAGGGCGCGGGCGATGTCCACCGCGCCGCGCAGGCGGTCGAAGAGCGGGCCCCGGCCCAGGGCCCGGGCCACCGGCTCGCTGCGGTAGAAGGCGGCGAAGCGCCCGGCCCGGGCGTGGAAGTAGGAGCGGAACTCAGCCGGCGGCACGGCCACAGGTCTCACTGCCCAGGCGCGCCGTGAGGCGCCACACCACGGGGGCGATGCGGCCCCGGCCCAGCACCTGGCGGGCGAGCTGGGCGGAGCGCACGGCGCGCACGCCGGGGAGCGTGCCGTCGAAGTCGTAGGAGTGGTAGTAGAGCACCGCCGGACCGGGGCAGCGGCGGGCGGCGGCCACCACGGCGCCCGTGGGCAGGAGGCGCTGGTAGCTGCCCCCGCCCACGCGCACCCCGCGCCAGCTCAGCACGGGCAGCTCGCGCACCGGGGAGCCGGAGCCCAGCCGACGGGTGTCGCTCACGTAGTCGAAGCCCGCCTCGGCCAGGTCGTGGCGGTAGCCGGCGAGGCCCCGCTCGGCGGGGACGTCGAAGCGCGGCGAGCGGAAGCCCCGCACCGCCAGCCCCAGGAGGTCCTCGAGCATCTCCCGGCCCTTGCGCAGCCACGGCACGAGCCCGCCCTCGGGCAGGCGCCCGTGGTCGGGGCCGTGGCTGGCGATCTCGTGGCCCGCCGCCGCGAAGGCGGCCAGGTCCTGGCGGGCCTGGGCGGCGGTGTCCCCCACCACGAACAGCGTCAGCTTGGGCTTGGTGGGCTGGGCCTCCAGGCGCTCGAGCAACGGCGCCAGGGCCCGTTCGGCCCGGGGCCGCCGGGGCAGGTGCTCGCCCAGCACGGCCATGCCGTCGAAGAAGTCCTCGACGTCGACGGTCACACACACCGGGCCACCCGATATCGTCACGGCGCCACTGCCCTCACGCCGCCCGGTCCAGCTCGCCGTAGACGCGGCGCAGGCGGGCGATGACATCGCCCTCGGAGAACCGCTCGAGCACCCGCCGCCGGCACTCCTGGCCCAGCACGGCGCGCCGGCCCGGGTCGGCCAGCAACGAGTCGACCGCCGCCACCAACGCCCGGCGGTCGCCCCGGGGGACGAGCAGGCCGGTGGCGGGGTCGATGACCTCGCGCATGCCGCGCACGTTGTAGGCCACCACGCAGCACCCCGCGGCGGCGGC
>DATJBC010000111.1:0-4478 GCA_035515515.1 Acidimicrobiales bacterium
GGGGACGACGGGCGCCCCGGGCGCAGGGGCGCAGGTCCCCGAGGGCGCCACGGCGTGCGCCACCGCACCGTGCGCGGTGGTGCAGACGGTGGGCCAGGCGGCGTCGCAGGTCCCGGCGGCGGGCGGCGCGCTGTCGAACGCGCTGTCCACCGTGGGCACCGTCCTGGACGGGACGGTGCCCACGGCCCCCGCCCTCCCCGGCGGCGTGGCCGGCGTGACCTCCACGGTGGGCGGGCTGCTGACCTCCACGGCGCGCTGACGCCGGCGTCGGCCGGCTGACGCCGGGGGCGCCGACGGCCGGCGCCCAGGTGGGAGCGGTCGCGGCGCGCCCGGAGGGGCACGGTCCGGCCTCGCGCCACCGCAAGGTCCCAGGCCCGCCCCCGTTTTCCTATGCGAACGCGCCGAGGGGAAGGCCCATCGGGCGCAGAGCAGGTCGGCGCGGCGGGACGCCGGCCGAGGGGGCGCACCACAGCGGCTCTGGTTGTGCCGTCTCTCGGCGCGCCGGCAGCCCGCGGAAGGGGGTGCGCATGTGAGTGCAGTGACCACGCCGGTCGGGCAGAAGGCCACCAACGTGGTGCGCGAGATCGGCGCCATGTTCGCCGTGGCGCTCGAGTCCATGCGCCTGCTGGTGCGGCGCGGCCTGCCGGTGGGGGAATTCCTCGACCAGTGCTGGTTCCTGGCCCGGGTGACGACGCTGCCCCTCATCTTGGTGTCGATCCCCTTCGGCATCGTCATCGCCCTCGAGGTCGGATCCCTCCTGCAACAGATCGGCGCCCAGTCGCAGCTGGGCGCGGCCATGGTCCTGGCGGTGGTGCGCGAGCAGGCACCCGTGGCCACGGCCCTGCTCATCGCGGGGGCCGGGGGGTCGGCCATGTGCGCCGACCTCGGCTCGCGGCGCATCCGCGACGAGCTCGACGCCATGGAGGTCATGGCGGTCAACCCGCTGCACCGGCTGGTGCTGCCCCGGCTGTTGGCGGCCACCTTCGTGGCGGTGCTGCTCGACGCGGTGGTGAGCGCGGCGGGCATCGCCGGCGGGCTGTACTTCGGCACGCACTCCATCCACATCACCACGAGCAGCTTCTTCGCCACCTTCTCGGAGCTGAGCCAGCTCGCCGACCTGTGGATGGCGCTGTTCAAGGCGGCGGTGTTCGGCTTCCTGGCCGCCATGGTGGCCTGTTACAAGGGCCTCTACGCAAAGGGCGGTCCGAAGGGCGTGGGTGACGCCGTCAACCAGGCCGTCGTCATCACCTTCGTGCTCGCCTTCTTCGTCAACTTCGTACTGACCGTCCTGTACTTCAACTTCGTCCCGCAGAAGGTGATCTGACGTGGCGACGGCCCCCGCCCACCTGGGCCGCTCCCGTGCCGGCGGCGCGCTGGCCGGGGCGGGCTGGGGGCTGCGCCGGCGCGCCCGGGCGGCGGGCGGCGGCGTGGCGTCGGTGGCCGACCTCGCCTTCGACCAGCTGGCCTTCTACCTGAAGGTGGTGGTGTCGCTGCCGCGCGGCCTGCGCTACCGGCGCGAGATCACCACGCTGGTGTCGGACATCACCATCGGGACGGGGGCCCTCGTCATCGGGGGCGGGATGTTCTTCGTGGTCACGAGCATCGCCTTCTTCACGGGCACCGAGGTGGGCCTGGAGGGCTTCACGGGCCTGCAGCAGATCGGCGCGCAGGCCTTCGTCGGCGTCATCTCGTCGCTCGCCAACACCCGCGAGATCACGCCGCTGGTGGCCGGGGTGGCCCTCGCCGCCCAGGTGGGGGCGGGCTTCACGGCCCAGCTGGGCGCCATGCGCATCTCCGAGGAGATCGACGCGCTCGAGGTCATGAGCGTGGACAGCTTCACCTACCTGGTCACGACGCGGGTGTGGGCCGCGCTCATCTGCATGATCCCGCTGTACCTGGCCGCCCTCTTCGCCAGCTACGTGGCCACCCAGCTGGTGGTGACGAAGTTCTTCGGCCTCTCCACCGGCGTCTACACCCACTACTTCCGCCTGTTCCTGCCGCCCATCGACATCGTCTACTCCTTCGTCAAGGCCATGGTCTTCGCGGTGGCGGTGACCATGATCCACTGCTACTACGGCTACACCGCCACCGGGGGGCCGGCGGGCGTGGGCGTGGCGGCCGGCCGCGCCATCCGCATCTCGATCATCATGGTCGTGGTCCTCAACCTGCTCCTGTCCACCATCATGTTCGGCGGGGCGAGCTCGACGGCGAGGTTGGTGGGATGAAGCCGCGCCGCTCCCTGCGCGTGCTCGCCGTGGCGGTGGCCGCCGCGCTGGCGGCCGGCGTGGTCGTAGCCGTGGTGCGGGCCTCCGACGGCGCGTTCTCGGGCGAGTACGCCCTCACGGGGAGCTTCGCCAAGGCGGGGGAGGGCCTGCACTCGGGCTCGGCGGTGACCTACCGCGGGGTGCAGGTGGGCCGGGTGGCGACCATCGCCCTGGTGCGGCGCCGGGCCGTGGTGGGGATGCGCATCGACCGCTCCTTCCGGGTCCCGGCCGACGCGCTGGCCACCATCCGCCCCATCAACGTGTTCGGGGCGGAGGAGGTGCAGCTCACCTTCGGGCCCCACGACGGTGGCGCCGCCCTGCCCGCCGGGGGCACCGTGGCGCACACGGCGGTGTCCGCCGAGCTCGGCGACCTCTTCGCCGCCGCCGACCCGCTGCTGGCCAAGATCGACGCGCCCGACCTGTCGTCGCTCGTGTCCGACCTCGCGGCGGCCTCGGTCAACGAGGGGCCGACCGTCGCGGCCAGCATCGACGACGGTGCCCGGTTGGCGGACCTCCTCGACCGCACCCTGCCCGCCCAGCTGGGCGCGTTGGACTCCTTCAGCGCCTTCCAGCGCGCGCTCACGCCCACGGCGTCGTCGTTCAACGCCATCGCCCGGGCGTCGAACACGGCGCTGCCCGCCTTCAACAGCGCCTCGGCTGCCTACCAGAAGCTCCTCACCACGCTGGCACCGTTCGCAGAGGACCTGGCCCAGCTGCTGTCGGCGTACCACCCCGACATCGAGACGCTTCTGCACGCGGGCGACAACGTGGCCCGCATGCTGCTCACCCGCCAGTCCGACGTGGGCCAGGTCATCGCCGGCCTGGCGGTCTACATGCAGCGCTTCGCCGACGCCCTCAGCCCCAACGAGGTCCTCCCCGACGGGTCGCACTTCGGGTACTTCCAGACCTTCGTGCTCTTCGGCGACATCAACACCTTCGTGTGCGACCTGCTCGCCCCGGCGTCGCCGGGCCTGTCGTTCCTCGAGCCCCTCCAGCAGGCGCTCACCGGGGCGGGGACGCCGCTCGACTGCACCAGCCAGCTGCACGCCTTCGACGCCGCCCAGGCGAGCGGGGCGGCCCCGGCGTCGTCGAGCACCGCCAGCGCCCAGGCGGGCCAGAAGCTGTCCACCGACACCTACCAGGCCGTCACCGCGCCCCAGCCCACCACGCAGACGGGCCTGGGGGGCCTGATGGGCAGCCTCCTCGGCACCGGCTCGGGCACGAGCGGCGGCGGCGGGCTCCTCGGGGGCGGCTCCTCGGGGACGAACGCGGGCGGCGGGGGCGGCGGGCTGCTCGGGGGGCTGCCGTGAGGGGCGGCGCCCTGCGCGCCCTGGGCGTGCGCCTGCGGCGCGGCGGCTTCCTGCATCCCACCGCCTTCAAGGTGCTCGCCTTCGCGCTGGCGTGCCTGGTCGTGCTGGCCCTCCTGGCCGCCAAGATCGGCAACATCAGCTTCTTCTCGCACCGCACGACGTACCAGGCGGAGCTGGCCGACGCCACCGGGCTGCGGCCCTCGGACGACGTCAAGATCGCCGGCGTCACCGTGGGCGAGGTGACGGGCGTCGCCGTGCAGCGGGCCCACGCGCTGGTGAGCTTCACCGTCAACGACGACGTGCACCTGCGGCGTGGCACCCAGGTGGGGCTGCAGTGGCACAACGTCATCGGCCAGCAGTTCCTCTACCTCTATCCCGCCGCCCGCGGCCCCGTGCTCGGCGCCGGGGCGGTGCTGCCGTTGTCGAGCAACGTGGCCGGGGCCAACGTGGGGGCCCTCCTCAACGCGCTGGGGCCGCTGCTGGGCGCCATCCACCCCCAGCAGGCCAACCAGATCGTGCAGAGCTTCGCGGATGCCCTCCAGGGCGACGAGAGCGAGATCGACCAGCTCATCGACAACGCCGCCGCGGTGTCGAACACGGTGGGGTCGGTCGACACCCAGGTGGGCCAGGTCATCGGCAACCTGAACCAGGTGTTCTCGGCGCTGTCGCGGCGCAGCGGCGACCTGGGGGCGGTGATCGGCAACCTCCAGTCGCTGTCGCAGTCGCTCTCCAGCCACAACGACCTGCTCGACCAGACCCTCGGGAACCTGGGCACCGCCGCCGGTGAGCTGGCCACCATCGAGTCCGGCACCCACGGGACGCTGTCGTCGGCCATCTCGGACCTCCAGGCGGTGTCGTCTGAGATCCAGTCCCACAACGACGAGCTGTCGCACGGGCTCTCCAC
>DATJBC010000112.1:0-2784 GCA_035515515.1 Acidimicrobiales bacterium
GGTCCCGTTGACGTGGAGGCGCCTACCCCCGGCCCAGCCTGCCCGGCGGGCAGTGTCGCCTACGTGAAGAAGCTCATCACTGTCGCCGCGCTGGCCTGGGACGCACCCGAGGAGGACGTCATCGCTGCGATGGTCGACAACCTCACCGAGGCCTACATGGCGGCCACCGAGGCGGAGCAAGGGTTGCGGGATCGCCAGCTGGCCAAATCTCGGCAACGGGACCGCCAGGCGCGGGCTCACCTTCCGGACTACGACGAGATGGACACGCTGCTCCGATACAAGAAGAGCTTGGAGAACTCGTCGGAGAAGCTGCTGCGGCAGCTGGAGACCCTTCAGCGAGCTCGGCTGGGAACGCTTCCGGCACCGCTGCGGGTGCAAGGCCTAGAGGAGTGACGGTCACCTGAGCCGTTGGGCGTAGAGGCGCTCCACTGACAATTTGCGAAACGAACTCCCCGCCGGCCTGCTGCCACTCGCAGTACCAGTCTCCGCACTCAGCGCGCTCGGAGGGACTCGAACCCCCAACCTTCTGATCCGTAGTCAGATGCTCTATCCAATTGAGCTACGAGCGCATGCTCTTCTCGCACGACCGGGTGGGGTCCGCGCCGGGCAAGGCCGGTCATTCTATCGGGCCAGGTCCCGGGCCCTCCGAGGTCCTCAGCTCCCCACGACGTCGACCAGACCCCCGAGATCACCGAAATCCGAGGGGTTCCGGGTGAAGAGGGCGAGCCCGTTGGCGTGTGCCGTCGCCGCGATCAGGAGGTCCGTCGCTCGTCGCCGATGCGAGCGGCCCCCCCCGACGGCCGCCGCCACGATCTGTCCGAAGCTCCGAGCGGCTGCGGCGTCGAAGGGAAGGGGCTCGAAGGCCCCCTCGACCTGCTGGAGACGAGCCTGGCGTCGAGCGGCCTCCACCGGAGCGGAGGCCAGGTGCGGGCCGGCGGAGAGCTCGGCGAGGGTGACGGCGCTCACGCACACCTCGTCGGGAAGTGCCGCGGCGACCGTGGGGTCGTCCCAGTCGATGACGACCGAGGTGTCGAGGAGGCCGGCCGCCACTACAGGCTCTGGTCCAACCGTCGGTCGAGATCGGAGCGGAAGCCCGCAGCGTCCACATGGGGCCCGCTGGCCGCCAGGGCCAGCAGCTCGTGTCTGGGCACCCGGGTGCGCCGAGCCCCCTGCACCGGCCGTATCTCGGCCACCGGCACCCCGTTGCGTGTGATGACGAAGCTCTCGCCCTCCGCCACGGCGTCGATCACCTTGGCGTTGTCGTTCCGCAACGCCCGCTGGGGGATGACCCGTGCCACGAGGCCAGTGTAGCAAGAGGTGCTACGTCCAGCTACGACCTCCGGGCCAGCCCCGGGAACAGCCGGGCGCCGACGTAGGTGGCGAAGTCGATGGCCAGCTCCGGTGACACCTCGGGGTCCGCATCGGGGGGATGGGGGAGCTCGGCCGCATGGCGGGCGTGCTCGTAGAGCCCGTGCGCCAGGTGGCGGCCCAGCGCGGAGAGGGCGTGGCGGGCGTCCGCGTGCTCCTGCTGGTAGGCGGGGACGGGCCTCGGGTGCACCTCCGGCCAGTCGTCGGGGTGGCGGGGCGTGGCCCGGGAGAGGAGATGGTCGAAGGCCGCGGCCTCGGCGTCACGACCCGAGAAGGGCTCGCCCAGTCCCCACCGCCGTCGAAGCGTGGCCAAGAGCGAGGTGTGCCGGTACTCCTCGGTGTAGACCGAGCCCTCTTCCACCCAGGGCGACACCAGGACGGCCGGGACCCGGTAGCCGGAGCGGTCGAAGCGAAAGCCCAGCTGCCCCGGCGGCGCGGCGGGGTCCGGGGGGGCCACCGGGCCGGGCGGCACGTGGTCATAGGTGCCGCCGGGCTCGTCCCACCCCACGAACAGCACCGTGTTGAAGACGTTGGACCCGCCCACCGCGCGCGCCCCGCGCACCGCCTCGTACAGCCGCGCCAGGAAGGCCTCCCCGCCCAGCACCGACGAGGGCGCGTCGATGCGGATGTCGATCCCCGGCAACAGCGCCCGGCCGAAGGCGGGGTGGTAGTCGCAGTGGCCGGCCATGAGGTTGGGCTCGACGAGCGAGAGGTTCGGCAGCGTGCCGGCGGCGGCGTCGCGCTCGAACTCGCTGAAGGGGACGAAGTGGGTGGCGAAGCGGTCCTTCAGGCGCTCGTGGTGGATGAGCCCGGTGAACGACAGGGGGTCGGGCTCGAGCACGTACACCTTCCAGCTGCGGCCGTGGCGCTCGAGGCGCTCGAAGACCGTCTCGGCGGTGTTGCGGCGCATGAAGTTGGTGAACGGCCGGTTCACGACGAACCCCGAGGACGACCCCGCCGTCCAGAACGAGCGGTTGGCCATGGTCTGCGACGGCACCTCGGAGAACCAGTGGTCGAACACCCCGAAGCCCCGGGCGAGGGCGTTGAGCACCGGCACCTGCTCGGGGCCGTAGCCCGTCATGATCTGGCGGTACTCCCCGACGGTGGGTTGGCGGCCGAGCTCGACGGTGAGGAAGCTGACGTAGTCGGTGACGAACCCGTCCATGGTGGGCACCTGGCTCGGCGCCGGTGCGTTCCAGGTGGGGTGCATCTCGGTGGCGTCTCTGAAGCGGTTCTCCTCCGCCAGGATGTTGAAGAGCTGGGTGTTGGTGTGCGGGTACTCCTCGCCGGGGTCGGGGTCCGGGGCGTCCATGTCGGTGGTGAGGCCGTAGGGGACGACGCCGCCCTCGGCCTGGTGCTCGGCCCACGCCGGGACGGGGTTGGACAGGTCCTTGCCGATCACGCCCTCGAAGGACG
>DATJBC010000113.1:0-4283 GCA_035515515.1 Acidimicrobiales bacterium
AGCTCACCACGGACAACCCCATCGACTGGACCCGCTGGCAGGTCGTGAACTGCTACGCCGGGCGCATCGGGCTCATCAACTCCGGCGGCGAGTCGAAGGGCGCCGACGACCTGGCCGAGGCGGTGCGCACCGCGGTCATCAACAAGCGGGCCGGGGGCACCGGGCTCATCGTGGGGCGCAAGGCCTTCCAGCGGCCCATGGCCGACGGCGTCGAGCTGCTCCACGCCGTGCAGGACGTGTTCCTCGACTCCTCGGTCACCATCGCCTGACCGTCCCGCCTCGGAGGATGCCGCCGGTGCGCCTGGCGGCGGCCACCGCCGGCGCCCGACTGGCGACGGCGTGCGGCCCGCAGGCGGGGCCCGGTGGCCGGGGCGGCCGGGTCACGGCGGTATGCTCGGTTGACGCCAGCACGCGTCACGGCGCCCGTCCGCGCGGAACACGGGCGGGGGCGCCCTTCGACCGCGACGACGGAGGACAACGGTGTCCACCGCGACACATCCGCAGATCACCGAGCTCGACCGGGTGGTCATCCGCTTCGCCGGGGACTCCGGCGACGGCATGCAGCTGACCGGCACGCAGTTCACCTCGGTCAGCTCCCTGTTCGGCAACGACACGGCCACCCTGCCGGACTTCCCGGCCGAGATCCGGGCCCCGGCGGGGACCCTCGCCGGGGTGTCGGCCTTCCAGGTCCACATCTCGGACCACGACATCCTCACGCCGGGGGACGCCCCCAGCGTGCTCGTGGCCATGAACCCGGCCGCCCTCAAGGCCAACGTGGGGGCGGTGGCCCCGGGGGGCACCCTCATCGTCAACGTCGACGCCTTCGACGAGCGCGCCCTCGAGAAGGCCGGCTACCGCTCGAACCCCCTCACCGACGGCGCCCTGGTGTCCTACAAGGTGTACGAGGTCCCCATGACCTCGCTCACCATGGAGGTCGCCAAGGAGGCCGGGGTCAAGCCCCGTGACGCCGAGCGGTCCAAGAACTTCTTCGCCCTGGGACTGGTCAGCTGGCTCTACAGCCGCCCGGTGGAACCCACCCTGGAGTGGATCGACAAGCGCTTCACCAACAGCCCGATGGTGCTCGACGCCAACACGCGGGCGTTCAAGGCGGGCTACAACTTCGGCGAGACGGCCGAGCTCTTCGAGTCCCACTACCAGGTGCGGCCCGCCGCGCTGGCCCCGGGCACCTACACCAACATCACGGGCAACACCGCTCTGGCATGGGGGCTCATCGCCGCCGCCCACCAGGCCGAACTGCCCCTCTTCCTGGGCTCGTACCCCATCACGCCGGCGTCGGACATCCTCCACGAGCTGTCCAAGCACAAGCACTTCGGCGTGCGCACGCTGCAGGCCGAGGACGAGATCGCCGGCATCGGGGCGGCCATCGGCGCGGCCTTCGGCGGCGCGCTGGGCGTCACCACCACCAGCGGGCCCGGCGTCGACCTCAAGGCGGAGTCGGTGGGCATGGCGGTCAGCCTCGAGCTGCCCCTGCTCGTGATCGACATCCAGCGGGGTGGGCCGTCGACCGGCCTGCCCACCAAGACCGAGCAGTCCGACCTCCTGCACGCCATGTTCGGGCGCCACGGGGAGGCACCCGTGCCCATCGTCGCCCCCATGACGCCGTCGCACTGCTTCGAGGTGGCCATCGAGGCGGCCCGCCTGGCCATCACCTACCGGACGCCCGTCATCGTGCTGTCGGACGGCTACCTGGCCAACGGGGCCGAGCCGTGGCGGCTCCCCGACGTGGCGTCGCTCCCCGACATCCGGGCCGGGTTCGCCACCGCCACCAACCACACCGACGAGGGGGGAACCCCGGTGTTCTGGCCCTACGTCCGCGACGACGACACCCTGGCCCGCCCGTGGGCGGTGCCGGGCACGCCGGGCCTCGAGCACCGCATCGGCGGGCTGGAGAAGGACGACGGCTCGGGCAACGTCTCCTACGACCCGGTCAACCACGAGCACATGGTGCACCTGCGGGCGGCCAAGGTGGCCGGCATCGCCAACGCCATCGCCCCGCTGTCGGTCGACGACCCCGACGGGGTGGGCGGGGCGCCCGTGCTCATCCTCGGATGGGGGTCCACCTTCGGGGCCATCGCCGCCGGGGTGCGCCGCATCCGGGCCCGGGGCCTCAAGGTCGCCCACGCGCACCTGGTCCACCTGAACCCCTTCCCGACCAACCTGGGCGAGGTCCTGCACGCCTACGGCAAGGTGCTCGTGCCCGAGGCCAACCTGGGGCAGCTGGCCAAGCTGGTGCGGGCCGACTTCCTGGTCGACGCCAAGACGCTGTCGAAGATCCAGGGGGTGCCCTTCCGGGCCGCCGAGATCGAGGAGGCGGTGCTCGAGATGCTCGGCACCGACGCCACGGTGCACGACGAGGGACAGGACGTGGCCAGCTGATGACCGACACCACGGTCCCCGTCACCACCCGCAAGGACTGGACCTCGGACCAGGAGGTCCGGTGGTGCCCCGGCTGCGGGGACTACTCCATCCTGGCGGCCCTGCAGATGCTGCTCCCCGACCTCGGGGTGCGGCGCGAGAACACCGTGTTCGTGTCGGGGATCGGCTGCGCGGCGCGCTTCCCCTACTACATGAACACCTACGGCATGCACTCGATCCACGGCCGGGCGCCGGCCATCGCCACCGGGCTGGCCGTGACGCGTCCCGACCTCGACGTGTGGGTCGTCACCGGCGACGGCGACGCGCTGTCGATCGGCGGCAACCACCTCATCCACGCCCTGCGGCGCAACGTCAACATCACGATCCTGCTCTTCAACAACCAGATTTACGGGCTCACCAAGGGCCAGTACTCGCCCACCTCCGAGCAGGGCAAGGTCACGAAGTCGACGCCCTTCGGGTCGCTCGACACCCCCTTCAACCCCGTCAGCCTGGCGCTCGGGGCCGAGGCCAGCTTCGTGGCCCGCACCCACGACATGGACCGCAAGCACATGCAGGAGATCTTCCGGCGGGCGCACGACCACACCGGCGCCGCCTTCGTGGAGATCTACCAGAACTGCAACGTCTTCAACGACGGGGCCTTCGAAAAGATCACCGGCCGCGACGTCCGGGCCGACAACCTCATCCCGCTGGTGCACGGCGAGCCGATCCGCTTCGGCTCCGAGCAGCAGCACGGCGTGGTCATGGGCGCCGACGGCCGACTGCGCATCGCCGAGGTCGACGAGGTGGGCGAGGACGCCGTCCTGGTCCACGACGAGCGGCGGGACGAGCCGGGGCTCGCCTTCCAGCTGAGCCGCCTGGCCCGGGGCCCCTACGAGCCCACCCCCATCGGCGTCTTCCGGGCCGTGGAGCGCCCGGAGTACGGCGACGCCATGGCCCGCCAGCTCCTCGAGGCCAGCGAGCGGCGGGGCCCGGGCGACCTCTCGGTCCTCTTGACCTCGGGCGGGACCTGGACCGTCGCCGGCTGAGGCCCGGGGGGCGGCTCAACCGCGCCGGGCAACACGCCGATAGGACAACGGGCCCCGAGCGTCACTACCTGGCGGGACGTGACCCGGTGGCCCCGCAGGGGGACAGGAACAGGGCGCTCGCGGCGAAGGTCGTGGCCGGTCGGCCACGACGAAGGGGGCCCGCCGCGACGCCCTTGTTCCTCAGCCCTCCACGGGCCGGAACACCATCCCCGTCCGGGGCTTGGGGTGGAAGAACGTGCTCTTGGGCGGCATGCGCTGGCGGGAGTGGGCCCAGTCCGAGATCTGGTCCACCGTCACGGGGCGCAGGAGCACCGCCGCCTGGACGCCCCCGGAGGTCACGGCCCCGGCGGCGGCCCGCCAGTCCGCCACGTAGGAGACCTCCACGCCCGCCAGGGCGCCGGTGGCCAGCGCCACCAGGCTGGAGTCGAGGTCGGACCCGGCCTCGGTGTAGGTCTGCTCGCGCGGCGTGAGCAGCCACACGTCGGAGGGGGTCACGAGGGCGAGCGCCCGCGACGTGGCCACCGCCTCGACGAGCTGGTCGTCGGTGGGGCCGGCGTGGACGATGTCGAACCAGCGGCCGAAGTGCTCGGGGAGGTCGACGTCGTCATCGAGGCCGGCCAGCGTGCGGTGGATGGGCCCCACCGACAGCTCGTGCTCGGACAGCTCGACCACGAAGGCCATCACGCTGTCGTAGTCGCCGGGGGCGCCGTCGTTGGCGGCGCGCCGCTCGGCCATGTAGGCGAGGGCCGTGGCGTAGCGGTGGTGGCCGTCGGCGATGACCACGGGGGCGTCGTCCACCGCCCGCATGATCCGCTCCATCACCGCGGGGGAGTCGAGCACCCACAGCGAGTGGGTCACCCC
>DATJBC010000114.1:0-2667 GCA_035515515.1 Acidimicrobiales bacterium
CACACCGCGACCTACCAGGTGGCCGCGCCGAACTACTCGCTCTCGGTCGCCGCCACCGCGGGCGAGTGCTGGGTCCAGGCCACGAACACCGCGAACGGTTCGGTGCTGTTCACGGCGACGCTCTACCCGGGTCAGTCGCACACGATCGCCGCCACCGGTCCGGTGACGGTGATCGCCGGGGCGCCGGGCTCCTTCGCGGCCACCGTCAACGGTTCGGCCGTCACGCTGCCCCTGGGCTACCAGGCGCCCTTCACGCTGACGTTCCAGACGACGCCGTCGACGGCCTAGGAGCCCCCGCCCCCGCGTCTGGGGGCGCCAGGCCCAGCGTGTCGAGAAGGAAGGCCAGCACCAGGGCCTCCTCCTTCCAGGCCTCGTAGCGGCCGGACGGGCCGCCGTGGCCCGCACCGAGCTCGGTGCGCAGGAGCACCCGCGTCGAGGGCGCGAGGGCGCGCAGCTTGGCGACCCACTTCGCCGGCTCCCAGTAGGCGACCCGGGGGTCGTTCAGCCCGCCGGTGACGAAGAGGTCGGGATACGTGCGGGGCGCCCCATCGGGGTTGACGCCGCTCACGTTGTCGTAGGGGGAGTAGGTGAGCATGCGTCGGTAGGCCGCCTCGTCGGCCAGGGGGTTGCCCCACTCCTCCCATTCGCCGACCGTGAGCGGCAGCTCGTCGTCGAGCATGGTCGTGACGCAGTCCACGAAGGGCACCTGCGCCACCAGGGAGCGGAAGAGCCCGGGCGCCTGGTTGGCGACCGCGCCGATGAGCAGGCCGCCCGCCGAACCGCCCCGCCCGGCCAACGCCCCGGGACGGGCGATGCCGACGTCGGTGAGGTGGCGGGCGCAGGCGATGAAGTCCGAGAACGTGTTCGCCTTGTGCTCCATGCGGCCGCCCTCGTACCAGGCGCGCCCCAGCTCCCCGCCACCGCGTACGTGCGCGATGGCGTAGACCGCCCCGCGGTCGAGGAGCGAGAGCCGGTGGTGCGAGAACGAAGGGTCGATGCTGATCTCGTAGGCGCCGTAGCCGTAGAGGACGCAGGGGGCGGGCAGCTCCAGCCCCACCCGGTGCACCACCGAGATCGGGACCCTCGTCCCGTCCGGGGCGACGGCCCATTCCCGATGGGTGGCGTAGTGCGAGGAGTCGAAGTCGCCCAGCACCGGCTCCTGTTTGAGCAGCGTCTCCTCTCGCCCGTCCAGGGAGATCTGCAGGACACTCGACGGCGTGACCAGCGAGGTGCGGCCGATGCGCAGGACCGGCGAGTCCGGCTCGGGGTTGGCACCGACCCAGGTCGACGAGGGGCTGTCGATGCTGGGGACGATCCAGCCCGACTCGAGCAGGTCGCCGACGAAGGGATGGTCCCCCTCGCCTTGGGGGAGGGGCAGCAGGCGTACCTGGGTCTGGGCCTCGGTGCGCTCGCTCAGCACGAGGGCACCGGCGAAGGCGTCGACGTCCTCGACGCGCACCCCCGGGCGGTGGGGCACCACCTCGCGCCATTCGGCGTTCGCGCCCAGCGCGGCGTCGGGGGCGGCGACGACGCGGAAGTCCTGGGCGGCGTCGTTGGTGAGGGCGACGAACCAGCCCGTGGCGGCCCCGCTGTCGCCCACGGCCGGCGTCAGGTGGTCGACCGCGTACTCGATCCCCTCGCGGCGAGGGATCACCACCTGCGGTCGGGCCAGCGGCACGTCCGCGGGGATGGCGAGCCATTCGGTCGTGTTGGTGCTGTGCAGGCCGATCAACACGAAGGTGTCGTCGCGGGTCAAACCGGTGCCGAGCGAGAAGCGGCGGTCGGGTTCCTCGAACACGAGCACGTCGCCGGCGGGGTCGGTGCCCAGGCGATGGCGCCACAGCTGGAAGGGTCGTTGCGCCTCGTCGAGGCGGACGTAGAACACGAACTCGGCCCGGGCGGACCAGGCGAGGCCGTACCCGGTGTCGGGCACCGCCTCGGCGGCCAGGGCGGGTGACATCTCGGCGTCGAGCGGAAGGAAGCGCAGCTCGTACTTCTCGTTGCCGCTGCGGTCGGTCGAGTAGGCCAGCCAGAGGTGGTCGTGACTCACGGCCGCGCCACCGAGGGCGAAGTACTCCGACCCCCCCGCCAGCTGGTTCTCGTCGAGCAGGATCTGCTCCTCGCCCCCGGGCTCGCCGGCCGGTGGGAGCTCGTCGGAGCCGCGGGCGGGCCGCCGGCAGTGGATGGCGTAGTCCTTCCCCTCCTCGGTGCGCGTGTAGTACCACCAGGGGCCCCGGCGGGCGGGCACCGACATGTCGGTCTCCTTGATGCGGGCCTTCATCTCCTCGAAGAGGGTGCTGCGCAGGGGCGCGAGCGGCGCCGTCTCCCGGTCGGTGTACGCGTTCTCGGCCTCGAGGTAGGCGAGGACCTCGGGGTCGTCGCGCTCGCGCAGCCAGAACCAGGGATCCTGCCGGTCGTCACCGTGGGCCGAGACGACGTGGGGGCGCCGGGGGGCGCTCGGGGGTGCGGCCATGAACGCAGAGCCTGCCACGACGGGGCAGGCCACACGGCGGTGGCCGGACGGGGGCGTTTCGGCTGGCCCAGGTAGTTGTTACTATCTACGTAGGGGAAATTCCCCTCCCCGACCTCAGGAGCCACATGGCCACTACGGATCTCGACCTGGGTCGCTACCAGCTCGGGTGGAGCGACGAAGAGGACTACGTCTTC
>DATJBC010000115.1:0-2893 GCA_035515515.1 Acidimicrobiales bacterium
CAGCAGGTCACGCTCGGGGCCGCTCACCGAGTTGAGCTTGGTGAGGTCGATCGTCACCTTGTCGTGGCCGTCCCAGGGCCGCAGCTGGCGCCGGGCCCGGCCCGGGCTGTCGCCGTGGCCGTTGCCCTCGCCGTTGGGGCCCCAGCGCGTGGCGTCGTCGTCCTGGGGCAGGAGCTGGTCCACCGGGACGTCGTAGAGCTTGGCCAGCCGCTGGAGGCGCGGCACCGAGATGGCGCGCTCGCCGCGCTCGTAGGCGCCCAGCACCGAGGCCTTGAACTCCTGGTCGGACATGGCCTCGACGGCCTGGAGGGAGAGGCGCATCTGCTTGCGGACGGCCCGGAGACGGGACCCCACGGCGCGCGCATAGGCCGCTCGGGCTGACTCCTCCTGTTCGTCGTCTTCGGTCAGCACCGTGTCCATGACCATTCAGATCCTCGCTGCGCTCGTCCCGTGCTACCCGACGGCCCCCGTCCGACCTGCGCGAGAGCGTGACAACAGTGCCCCAACCCCCAACCGCCCCTCAGGCACATGCGCCGATAATCCTTGTCAGTCTCGCTCACTCAGCGTGGCGATTGCAAGAACCGTCTCGGTGTTCTGGCTGGTCGGGGGGGCCTCGGACGGCGGGCCGCCCTCATGTGGCCGGGTGCACAAGCCCGGCCCGCAGCGCGCACAGAAGCACGCCGGCGGCCACCGCCGCCGTCTCGGCCCGCAGGACGGTGGGCCCCAGCCCCACCAGGGGATATCCCCGCCCCGACTCGGAGGGGTCCCAGCCGCCCTCGGGGCCCACGGCCAGGGCGGGCAGCGCCGTCGTGGGCCGCTGGCCGCCCGGGTGGGCCAGGGCCAGGGGGACCGGGGCCAGGCGCCCGGCCAGCTCGCCGACGTCGGTGGCCAGCTCCACCTCGGGGAGCCAGGCCCGGCGGCTCTGGGCGGCGGCCTCGCGGGCCACGCGCCGCAGGCGGGTCAGGGCGCCGGCCCGGCGCTCGGCCGTCCAGCGCACCACCGCACGCGCCGACGAGACGGCCACGATGCGGTCCACGCCGGTCTCGGTGAGCTTCTGCACGACCCACTCCGGCCGCCCGCCCTTCACGGGGACGAAGGCCACGGTGAGCTCGGTGGGGTGGCGTCCCTCGTGGTGGACGGGCCCGTCCGCCTCGAGCAGCCCCTCACGGCGCGCCGCGCTGACGCGACAGGTGCGCCACGCGCCGCGCCCGTCGCACGCCACCACGGTCTCGCCGGGGCGAAGGCGCAGGGCGTGCTCGAGGTGGTGGGCGTCGTGGGGCGCCACCGACAGGACCTCGAGGTCGGGGACGAAGACCTGCGCGGCGGCGCCCACGCCGGCGGGGCCCACGGGCCGCTCGCTCAGCCGAAGGCGGAGCGCAGGCGCGCCATGAGGCCCTCGTCGGGCGGCCCCACGTCGTGGCCGCTCTCGGCGGCCAGCTGGCGCAGCAACGCCTCCTGGGCCTTGGTGAGGTCGGTGGGCGTGTCCACCACCACCTGCACGGTGAGGTCCCCGCGGCCCCGGCCCCGCACATGGGGGACGCCGCGTCCGCGCATGCGGATCAGGTGCCCGGTCTGCGTGCCGGGCTGGACGGCGACGGGCTCGGTGCCGTCGAGCGTCTCGAACTCGACCGTGGCGCCCAGGGCGGCCTGCACCACCGGGATGTGCAGGTCCGCCCGGAGGTCGTCGCCCACGCGCTCGAAGCGCTCGTCGGGCTGCACCGCCAGGTGCACGTAGAGGTCGCCCGGCGGCCCGCCCCGGGGCCCGGCCGCGCCCCGGCCCGTGAGCCGCAGCGTCGACCCGTGGTCGACGCCGGGGGGCACCTCCAGGGTCACGGTGTGCGCCTCGCGGACGCGGCCCTCCCCCCGGCACTCGGGGCACGGGCTCGAGATCACCTCGCCGGTGGCGCCGCAGCGGCGGCAGGGCACGGCCGTCACCACCTGGCCCAGGATGGACTGGCGCACCCGGCGCAGCTCGCCCGCCCCCTGGCACTCGGGGCAGCTCACCGCGGTGGTGCCCGTGCGGGCGCCGGTCCCCGCACAGGTGGCGCAGGTGGCGGCGGCGTCGTAGGCGACCTCGCGCCGCGCCCCGAAGACCGCCTCCCGGAACGCCAGCTCCACCACCAGCTCGGCGTCCTCACCCCGGGACGGGCCGCCCCGCCGGCGCGGCCCCGCGGCGGAGCCGCCGAAGAAGGCGTCGAAGAGGTCGCCGATCCCGCCCCCGAAGATGTCGCCGGGCGCCGGCCCGTCCACGCCCTCGGGGCCGAAGCGGTCGTAGCGGGCGCGCCGCTCGGGGTCGCGCAGGACCTCGTAGGCCCGGGTGACCTCCTTGAAGCGCGCCTCGGCGGCGGAATCGCCGCCGGTGCTGTCGGGGTGCAGCTCACGGGCCATGCGCCGGTAGGCGCGCTTGATGTCCTCGTCGCTGGCGTCGGGCCCCACCCCGAGCAGCGCGTAGTAGTCAGTGGCCACCGTCGTGCCTCGCCTTCGTGGAGCGGCGCGCCGTGCGCCGGGCGCCACCACGCGCCCCGGCGGCGCCCTCGTCGCCGTCGGCGGGGAGCGACGGCGCCCGGGCCGTGGAGGCCGTGGAGGCCGTGGCCCCCAGGTGGGCGCCCAGCTGCTGGCCCACCAGCTCCACCGCGGCCAGGGCGCGGGGGTAGTGCATGCGGGTGGGGCCGAGCACCCCGACGGTGCCCGCCACCTCGCCCTCGATGGCGACCGGCGCCACCACCAGCGCGCACGACGCCAGCGGCTCGAAGCCGTGCTCGGCCCCGATGGCCACCGACAGCCCCCGGTCGAGGATGTCCTCGATGAGCTGCACCACCACCAGCTGCTGCTCGAGGATCGACAGCACCGAGCGCACCGTGTCCACGGCGTCGAAGGCCGACGCCATGCGGGC
>DATJBC010000116.1:0-18991 GCA_035515515.1 Acidimicrobiales bacterium
ACGACGACCAGGCCGAGCCCGTCGCGCGCCTTGAGGCGGCGCGCCTTGGCCCGGATGTCCATCACGGTGAGGTTCGGGTTGTCGTCGATGTAGATGGGGGCGTCGCCGAGACGCCCGATGGCGTCGGAGATCTTGGGCCAGTCCGACTCGAGCAGCCGGCCGTTGCGCATGCGGGTGGCGTCCACCGCCGCCTCGGAGCACAGCATGCGCTGGGTGAGCTCGAGGTGGCTCATCTCCAGGGAGAAGAGCAGCACCGGCACCCGGGCGTGCACCGCGGCGTGCTGGGCGATGCCCAACGCGAAGCTCGTCTTGCCCATGGCGGGCCGCGCCCCCACCACCACGAGGTTCGACTTCTGCAGGCCCGCCAGGCGGTCGTCGAGGTCGCTGTAGCCCGTGGGCACGCCGGTGATGGCGTCGCCCCGGGCGAAGAGGTTCTCGAGGTGGTCGAGGCTGGCCGCCAGGAGGTCGCGCAGCGGCGCCATGGTGTCGACCACGCGGCGCTGGGCCACCTCGAACACCATCGTCTCGGCGCGGTCCACGACGGCGGAGACGTCCTCGGGCACGCTGTAGCCGAGCTCGGCGATCTCGCCCGCCACCACCACGAGGCGGCGCAGGAGCGAGTGCTCCTCCACGATGCGGGCGTAGTGCGAGGCGTTGGCGGTGGACGGCGTGTTGACCTGCAGCGAGATGAGCACCGAGGCGTCGCCCACCGCCTCGAGCAGCCCCGAGCGGCGCAGCTCGTCGGCCACGGTCACGGGGTCGGCGGGCTCACCCCGGGCGTAGAGGGCGGTGATGGCGCCGAAGACGTGCCCGTGCGCCGGCTTGTAGAAGTCGTCGGCCATGCAGCACTCCAGCGCCGCGGCGATGGCGTCGCGCGACAGGAGCATCGCCCCCAGGAGGGACTCCTCGGCGTCGAGGTTGTGCGGGGGGACCCGGCCCCCGGCGGGTTGGATCCGGCGGACCGTGCTGTCGAGTGCCTGCGCCATGGTCCCCCTACCCTCGCCCAGCGGGCCTGTGGGAAACGAGCGGGGCAACCCTGAGAATTAGGGGTGGATAACCCTGTGGACGACCCGGGCCCCGGGCAGGGGCCACTGGGGACAAGTGCTCGTCTGGGCCCGGCCCGCCGGCGCGTCGCACCCGTGGAGGTTGGCACGGGGTTGTGTCGTTGGCGCCGAACACCGGGGCGAGGGCCCCGGCCGTCAGGCGCCGGCCACGACCTCCACGGTCAGCGTGGCCTCGACGTCGGCGTGCAGCCGCACCGGGACCAGATGGGTCCCCACCGACTTGATGGGCTCGCCCAGGTGCACGCGGCGGCGGTCGAGGACGGCCCCCGTCTGGGCCTCCACGGCGGCGACCACGTCGGCGGCGGTCACCGAGCCGAAGAGCCGGCCCTCGCTGCCGGCGCGGGCCGTGATGGTGATGGTGGCCGGCCCCAGCACGGCCGCCACCGACTCGGCGGCCTCCTTGTCCTGGGCGTCGCGCAGGTCGCGGGCGCTGCGCATGGCGGCCGCCTGCGCCTCCACCCCCGGGGAGGCGACCAGCGCCCGGCCCGTGGGGAAGAGGAAGTTGCGGGCGAAGCCGCGCGCCACCTCCACGATGTCGCCGCGCTTGCCCACCCCCTCCACGTCACCGCGCAGCAGGACGCGCATCACCCGCTCCCGTCGGGCGGCGCGCCCACCTCGACGGGCTCGGCGCCGGCCCCGTTGGCGGCCGTGTCGGGCGCGGCGGGGGCGGCGGGGGCGGCGGCGGCCGCGGCGCCGTCGGCGGCGCGGTCAGCCCCGGGGGCGGCCTCGCCCTCGGGGCCCTCGCCGCTGGGCGGGCGCGGGCCGTGGCGACCGGGGCCGCCGGGTCGCTCGCCCCGGCCCCGTCCCCGGCCCCCCGAGCGCTCCATCACGGTGCGCTGGGTGTAGGGCAACAGGACGAGCTCGCGGGCGGTCTTGATGGCCAGCGCGATCTCGCGCTGGTGCTGCGCGCAGTTCCCGGTGACGCGCCGGGCGCGGATCTTGCCCCGGTCGCTCATGTACTTGCGCAGCATGGGGACGTCCTTGTAGTCGACCCAGTCGACCTTGTCGCGGCACAGCGCGCAGGGCTTCTTCTTGATGCGCCGGCCGGCGTCCTTCGGGGCGCGGCGGCTAGAGGACCGGTCGGTGTTACGCGCCATGGCTCAGAAGGGCTCCTCGTCGAAGCCGTACCCGCCGTTCTGCGGGGCCGAGCCCCCCACCCGCGAGGGCGGGGCCTGGCCCCCCTCGGCCGGGCCGCGGCGCTCGTTCTTGGTCACCTGGGCCGTGGCCCAGCGCAGGCTGGGGCCGATCTCGTCCGCGGTGACCTCGATCTTGGAGCGCTTCTCGCCCTCCTGGTTCTCCCAGGAGCGCTGGTCGAGCCGGCCGGTGACGATCACCCGCGAGCCCCGCGAGAGGCTCTCGGCGGCGTTCTCGGCCATCTCCCGCCAGCACACGACGTCGAAGAAGGAGGTGGCCTCCTCCCACTCCTGGGTCTGGCGGTTCTGCCAGCGGCGGTTGACGGCCAGGCCGAAGGTGGCCGTGGCCTGGCCGGTGGGGGTGAAGCGCAGCTCGGGGTCCCGGGTGATGTTCCCGACCAGCACGACGTTGTTGCCGTTCGCCATGGTTCCTTCCTCTGCAGCTCAGCCCGAGGCCCGGTCCCCGTCCCGGGCGGGCGCCCGGGACCGGGTGTGTTCCTTGCCCCCGGTCGGTGGCTTGGCTCCGGCCGTCCGCGGCCCGCCGGCGGCCGCCCGGGGGCGGGGCCGGCCGGCGACCGTGTCGGGCAGCCGGATGATCTTGTGGCGCATCACCTCGTCGGCCAGCACCAGGAACCGGTCGAGCTCGGCGGACGCCTTGGGCTCGGCGGTGAACTCGGCCACCACGTAATAGCCCTCACGCTTCTTGTTCATCTCGTAGGCGAGGGTCCGCTTCCCCCACCGGTCGACGGCCCCCGGGGTGCCCCCGTTGGACCGGACCACCTCGAGGGCCCGGTCCAGCACCTCCTGGACCTGCGACTCTTCGACCTCGGGGTCGAAGATCACCATCGTCTCGTACGGCCGCACGCGCGGCTCACCTCCCTCTGGACCCGGGCATCAGCCGCGGGGCCCCACCCTCGGGGCGGAGCAGGGTTCTGACGGCCCGGCCGGGTCGTCCCCGTCCCAGGCCGCCGGTCATGGTATCCGACGGGTGGGTCAGCGTCCCCCGTCGCCCGCGGCGGCCGGCAGGTGGTAGGTCTCGGCGTCGGACGGGAAGGCCCCCGAGCGCACGTCGGCCGCCCACGCCGCGGCGGCCGCCACCGCCTCCCCCCGGAGGTCCGCGTAGCGGCGCACGAACTTGGGCGGCCGGCCCTCGCCCAGGCCGAGCAGGTCGTGGAAGACGAGCACCTGGCCGTCGCAGGCCGACCCGGCCCCGATGCCGATGGTGGGCACCTCGACCGCCGCCGTGACCCGCGACGCCACCACGTCGGGCACGCCTTCGAGGACCAGGGCGAAGCACCCCGCGGCGGCCAGGGCCTTGGCCTCCTCCACCAGGGCGGCGGCCGCCTCGGCCTGCTTGGCCTGGACCCGGTAGCCGCCCATGGCGTGCACCGACTGGGGGGTGAGGCCCAGGTGCCCCATGACGGGGATCTCGGCCGACACGAGCGCCTCGACCATCGCCAGGCGGGGCCGGCCGCCCTCGAGCTTCACGGCCTCGGCGCCCGCCCGGACGAGGGTGGCCGCGTTGCGCAGCGTCTCCTCCACCGACACGTGGTAGCTCATCCACGGCATGTCCCCCACCACGAGCGCCCGGGGAGAGGCCCGCCCCACGGCCGCGGTGTGGTGGGCCATGACGGCGACGTCGACGTGCAAGGTGTCGGGGAGCCCGAGGACGTTGTTGGCCACCGAGTCCCCCACCAGGATGAGGTCGACGCCGGCCGCGTCGGCGATGCGCGCCCCGGGGGTGTCGTAGGCGGTGAGCATGACGAGGGGCTCGGCGCCCTGCGCCCGCTTGCGCGACCGGACACCGGGGACCGTCACCTTGCCGGCGGACGCGCCACCGGCCGTTGTCGTGCCAGCCATGTTGGCCTCCTTGCCGTCCAGCGCCGTGGGGCTGCCGGCAGCGTCGGGACCGCGTTGCGTACCGAGTGTACCGTGCCGCCATGGCCTCGACCGGGCCGCCGACCGAGGCGGCCTGCGACAACTGCGGCGCGCCCGCCCACGACCTGGCGCCCGTGCACCGGGTGTACCTGGCCGCCGGGGGCGACGGGGCCCTCGGCGCGGCGGAGGCGCAGCCCGAGGTGGAGCGGTGGTGCGCGGCCTGCCGGGGCACCTACCCCAGCGAGCCGGCCTGAGGGGCAGGCCCGTGGCGCGCTCGCCCTATGTCATCGACTACCGGGGGAGCTTCGAGTTCCCGGTAACACCCGCCGCGGTGTGGCGCTCCATCGAGCACGGCGAGCGCTTCGAGACCTGGTGGGCGTGGCTGCGGGAGTTCCGCCTGGAGGGCGGGCGCCTGGCGCCGGGTGCGGTGCTGCGGGGCGTGGTGGTGCCGCCCGTCCCCTACACCATGGCCGTGCGCGTGGTCATCGAGGCCTGCGAACCGCCACGGCGCCTCGAGGCCACCGTGCACGGCGACATCGAGGGATCGGCGCGGCTGGCGCTCGACGCCGTGGAGGGTGGCACCCGGGCCGAGGTGTCCTGGGTCATCGAGATGCAGACGCGCGCCATGCGGGCGGCGGCCCGGCTGGCGCACCCCCTGCTGCGCTGGGGCCACGACCGCGTGGTGGAGGCCACCGTCGACGGGTACCGCCGCCACATGGCCGCCGGCGGTGGCGGGCTCAGCTGAGGCGGGCCACAGCCAGCCCGGCGGCCAGGGCGACCATGCCCCAGGACGTGGCCCGCAGGGCGCGCTCGAGCGGCAGGAGCAGGGCGGCGGCGTCGAGGTGCTCGACGGTGCCGTCGGCCATCGTCGCCATCCCCTCGACGTGGTGCACCGAGCGGCGCAGCCGGCGCGCCGGGGTGGAGAGGCTGCGCTGCGCCCACGACAGCGCCACGGCGGCCAGGGCCACCAGCAGCGCGGCGGGACGGAGGGTGTCTGCCTGGGCCACGTAGGCGGTGAGGACGGGGAACGCCCCCCACGACAGGGCGAAGCCGGCGTCGGTGTGCACCATCCCGCCGGCCAGCTCGGCGTTGTACGCCACGACCAGGATCGGGCCCACCACCATGAACGGGACCAGGACCAGGCCCACGACGCCGACGCCCACGGCCCCGAGGGCCAGTGCCCCCGCCACCGACGCCACCGTGACGGCGCCGAGGACACGTCGGGGGATGGCGGTGCGCAGCGGCCGGCCGTGCAGCTCGTCGAGGGCGTGGGCACCCACCCCGACGGCGAGGAGGAAGGCCAGCAGCGTCGCCACCATCCGGTCGGTGCGCACGTGGGGGGCCACGCAGGCCCCGATGACGACGTAGGAGAGATGCCACGCCGTGTAGGGCGGGTGCAACAGGGTCCACCAGTCGCGCCACGGGCCGCGCCCGGCGGCGTAGAAGGCGGGGCGAGGGCGCTCATCCACCGGACCGGCTCCCCCACATGACGAGACCGCCCCCCAGGCTCATGGCCCGCACCCCGACGTCGCCGATGCCCGCGGCGCGCCAGGCCCGCACCGTCCAGTCGAGGGGATAGCGCCGGTAGTGGGCCGAGATGCTGGGGCCCAGGAAGCGGCCCACGTCGAACCACGCCCGGCCCCCCGTGAGCGCGCCCGCCACGGGCAGCACCAGCCGCGTGTAGCCCCACCACCAGAAGTGCCAGAAGGGGCGCTCGGGGACGAGGAACTCGAGGTTGGCGACGACGCCTCCCGGCTTCACCACCCGGGCCAGCTCGCGCAAGGTGGCGGCCGGGTCGGCCACGTAACGCAACAGGTAGGTGAAGGTGAGGGCGTCGAAGGTGCCGTCCGCGAACGGGAGGCGCTCGCCGCCGCCCACCACCAGCTGCACGCGCCCCGCGCATCGGGCGTCGTCGACGGCGCGGCGCCCCTGGCGCACCATGGCCTCGGTCAGGTCCACCCCCACCACACGCGCCGAGGTGCGCGCGGCGAGCTGGATCGCCACCCCGGCCGTGCCGGTGGCCACGTCCAGCACCAGCCGGGGGTGGGCGTCGGCGACGTGGTCGACCATGGCGCGCCGCCACCGGCGGTTCTGGCCCAACGACAGCCATTCCGCCAGCCGGTCGTAGCGGGCGGGGAGGTCACGGAACAGCCGGCGGGCGAAGCGGCCGTCGCGGGGGCTGGCGGATCCGTCGAGCCGCACTCTGCGACAATCCCACACCGACGCCGGTCTCGTCCGAGGGGGTGGCGGCGTGGGCACGGGACGCTTCGACGCGGTGGTGGTGGGGGCGGGCCCGGCCGGATCGGCGACGGCGCTGGCCCTGGCCCGGGGCGGGGCCCGGGTCGCCCTCGTCGACAAGGCGTCGTTCCCCCGCGACAAGGCGTGTGGGGACGTGGTGGGCCCCCGGGGCGTCGCCGCCCTAGAGGCGCTCGGCCTGGGCGCGGCGCTCACGGGGGTGCACGTCGGGGACATGGTCGTGGTCGGCCCGACGGGGGGACGGGCCCGCCTGCCGTGCTTCCCCGGGCTCGACTACCCCGGCCACGGCGTGGCCGTGCCCCGCCTCCGGCTCGACGCCGCGCTCCTGGGCGCGGCCCGCCAGGCCGGCGCGGCGCTCGTCACCGGACGGGTGGCGGGCCTCCTCCCCCGCGGAGGGGTGGCGCTCGACGACGGGCGGGGGCTCGGCGCCGAGGTGGTGGTGGGCGCGGACGGGGCCACGAGCACCGTGGCCGGCGCCGCCGGGCTCGTCGACCCGGGCCGCGTGCTGTGGGGCTTCGCCCTGCGCGTCTACGTGGAGACCCCGGCGACCCTGCCCCACATCGTGCTGTGGGCCCCCGACGGGCGCCGGGCCTTCCCCGGCTACGGGTGGCTGTTCCCGGGCCCCGACGGGCGGGCCAACGCCGGCCTGGGCATCGGCACCCTGGCCGACAGGCGGGCCGGGGCGGGCGCGGCCCGCCTGCTGCCCGCCTTCCTCGGGCACCTGGGCGCGCTCGGCCTCCTGGAGGGGCGCCCCGCGGCGGCGGGCCGGCTGGGCGGCTGGCTCAAGATGGGGATGGTCGGCACCACCGTGGCATCGGGCCGCGTCCTGCTCGTGGGGGACGCCGCCGGCCTGGTGAACCCGCTGCAGGGCGAGGGCATCGCCCACGCCGTGACGAGCGGCCTGCGGGCCGCGGGGGCCGTGCTCGCCGGCGTGGACGGCGCCGCGGCGCGCTACCGGCGGGCCATCGCCGGTGAGCACCTCGCCTACCACCGGGTGGCGGCCGCCCTCCATGCCGGGCTCGTGGGCCGGCCCCGGGTGGCCGCGCTGGCCGGCCGCGTGCTCACCAGCGCCCCGGTCGGCCGGGCCGTGGGGGGCGGATGGTCCATCTTCTGGAACGAGCTCCTCGACGGCGCCGCCCCCGGGCCGGCGTGCACCGTGGCGGGCGCGGCGGCGGCCGTGGCCGGCGTGCTCACCCGGCGCAGCCCGACGGGGCGCTGGCTGGCGGCGGCGTTGACCTGAGTCAGGACGCGTCGCGCGCCGAGACCGGCAGGCAGTGCCGGCACGGGCGGTAGCCCGCGCCCAGCGCCGCGCCCGCGCTGGGGAAGCGGGCCTCGTTGGCCGGGCCGATGCGGCGGGCGTGGACGCACGAGGGCACGCAGAACACCCCTGTCCGCTCGCTGCCCACGAAGCGCACCCCGGCGTCGGCCAGCCGCTCGAGGCGCTCGAGGTCGACGCCCTCGGCGTGCAGCAGCGCCCGCTTCATGGGAGGACCGAACCCGTAGTTCCCCACCCGTCCGTCGCTGCGCACCACGCGGTGACACGGGATGAGGACGGGCACGGGGTTGCGCCCCAGGGCAGAGCCGACGGCGCGCACGGCGCGGGGCCGGCCGATCTCGCGCGCCACCCATCCGTAGGGTCGGACCTCCCCGGCCGGGATCTCCAGCGTCTTGGCCAGCACGGCCCGCTCGAACGGCGACAGCCCGGTCAGGTCGTAGCGCAGCGCGCCGCCGCGGCCGCTGCGCAGCGCGCCACGCAGCCCGGCGGGGGGGCGGGAGGCGGCCGTGGCCACACGGCCGGTCTCCTCGAGGTGACGGGCGACGAAGCGCGCCGGGTCGCCCTCGAACAGCGCCACGGGCCACACGGCGTTGATGCCGGCCTCGCCGAAGGCCACGAAGAGGTCGCCGGCGGGGCTCTGGACCCGCACGAAGCGGTCGCCGGACACCACCCCCACGCGCGCCAGCACGGCGTCGGTGAACCCCGCGGGCGCCTCGGTCCGCAGCGCTCGCAGCGCGCCGGGGGACACGTCGGGCACACGGGCAGCGGCTGCGGTCATCGGGACTCCTTCCGGGCACGGGGTGCGACGGCGCGGCCGGGGCGGGGGGCGGGCCCGGCGCGCCGGGGCCGGCCCTCGGCGGCGGCCAGGCGGAGCCGGGCCAGGGCGCGGGCCACGTTGGCCTTGGCCGTGCCCTGGGGGCAGCGCAGCGCCGCGGCGGTCTCCGCGTAGGACAGGCCGACCACGTGGCGCAGCACGACCGGCCCCCGCAGGTGGGCGGGGAGCTCTCCCAGGAGGGTGACGAGGGCGCGCGCCTGCTCCGAGGACTCGGCGGCCTCCTCGGGCCCCGGGGCCGGGTCGGGGAGGGCGCGCCCGGGCGCCCCGCCGGCCCGAGGGGGGCGCCGGGCGGCGTCGCGCAACCCGTTGCGCCACAGGTTCATGGTGATGGTGAGGAGCCACGCCCGGGGCTCGAGAGCCCGCACACGCGACGGGTCGAAGCGCCGCAGCGACCGGTAGGCGCGCACGAAGGTCTCCTGGGCGAGGTCGTCTGCGTCGGCGCGCGAGCCGCTCAGGCGCAGCGCGGCGCTGTACACGGCGCCGGCGTGGGCGCGCACGAAGGCGTCGAACCCGCCGTCGACGTCTGCGGCCAGGGCGTCGAGCACGGCCGCTCTGCTGGGCACTGCCACCACACCCTTTCAACCC
The DNA here is from genome assembly GCA_035515515.1 of Acidimicrobiales bacterium. Taxonomy (GTDB): domain Bacteria; phylum Actinomycetota; class Acidimicrobiia; order Acidimicrobiales; family UBA8190; genus DATJBC01. Next base: position 9,028 of record DATJBC010000116.1, read on the forward strand.
CGTGAGAGGCCAATCGGTTGCACGCCCCGGTCGCCGCGCCCCGGGCAGGGGCGGGAGGGACCACCGGGCTCAGCGCAGCTCGAGCTCGTCCTCGGACTCGTCGTGCTCGTCGGTCTCCGCGCCGGTCTCGTCGTCCTCGTACTCGTCCTGGACGTACTGGTCCTCCTCGCCGTACGCCGGCGGGGCCGCAGCCCGCCCCGCCATGCCGGGGAACGTCGTCACGACGAGGATGAACAGGACGAACGTGGTGACGTGCACCCCCGTGCACCACGGGCAGATGGCCTTGATGGCGAGCAGCTCGGCGCCGACGAGGTAGAGCACGAACACGATGCCGCCGACGGCCATCACCAGACGCGCCCAGGCCACCCACCGGGCCCGCACACGCCACAGCGCCGGCCAGTTCACCGCCACCATGCCGGCGTAGAAGACGAGCCCCAGCAGCGCCACGGGGAAGATGCCGAAGAGCCGGGAGTAGGAGCTCGTGGTCACGAGCAGGCAGTTGAAGGCGCCGGTCGACGAGCACGGCGGGATCTTGCCCTCGAAGTGCTCGATGGTCAGGTAGAGCGACAACCCCAAGCCGAGCAGCGACAACCCGAAGGCCGCCAGGGGCACCCAGCGCGCCGGGGCGCCGGCGCCGTCACCCTCGAGACGGGCTCCAAGGGACACGGGTCGAGCCTGTCAGCCCAGCTTGAGGTCGGAGGCCGCCTTCTTCACGCCGGAGGCGGAGCACACCGACGACGGCTGGTCCTTGGTGAGCGAGCAGACGGCCGCCACGAGGTAGTTGGCCGTGCCGATGACGCCCTGGGTCACCGGGTCGGCGGGCTTGGTCAGGCGCGCCGCGATCTCCTGCTGCGTGAGCCCGAAGAGCACCTGGGGGTCGAAGCTCGGCCCCGTCACGAAGACCTTGTTGCCCATGTCCAGGAAGGGATAGCCCGGGGTGGCGATCCCCAGCTTGGAGGAGTACGAGGTCCACAGGTTCGTCTGCGCCGTGGTGAGCGGCTGGAACAGCGCGCGCGTCCCCTGGCCGTGGTTGTCGTTGGTCTCGTGCTCGACGGTGACGACCGTCACGTAGGGGCTCGAGAAGGTGGCGTCGCGGAACGAGAAGGTGGCCGTGTCGGGATAGGAGTCCCACGGCGAGGACGTCGTCTCGTCCAGGCCGGACCACGTCCCGAAGCGGCTCAGGGCCTCGACGATCGCCCACCGTTCCGCCGCGCACAGGGGGCAGAACTCGGCCCCGATGAACAGGACCTCCGGCTTCCCGTTGGCCGTCAGGGGCTTCTGGCCGCGCACCACCGACGGAGCCGACACGTTCGAGCCCACGCCCACGGCGTCGGTGACGCTGGCGGGCACGCCGGTCACCTTCGCCACGAGGGAGGCGGACGCCGGGCTGGGGAGCGCCAGGACGAGGTTCTTCGAGGGCGACGAGCCCCCCGACGAGATCTTCACCACGACGAAGACCACCACGATCACCACCACCAGGGCGATCGAGGCGAAGGCCATGGTGGAGGGCGAGAACCGGCGCGGCGGCCGCGCCGAGATCACCGTGTTGGGACGCGGCCCGCGGCCTTTGGCCCCGCCCCCCGGCCCCGACGGGGGGCGGCCCTTGCCGCCCGGGCCGCCGGGCGGGCGGCCCTTGCCGGCTCCGGCGGCGGTGGCCGGAGACCGCTTCTTCGGGGGTGCCGGCGCCGGCGGGCGCTTGCCCTGCTGGCCCCGGCCCGCGGGGGAGCCGGGTCGCTGACCCGACTTGCCACCCGGCGCTACTTGGCTCATCTCGTGTGTCCCCTCGCCTCGGGCCCGTCGGACAATGGTGCCTCACGGCGTCCCGTAAGGGCGCGCGGCGAGACCGTCGCCCGCGACGGGCGGTCGGTCAGCCGTTGCCCCGCCCGGCGCGCGCCGCCGTTGTCCGATGGCGGCCGCCGGCGGGGTACATGCGTGCCAGGTGGTTCCACGAGCACGCCGGACAGACCTCGACGACATAGCAGGCCACCTCGTCGCTGCGCCGGCAGAGGCGGGCGAGCTCGGCCGGCGTGGCCGGGCACCTGCCGTTGGGCGGCAGGCGGGGCCCGAAGACATAGGTGACGTGGACGACCGACGTCTCCTCGCAGATCGGGCAGTCCTCGGTGAGCTCCACGCCGACGTTGCGCGCGGCACGCAGCAACTCGGGGTGGGCGTCACACACGTCGAGGCGCGACAGCCGGCCCTTGCGGAACTCGCTCACCACGGCGTTGCGGGCCAGCCGGTACTCGACGCGGCCGCCCGAACCGGTGACCGGGAACCCTCGTAAGGCCGACGGCCCGAAGCTCATCGCCACCAGGGTACCGTCGCGGGCCGCGCAATCCTCGGGGAAATCGCCGCAGGTGGTGCGGCCGTCGCGGGCCCCCGGGGGCGGGGCGCCGCCGGGCTCAGGGGGGGGCTCGACCGGGCGCCGCTCATCCCGGGTGTCCTACGTGGTTTCACGTCTAGCGACCAGAGCACTACGGAACGTAGCGTTGGGGGGCGGGCGGATCCGGGGGAGCGTGGTCCATCTTCCCGTCGGGGATCCCTCGAGGAGAGCACGTGGGCGGGGCGGGGCTCCGACGCCCCGCCCCTCTCCGTGTCCGGTCTCGGCGCCCGCCGTCTCCCGGGAGGCGTCCCCCCATGCCCCGTCGCCGCGGCGTCGCACGGGCGGGAGGGCGGGTGCCGACCGGTCCACCGTGGTGGCGGCCGACACCCGCCCCCGCCCTCTTCAGCCCTGGCGCGAACCACCTGGGTCCGGGGGCATCGGTCAGGCCGCCCACCGCCAGTTGCCCGCAGTGATCATGGGGACCGGGTGGGTCGCTGCGAAGCGTGAGGTCACCTAGGTGATTGGCCCGCCCCCGGCGCCGGTCAGCGGCTGCTTGCTGGTGCTTGCAGGCAGGCTGATGTATCGATACGATACATCTACCGATGCATCACGTTTCTCTCAATCCTGCCAACGAGGCCCGCCCGGACCGTCCCGGGCACGGCTGATGCTCGAGCTCGCCATCCTGGGACTGCTCGAGGGCCAGGCCATGCACGGCTACGAGATCCGCCGGCGCCTGCGTGACGAGCTCGGCCAGGTCTCCAACGTGTCGTTCGGCTCGCTGTACCCGGCGCTGTCACGCCTCGAGCGGTCGGGGGCACTCCAGGCCGCCGAGGACACCGGGCGCCCCGACGCCCCGGTGGCGCCCATGACCGGCTCGCTCAGCGGGGAGCGGGCCGCCCAACGGTCGCGGCGGTCGGGGGCGGGGCTCGGTCGGCGCAGCCGCAAGGTGTACCGCATCACCGAGGAGGGGCGCCGCCAGTTCGCCGAGCTCCTCGACAACGAGCGCGCCGGTGGCGCCGACGACGCCCGCAGCTTCAGCCTGCGCCTGGCGTTCGCCCGCTACCTGCCGCCCCAGGCGCGCCTGCGGCTCCTCGAGCGCCGCCGGGCGCAGCTGGTCCAGCGCCTCTCGGACGCCCGGGCCGCCACCGCGGGGGCCCGGGACCGGCTCGACACCTACGCCCGGGCGCTCATCGAGCACACCACCGAGTCCACCGAGCGAGACATCGCCTGGCTGGACCGGTTGATCGAGGGCGAACTGCGCGCCCGCGCCGGCCTCGCCGGGGCCACCGGCCCCGCCGACCGGCGGTCGGGCACCGGCGCTGCCCTTCTGGGAAGCACCACAAGTCGCGACGAGGGAGAGAGCACATGAACAGCGTTCGCGTGGCCATCGCCGGCGTGGGCAACTGCGCCAGCTCACTGGTCCAAGGCGTGGAGTACTACAAGGACGCCGACCCGCACGACGTCGTGCCCGGTCTGATGCACGTCACCCTGGGCGGGTACCACGTGCGCGACGTGACGTTCGTCGCCGCCTTCGACGTCGACGCCGCCAAGGTGGGCACCGACCTGTCCAAGGCCGTCTTCGCCGGCCACAACAACACCATCCGCTTCGCCCAGGTCGGGCACCTCGACGTGACCGTCCAGCGGGGGCCGACCCTCGACGGCCTGGGGCTCTACTACCGCAACACCGTGGAGGAGTCCCCGGCCGCCGCCGTCGACGTCGCCGAGGCGCTGCGGGACGCGGGGGCTGACGTCCTCGTGAGCTACCTGCCGGTGGGCTCCGAGGAGGCACAGCGCCACTACGCCCAGGCGTGCCTCGACGCCGGCGTGGCCTTCGTGAACGCCATCCCGGTCTTCATCGCCAGCGACCCGGCGTGGGCCCGGCGCTTCCGCGACGCCAAGGTCCCCATCGTGGGCGACGACATCAAGAGCCAGGTGGGCTCCACCATCGTGCACCGGGTGCTGACACGGCTGTTCGAGGACCGAGGGCTCGCCCTCGACCACACCTACCAGCTCAACTTCGGCGGGAACATGGACTTCATGAACATGCTCGAGCGCCAGCGCCTGGAGTCGAAGAAGATCTCCAAGACCCAGGCCGTCACCAGCCAGGTCGAGACCACGGTCCTCGACGCCGACGACGTCCACATCGGCCCCTCGGACCACGTCCCCTGGCTGCAGGACCGCAAGTGGGCCTACATCCGCATGGAGGGCCGCAACTTCGGTGACGTGCCCCTCAACATCGAGCTCAAGCTGGAGGTGTGGGACTCGCCCAACTCGGCCGGGGTGATCATCGACGCCGTGCGCTGCGCCAAGCTCGCCCTCGACCGCGGCATCGGCGGACCGCTCGTGGGGCCGTCGGCCTACTTCATGAAGTCCCCCCCGGTGCAGTTCCACGACGACGAGGCCCACCGCCTCGTCGAGGCGTTCGCCGCCGGCGACGACGGCCCGGTCTGGCCCGAGGACTGAGGGGGTCGCGCCCCGCTCAGCCGGCCCGGTCGCGGGGCCGCTTCTCCCACCACTGCTCGAGGCGGCGGCGGATCTCCTCCTCGCCCAACAAACCCTCCTCGATGCGGATCTCCATCAGGAAGTCGAGGGCCTCGCCCACCGCCGGCCCGGGCGCCAGCCCCAGCTGGGCCATGACCTGGTCGCCGTTGAGCTCGGCGCGCAGGGCGTCGAGCTCCTCCTGGGCGCGCAGCTCCCCGATGCGCCGCTCGAGCTCGTCCATGCGCCGCTCGAGGGCCCGGGCGCGCGCCGCGTTGCGGGTGGTGCAGTCCGAGCGGGTCAACTCGTTGAGCATCTCCAGCAACGGCCCCGCGTCGCGCACGTAGCGCCGCACCGCCTTGTCGGTCCACCCCAGGCGGTAGGTGTGGAAGCGCAGGTGGAGCTCCACCAGCCGCACGACGACGTCGATGTCCTCGGCCGGGTAGCGCAGGGCCTTCATGCGTTCCTTGGCCATCCGGGCCCCCACCACCTCGTGGTGGTGGAAGGTCACGCCCCCGTTCTCGAAGGCCCGGGTACGGGGCTTGCCGATGTCGTGCAGCAGGGCGGCCAGCCGCAGGAGCCGGTCGGGACGCGTCTTGTCCACCACGGCCAGGGTGTGGGCCAGCACGTCCTTGTGGCGGTGCACGGGGTCCTGCTCCAGGGCGAGGCCGGGGAGCTCGGGGAGGAACATGGCCGCCAGGCCCGTCTGCACGAGGAGCCACAGCCCCGGCGACGGGCGGTCGACGACGAGGAGCTTGTCGAGCTCGTCGCGGACGCGCTCGGCCGACACGATCGAAAGCCGCTCGTGCATGGCCGCCACGGCGGAGACCAGGGCCTCGTCGGGCTCGAGGCCGAGCCCGGCCACCATACGGGCGGCGCGCATCATGCGCAGGGGGTCGTCGGTGAACGAGGCCTCCGGGGCCAGCGGTGTGCGCAGGCGCCGCGCCGCGAGGTCGGCGATGCCCCCGAAGGGGTCGATGAGCTCGAGGTCGGGCAGGCGCAAGGCCATGGCGTTCACGGTGAAGTCGCGCCGTGACAGGTCCGTCTCGATCGAGTCGCCGAAGGCGACCTCGGGCTTGCGCGAATCGGGAGCGTAGGCCTCGGCGCGGTGCGTGGTGATCTCGTAGCGGCGACGGCCCTTGGCCAGCCCCACCGTGCCGAAGCGCTTGCCCTGGAGCCACACGGCGTCGGCCCATCCCGACACGAGCGACTCGACCACGTCGGGCAGCGCGTCGGTGGTGAGGTCGAAGTCGGCGGTCTCCGCCGATGCCCCGCCCGCGAAGGCGTCGCGCACCGAGCCGCCCACCAGGTACAGCCGGTGCCCGGCGTCGGCGAAGCGCCCCGCCAGCTCGGCGGTGGCATCGACCAGGGGCTGGAAACGCTCGGGAATCACCGCCGCCGAGGGTAGTTCCCGGCCCGCGCCGTCCCGGGCGGCGCGCCGCGGGCGGGCACGGGCCGTTGACCCGCACCCGCCGCGGCCGTAGCGTCCCGCCGATGGCCCTCGCCCCCCAACGCGCCGAGCGCGACGCTTTGTGCGACCTGCTCCTCGCCATGGGGCCCGACGCGCCCACGCTGTGCGAGGGGTGGACGACCGCGGACCTCGCCACGCATCTGGTGGTGCGCGAGCGCAAGCCCCTCGCCGGCCCTGGCCTCGTGGTCGGGGGGGCGGCGGCCGCCCTCACCGCCCGCATCATGGCCCGCACCAAGGCGGCGCACCCCTACGAGGAGATGGTGGCGCGTGTGCGCCGCGGCCCGCCCCCGTGGACGGCGCCCTTCGACGCCCTCATCAACCTGACGGAGTACTTCGTGCACCACGAGGACGTCCGGCGCGGCGGCGGTGACACCACGCCACGCACCCCACGGGAGCTGTCCGAGGTCGAGGACGCGCTGTGGGCGACGCTGCACCGGGGGAGCGGGTTCATGACGAGGCCCGCCAAGGGCATCGGCCTGGACCTCGTCAACCCAGCCGGGGACGTGGTCGCCGCGCGGGCCGGCGACGCGCGGGCGACCATCACGGGGACGCCCGGTGAGATCGTGCTGTTCCTGAGCGGGCGGGGCGGGGCCGCCCACGTCGAGCTGGGCGGGGACCCCGCCGCGCAAGAGCGGCTCCGGGCGGCGCGCTTCGGCCTGTAGCCCGGCCCGCGGGGGGTGGGGCCGCGGGCGGCGGGGTCTGCTGTCGTAGGCTGCGACGCCGAGGTGGACCGGACCGAGCCGCGCATGGCCTCCGCACGCGGCGGTGACCACAGCCCCCGCCCGGTGGCCCCCGAGCAAGAGCACCGGCCCCGCCGCCCGGGCGGCGTGCGGTCCGCCGTGGTCGCCGCGGCCCTGGCCGGGGTGCTCGTCGTCGGCACCACGGGTCCGCTCCGGGCGCGACAGGCCGGGGCCGCGCCGGCCCCGGCGCGGGGCGGGGGCCTCGTCCTGGTGCGCCAGTCCCCCTGGGTGGGGCCCCGTGCGCCGCAGCAGAGCCTCGTCATGGACCTGCGCATCACGGGGCGGGCGCCGCGGGCGTCGCTGCGGTTGTCGGTCGCCGTGTACCACCACCTGTCGACCCGCTCGCAGTTCACCGAGACCCTGACCGGACGCGATCTCGGCGCCGTCCTCACGCATTCGCCCGCACTGAGCGTGTCGGCTCTCAGCACCAACGCCCAGGGGGTCACGCGCCTCACCATCCCCGTGGTGGGCGACACCATGCCGGGCACCGGGGGGGATTGGACGGCGGACCTGGGATGCACGCCCGGGAGCTGCGCAGACGTCTACCCCGTCAAGGTGAGCCTGAGCTCGACCGCAGGCGCAGCGGTCGCACAGCTCGTCACGTACCTCGTCTACGACGACCCCTCCTCGACCAGCCAGCCGCTGCGCTTCGCCTTCGTCGTGCCCCTGGGCCTGGCTCCGGCGACCGCGGGAGCCAACGGGCGGGTGGCGCCGGCGGCGCCGGCGGCGGTCTCGCGCCTCGAGGACCTGATGGGCGAGATCCAGGCGGCGGGGGCGGTGCCCCTCACCCTCATCCCCGACCCCGCCACGGCCACCCGGCTGCAGGGGGCCGGCGACACCCGGGCGGCGGCGACGTTGGCCGCCCTGTCGGGCACGGCCGCCCGCCAGACGCTGGCGCAGTCCTACGTGCCGGTGAACGCGGCGGCCCTCGTGGACGCGGGCCTGGCGGGCGAGCTGGCCGCCCAGCTGCGCCGGGGGAGCGACGTCCTGGCCCAGCCGGGGGCGGGGTTCCACGCCGCCAAGGGGATGTGGGTGGCCACCGCCGGCCTCGACCAGGCCACCCTCGACCAGCTCGCGCCGAGCTACGGGCACGTGGTGGTCCCGGCCGGGGCGGTGTCGGGCCCCTCCAGCCGGCTGACGGTGACCCAGCCCTTCGTGCTGTCGTCGGGCAAGGGGGCGTCACCCACGGCCATGGTGTCGGACGCGGGCCTGGAGTCGCACCTGGCGTCGGCCCGCACCCGCGACCCGGCGCTGGCCGCCGTGGACCTCATGGCCGACCTCTCGCTCATCTACTACGAGGCACCCAACCTCGAGGGGGCGGGCAACGGGCCCGCCCCGCGCGGGGTGGTGGCGGTGGCACCCCCGGCGTGGTCGCCGGCGCCCACGTTCGTGAGCGCGGTGCTCGGAGCGCTGCAGGGCAACCCGGTCGTCACGCCCGTCACGCTGGACGAGCTGTTCCAGCAGGTGCCGGTGGGAGCCGACGGTCAGGCCACCACGCGCCACCCGGTGCCCACGACCGCGGGGGCCTTGCCGGCGGCGGCGTTGCGCGAGGCCCGCGCCCGGCAGGCCGCCTTCGCCGGCGCGGTGGGCGGGGGCGCGGCGGGCGCCGCTGCCATCGACCGCCTGGGCGACCTCCTCCTCGGGGCGGAGTCGGCGGTGCTGTCCCCCCAGGCGCAACGCGCCGCCGTCGGCGGCTACCAGGCGGCTCTCGGCCACGAGCTGGCCGGCCTGTCGGTGCGCTCGGACACCGTGCGCCTCACGGCGGGCGCGGCGAACGTGCCCCTCACGGTCGTGCGCAACACCGCGTACCCGGTCACGGTGATCGTCCGGCTCACGAGCGACAAGCTCGTGTTCCCGCCGGCCGGCTCCCAGGGCCCCGGGGCACTGTGCCGGGCCCCCACCGTGCAGAGCTCCGCGGGGCGATCGAGCTTCTCGGCGCTGTGCGTCCTCGACCACAGCACCAACGCCGTGTACGTCAACATGCGGGCCCGCGCCTCGGGTGACTTCCGCATCGACGTCAGCCTGCTCAGCCCCAACGGGGCCCTGGTGCTCGCCAACGGGCACCTCACCGTGCGCTCCATGTCCACCTCGGCCGTGGCCATCGGGCTCTCCGCGGGCGCGGTCGTGGTGCTCCTGGCGTGGTGGGGGCGCACCGTGTGGCGGGGCCGCTGGGGGCGGCGCGGCGCCCACGCCAAGGGACCGAGGGCCCCCGCGTCGTGACGGGGCGCGACGACGAGCCGGGGGTGCACGAGGCGCCGGGGGCGGCCGCCCCCGAGGGGCATGGCACGGGCCTGGGCCCCGAGGGCGGATCGGGAGGCCGGCGCAAGGGGCCCGGGGCTCCCCCGGACGCGGTGCCGGAGGACGCGGTGCCGGAGGACGCGGTGCCGGAGGACGCGGTGCCGGAGGACGCGGTGCCGGAGGACGCGGTGCCGGAGGACGCGGTGCACGGCGGCGGGCCGCCCCCGCCGGGCGCGCCGCCCGTGGCCGCTCCGGGGATCGCCCGCGTGGGCGAGGCGGGTGCCAGCCTGGGCCGGGCCACGGCGGTCATGGCGGTAGGCACCACGTTGTCGCGCGTCACGGGCGTGCTGCGCCTGGCGGCGCTCACCTATGCGGTCGGCACCCTGGCGCTGTCGGACTCCTACAACCTGGCCAACACGCTGCCCAACATCGTCCAGGACGTCATCCTGGGCGGGGTCCTGTCGGCCACCTTCGTGCCCGTCTTCGTCCACCGACTCACCACCCGCGACGACGAGGAGGCGTGGGAAGCGGTGTCGGCCGTCGTGAGCGTCACGATGATCGTCATCGCCGTCGCGTCGGTGGTGTTCCTCCTCGCCGTCCCCTTCGTCATCGACGCCACCACCGCGCTCAACCACAATGCGCAGGCGGCGGCGGGGCGTGCCGTGGCGAAGGACCTGCTCTTCCTCTTCGTCCCGCAGCTCACCTGTTACGGCT
>DATJBC010000117.1:0-24004 GCA_035515515.1 Acidimicrobiales bacterium
GGGCCGGCTCTTGAACTCGGGGTGGGCCTGGGTCCCCACCCAGAAGGGGTGGCCGGGCAGCTCCACGAACTCCACCAGGACGCCGTCGGCGGAGCTGCCCGAGCACAAGAGCCCCGCCTCCTCGAGCTTGGAGCGGTACCGGGGGTTCACCTCGTAGCGGTGGCGGTGGCGCTCGGACACCACCGTGGTGCCGTAGGCCGCGGCCACCTGGGACCCGGGCTCGAGGAGCGCCCCGTAGGACCCCAGGCGCATGGTGCCCCCCATGTCGACCACGTTGTGCTGGTCGTCCATGAGGTCGATGACGGGGTAGGGCGTCATGGTGTCGAACTCGCGCGAGTTGGCCCCCTCCAGGCCGGCCAGGTGGCGGGCGACCTCGATCACCATGACCTGGAGGCCCAGGCACAGGCCGAGGCAGGGGATGTCGCGCTCGCGCGCGAAGCGGGCGGCGACGATCTTGCCCTCCACGCCTCGCTCGCCGAAGCCCCCGGGGATGACGATGCCGTCGAGCTGCAGCATGCGCTCGGTGTCGAGGAGGTCGAAGACGCGCTCGGCCTGGATCCAGTCCACCTCGACCTTGGCGCCGTGGTGGAAGCCGGCGTGGCGCAGGGCCTCCCCCACCGACAGGTAGGCGTCGGGGAGGTTCACGTACTTGCCGACCACGCCGATGCGCACCGGGCGCCCCGACGACGACACCTGCGACACCACCTTCTCCCACCCCGAGAGGTCCACGGGGTGCTCCTCGGCGTCGATCGCCAGCGTCTTGCACACCACGCGGTCGAGGCCCTCGTCGTGCAGCGCCAGCGGGATCTCGTAGATGCTCGGCGCGTCGATGGCGGAGATGACGCCTTCGACGGGCACGCCGCACAGCATGGAGATCTTGCGCTTGAGCCCGTCGGAGATCGGCTGGTCGGAGCGGCACACGATGACGTCGGGCTCGATGCCGCGGCTGCGCAGCTCGGTCACCGAGTGCTGGGTGGGCTTGGTCTTCTGCTCGCCCGAGGGCGCCAGGTAGGGGACGAGCGTGAGGTGCACGTAGCAGACGTTGTCGCGTCCCACGTCCAGGCGGAACTGGCGGATGGCCTCGAGGAAGGGGACGATCTCGATGTCGCCCACGGTGCCGCCCACCTCGACGATGACCACGTCGATCTCCTCGGACGCCAGGTGGCGGACGCGGGCCTTGATCTCGTCGGTGATGTGCGGGATGACCTGCACGGTCTTGCCCAGGTAGTCGCCGTGGCGCTCCTTGGCGATCACCATCTCGTAGATGGAGCCGGTGGTGGCGTTGGAGGTCTTCTTGAGCTCCTCGTCGATGAAGCGCTCGTAGTGGCCGAGGTCGAGGTCGGTCTCACCGCCGTCGTGGGTGACGAACACCTCGCCGTGCTCGAAGGGGTTCATCGTGCCCGGGTCCACGTTGATGTACGGGTCGAGCTTGATCATCGTGACGCGCAGGCCACGGCACTTGAGGAGGCGTCCGAGCGATGAGGCGGTGAGTCCCTTGCCGAGGGAGGAGGAGACTCCTCCGGTGACGAAGACGTACTTGGTCACCAGTGCCTCTCGGGCATCGGAACACCGTAGACCACGGATGCAGGCTACCGGTGGAGCGCGTGGTCGCCGAGCAGCTCCCGGGCGTGGCGCCGGGCCGTCGTGGACCCCGGGCTCCCCGAGAGCATGCGGGCCAGCTCCTCGACCCGGTCGTCGCCCTCGAGCGCGTCGGCGCGCGCCACGGTCCGGCCCTTGGCGACCTCCTTGTGCACGCCGTGCTGGCGGCCGGCGCACGCGGCGACCTGCGGCAGGTGCGTGACCACGAGGACCTGGTGGCGCCGGGCCACCTCGGCCAGGGCGCGGCCCACGGCCCCGGCGGCGACGCCGCCCACGCCCGCGTCGACTTCGTCGAAGACCATCGTCGGCGGGGCGTCGGTGAGCACCAGGCGCAGGGCGAGCATGGCGCGGGCCAGCTCGCCCCCCGAGGCCACCTTGGAGAGCGGCAGCACGGGCTCGCCCGGGTTGGCGCCCAGGAGGAAGCGCACGTCGTCGCCGGGGTCGGCCTCCCCCACGTGCACCTCGAGACGCGCCCGGGGCATGGCCAGGTCGCGCAGGCGCGCCTGCACGGCGGCGGCCAGGGCCGGGGCGGCGGCGCGGCGCGCCGCCCCCACGGCGCGCGCCGCGTCGGCGCGGGCCGCGTCGGCCGCCGCCAGCTCCTCCCCGAGGGCGACGGCCCGCTCCTCGGCGGCCTCGAGGCCGGCCAGACGCCGGCGGGCCTCCTCGGCGTAGGAGCGCACGCCGGCGGGGCCCTCGCCGTACTTGCGCGACAGGTCGCGCAGCAGCTGGCGCCGGGCCCGCACCTGCGCCAGGCGCTCGGGGTCGTCCTCCCAGGTCTCCACCACGGCGCGCAGCTCGGTGGCGATGTCGGCGGCGTCGGCCTGCAGCGCGCCCAGGCGGGCCGACAGCGCCGCCAGGGGGCCCTCGGCGCCCAGCGCGGCGCGCGCCGCCCCGGCCAGGTCCACCACGCCCGTCGCCGTCGCCTCCCCCCCGTCCAGCAGGCCCAGGGCCAGCGCGGCGGCCTGGCGGTGCGCGCCCGCCTCGGCCAGGCGCTCCTCCTCGGTCCCGAGCTCGTCGTCCTCGTCGTCGCCCGCCAGGGCGGCCCCGTCGATCTCGGCCAGCTGGTACCGCAGGAGGTCGGCGTCGCGGGCCCGGGCCCGCTCGTCGCCCCCGAGCGCCTCGAGCTCCTCGCCCAGGGCCCGGCACCGGGCCAGCGCGGCGTCCAGCGGGCCGGTGTCGACGCCGCCGAAGGCGTCCAGCGCCCGCCGCTGGGACGAGGCGTCGAGCAGCGACTGCTGCGCGTGCTGGCCGTGGAGGTCCACGAGCCGGGCGCCGGTCTCGGCCAGGGCGGAGACGGGGGCCATGCGGCCGTCGATCCACCCCCGCGAGCGTCCGCGGGCGGGCACGGCGCGGGCCAGGATGACCTCCTCGTCGCCCACCACGAAGCGGCCCTCGACGAGCGCCTCCTCGGCGCCCGGGCGCACGAGGGCGCTGTCGGCGCGCCCGCCCAGGAGGAGCTCGATGGCCTCCACCAGCAGGGTCTTGCCGGCCCCGGTCTCCCCGGTGAGCGCCGTCATGCCCGGGCCCAGCTCGAGCCGCACCGACTCGATCACGCCGAGGTCGCGCACGTGCAGCTCGACGAGCACGTCGCCGCCGCCCTAGCGGTCGGCCAGGTGGAACCTGGCGCGCAGGATGGAGAAGAAGTCCCGGGGCGCGAAGGTCACCAGGCGGGCGGGCGCGGGGCCCACCCGGCACACCACGGCGTCGCCCGGCTCGAGGGTGCCGGCGCTCTGCCCGTCGAGCACCACCATGGCGGGCCGGGGCGTCTCGAGGTCGAGGCGCACCCACTGCTCGGGCTCGAGCACCAGGGGGCGGTCGAAGAGCATGTGGGGCGACAGCGGGGTGAGCACGATGGCCCGCAGGCCCGGGCTCAAGATGGGGCCCCGGGCCGAGAGGTTGTAGGCCGTCGAGCCCGTCGGCGTGGCCACCAGGAGGCCGTCGGCGGCGTAGGTGACGAAGGGTGTGCCGGCGATGGACGCCGTCACCCGGATGGTGTGGCCGGGGACGGTCTTCTCGACAGCGGCCTCGTTGAGCACCACGTGGCGCTCGGGCGCCGCCGCGTCCGGGCGGGAGCGCTCCAGGGCGACCTCGAGGGTCATGCGCTCCTCCACCACGTAGTCGCCGGCCAGGAAGCGCTCCAGGGCCCCCACGAGCCCGGCCGGCTCGACCTCGGTCAGGTATCCCAGGCGGCCGAGGTTGACCCCCAGGACGAGCACGGCGTTGGGCCCGGCCAGGGCCACGGTGCGCAGCATGGTGCCGTCGCCCCCCAGGCTGACGGCCAGGTCCACCGAGGGGTCGAGGGGCGGGCCGGGCTCGGTGGCGGCGCCGGGGGCGGCGCTGTCCTCGACGTGGAGGACCTTGTGGCCGCGGTCCTCGAGCCAGGCGGCGGCCCGCCGGGCGATGTCCCCCACCTCGGCCCGGTCGGGGTGGACCACGAAGGCGACGGTGGCCACGACGGCTACCGGCCGCCGCCCGGGGCGGGACCGGGCCCGGCCCGGCGCGCCGGGGCGGCCTCCACGGCGGCCGCCAGGACGGCCTCGAGGTCCTCGTCGCCCCGGCCCCCGTCGGGCGCCGCCGGCCCCGACGACCACGTGCGGGCGTGGATGAAGAACTCCGCGTTGCCGGCGGGGCCGAGCACGGGCGACGCCATGGCCCCCATGATGCTGGCTCGCTGTGACGCGAAGGCGGAGGCCACGGCGCGCAGGGCCTCGAGGCGGGCCCCGGGGCGCCGGACGACCCCGCGCCCCCGGCTGACCTCGGCCCGCCCCGCCTCGAACTGGGGCTTCACCAGGGCGAGGACGTCCGCGCCGGGCAGGGCGAGCTCGCCCAGGAGGACGGGGGCCACCACGGTGAGCGAGATGAACGACAGGTCGCACACCACGAGCTCGACGCGCCCCCCCGGGAGGTCCGCCGCCCGCAGCGCCCGGACGTTGGTGCGCTCGCGCACGGTGACACGGCCGTCGTGGCGCAGGCGGGGATGGAGCTGCCCGTAGCCGACGTCCACGGCCACGACCGACGCCGCGCCGCGCCGGAGGAGGCAGTCGGTGAAGCCGCCCGTCGAGGCGCCGGCGTCGAGGCAACGGCGACCGGCCACGTCGACGGCGAAGCGCGTGAGGGCGGCGTCGAGCTTGTCGCCGCCGCGCGACACGAAGCGCTCCGAGGCGTCGTCGAGGACCTCGAGGGGTTCGTCGTGGCGCACCAGGCGCGCCGCCTTGTCCGCCTGTGCCCCGCCCACCAGCACGTGCCCGCCCTCGACCAGCGCGCGCGCCCGGTCACGTGAGGAGGTCAGTCCCCGCCGGACGAGCTCGGTGTCGAGCCGCCTCCGAACGCCGCCTGGTTTCAGGCGCCGCTCTTCCCGGCGGACTTCTTGGCCGCCGCCTTCTTCGCGGCCTTCTTGGCGCCGGCCTTCTTGGCGCCGGCCTTCTTGGCCGACCCCGAGCCGCCCGCCTTGGTGGGCGGGCCCTTGCCCGCCTTCTTGCCCCGGTGCGTGGCCTTGCGGCCCGCCGCCTGCGACCGGGCGAGGACGTCGGCCACGCGCTTGGCGAGGTCGTCGACGTTGGTGAAGCCGACCTCCTTGAGCTGCTGCTTGACCTCGCCCCGCACGGTGGAGACCAGGGCCTCGGAGCGCTCCCGGCTCGCCTTGACCAGGTCCTCCACCCACTCCTGGGCGCGGTGGCGCTCGAACTCCCCCGTCTTGATCAGCTCGCGCACGAGCTCCTCGGCGCGCGCCCGTGTGATCTGCGTCAGGGCCGTGGCGGCCTCGACGTATCGGCGCAGTCCGTCGCTCTCGGGCATACCGACAAGCTACGGCGGCCCGCGCGTCCCGGCAAGGATGCGTGCCTCAACCCCCCTCGCCCAGGTGCCGCCGCACGAGGGAGCGCAGGTCGGGCGCCTCCTCGTCGGGATCGACCACCATGGGCTCGTGCCCGTCGGCGGTGACGCCGGTGCGCACCAGGGCGAAGGGCACGCCCAGGCGCCGGGCCAGCACGCCGTCGGTCGAGGGCCGGTCCCCCACCACGACGGCCGCGTCGGGGGCCCGTGCCCGCAGGAGGGCCACCAGGGGGTCGTGCGGCTTGCCGGCCACCTCGGGCGTGGTCTGGGCGGCGGTGGCCACCGCCGCCAGCAGCGCCCCCGAGCCGGGGAGCAGCCGCTCGGGGGTCGGATGGGTGGGGTCCTCGTTGGTGCCGATGAGGCGGGCCCCGCGGCGCACCGCCGTCACCGTCGTGGCCAGCAGGTCGAAGTCGAAGCGCCGGGTCCAGCCGACGACCACGGCGTCGACGGGGCCGTCCTCGACCACGACCACGCCCCGGGCCGCCAGCGCCTCCACGACGCCCTCGTCGGCGCACACCATGGCCCGCGCCCCCGGGACGAGCATGGAGGCGGCGGCCTGCGCCGAGGTCACGAGGTCGTCGGGCCCCGCGGCGATGCCCGCCGCCTCGAGCCGGGCCCGCAGCTGGGCGATGGTGGGGGACGCGTTGTTGGTGGCGAACAGGACGCGCCGTCCCGCGTCGCGCAGGGCGGCCACGCCCTCGGCCGAGCCCGCGATGGGCTGCTCGGCCAGCCACACCACACCGTCGAGGTCGACCACCCACGTCCCCGGGTACGCGCCGGCGCCAGGCATCGGGTCATGTTGGCAGATACCCTCGGAGCCCAGTCACGGTGCCCCGCCCGGCCCCGGCCCGCGCCTGCGGTCGCCGGGCGGCACCCGAGCGTCGAGGAGCCCGTCATGCGCGTCGTCCTGCCCGAGGACCGGATCCCCTCCGCCTGGTTCAACGTCGCCCCCCACCTGCCCGAGCCGCTGCAGCCCCCGCTGCACCCGGCCACGCGCCAGCCGGTGGGCCCCGACGACCTGGCGCCGCTGTTCCCCATGGCGCTCATCGGCCAGGAGGTGAGCGCCGAGCCGTGGGTCGACATCCCCGGCGCCGTGCTCGACGTCCTGCGGTCGTGGCGCCCGACGCCGCTCGTGCGCGCCACCCGGCTCGAGGAGGCGCTCGACACCCCGGCGCGCATCTACTACAAGGACGAGTCGGTCTCACCGGCCGGGTCCCACAAGCCCAACACGGCCGTCCCCCAGGCCTTCTACAACAAGGCGGAGGGGGTCGCCCGGCTCACCACCGAGACCGGGGCCGGCCAGTGGGGCAGCGCGCTGGCCTACGCCACGGCGCGCTTCGGCCTGGAGTGCAAGGTGTACATGGTGCGGGCGTCGTTCGAACAGAAGCCCTACCGCCGGGTGATGATGGAGGTGTGGGGCGCGGACGTCGAGCCCTCCCCCGTCGACGACCCGGCGCACCCGGGCTCGCTGGGCACGGCCATCAGCGACGCCGTGCGCGACGCCGTGGGCCGCGACGACTCGCACTACTCGCTGGGGTCGGTGCTCAACCACGTCCTGCTGCACCAGACGGTGATCGGCCTCGAGGCCAAGGAGCAGCTCGCCCTGGCGGGCGAGGCGCGCCCCGACATCGTCATCGGGTCGTGCGGGGGCGGCTCGAACTTCGGGGGCATCTCGCTGCCGTTCGTGCCCGACGGCGACGTGGACCTCCTCGCCGTGGAGCCGTCCTCGTGCCCCACGCTCACCGAGGGCCGCTTCGAGTACGACTTCGGCGACACGGCGGGCATGACACCGCTGCTCGCCATGTACACGTTGGGCCACGACTTCGTGCCCCCCGCCATCCACGCCGGGGGCCTGCGCTACCACGGCGACGCTCCCATCATCTGCAACCTCGTGAAGAGCGGCCGCATGCGGGCGGCCGCCTACCCCCAGGGGAAGGTGTTCGACGCCGCCGTGCAGTTCGCCCGCACCGAGGGCACGATCCCCGCGCCCGAGACGGCCCACGCCATCCGGGCGGTCATCGACGAGGCCCTGGCCGCCAGGGAGTCGGGGCAGGCGAAGGTGATCCTGTTCTCGTACTCGGGGCACGGCCTGCTCGACCTGGGCGCCTACGACGACTACCTCCACGGCCGCCTGATCGAGGTCTGACCCGCGCCGCGCCGGTGCGGGCGCGCCGGGGCGCCCCGCGCCGGGCGCCTCGGCTCAGGGAGCCGGGTCCAGCGGCAGCGGCGCGGGCGCCGGGCCCTCGGGGGACGCCGGGGGCGCCCCCGCCCCTCCGGCGTCGGCGTGGCCGAAGGAGTCGGCGCGGCGCCGGGCGCGGCGCTCGGGGGCGACCACGGCGTGCACGCGGTCGGCGATGGCCTGCTGGGCCCCGGCCGGGAGGTAGGCCGAGCGCGCGTAGCGACGCGACAGGTCGCGCTGGAGCTCGGGGTGCACGGTGCGCAGGGCGTCGAGGAAGTGCTCCTTCACGCCGGCCCGCAGGTGCAGGACGATGGGCGTGACGAACACCGCGCCCGCGTCCAGGCACGCCCGGGACACCTCGGCCAGCTGCTCGGCGGAGTCCGACCAGCCCGGGATGATCGGCGCCACCAGGACCCCGGTGGGGATGCCGGCCTCGTTGAGCTTGCGGACGGCCTCGACCCGCTGGCGGGGGTGCGGCGTGCCGGGCTCGGTCTTGCGCCACACGTCCTCGTCGAGCGTGCCGATGGACAGGTTGCACTGCACGTCGGTGTGCGCCGCCGCGTCGACCAGCACGTCGAGGTCGCGCAGGATGAGCGTGGACTTGGTCAGGATCGAGAACGGGTTGCGGGCCTCCCCCAGGGCGCTGACGATCCCCCGCGTGAGGTGGTAGCGCCCCTCGGCCCGCTGATACGGGTCGGTGTTGGTCCCCATGGCGATGTGCTCCCCGCGCCAGCGCGGCGCGCGCAGCTCGGCCCGGAGCCGCTCCACGGCGTTCACCTTCACCACCAGCTTGCGCTCGAAGTCCTCGCCGATGCCCAGGCCCAGGTACTCGTGGGTGGGGCGGGCGAAGCAGTACACGCAGGCGTGGCTGCAGCCCCGGTAGGCGTTGATGGTGTACCGGAAGGGCATGCGCGAGGCGGCGGGGACGGCGTTGATGACCCGTCGGGCGTTCACGTGCAGGAACTCGAGGCCCCGGTAGGCGCCGATGCCCCGGTGGCGCTCCACCAGCTCCTCCTCGGCGAAGAGCGTGGGCTGGCCGGCGTCGTCCTCGGCACGGCGCCACCGGAACGCCACGGGCTCGCCCACGGCGCCATGGTAGCGAACATACGTTCGCCGTGCGGCCCGCGGGGGCCCCGGGGGCGGGCTCAGCCCTCGGGCTCGGCGGCCAGCGCCACGGCGTCGGGGACGCGCTGGGGCGCGTCGGCGGGCGCGGCCCCCGAGGCGGCGTCGCGCCGCGGCCGCCGGGGGATGCACAGCGCGGGCACCACGGCCAGCGCGCCGATGAGGGCGGACACGGCGAGGCCCCGCGAGAACCCCGACGACAGGGCGACGGCGCTGTGGGCGCGCGCCGAGGCGGCTCCCGCGCCCTCGGACAGCAGGGCGTGCGTCCGGTTGGCGGCGATGGTGGCCAGCGCCGCCAGGGCGCACGACGCCCCCACCTGACGGCTCGTGTTGAGCACGCCCGACGCCAGGCCCGCCTCCGCGGGGGCGACCCCGGCGGTGGCCGCGAAGGCCAGCGGGGTGAGGGCCAGGCCCATCCCGAAGGTGGCCATGTCGGCGCCGCCGAACACCGACGTCCAGTACCCGCCGTGGGCCGAGAGGCGAGACAGCCACCACAGCCCCGCCGCGCTGCACACGATCCCGGTCACGAGGGGCACGCGCGGCCCCAGCCGGGTGATGAGCCGCGAGCTGATCTGGGCACCCACGGCGATGGCCACCGTCTGGGGCAGGAAGCCGAGACCGGTGACGAGGGGCGAGAAGCGCAACACGTCCTGCATGTAGAGCGAGACGAAGAACCACATCGAGAACATCGCCCCGCCCACGAGCAGCATGGCGACGTTGGAGGCGGACAGCGCCCGCGACCGGAAGAGGCGGAAGGGCACGAGCGGGGCGCGCGCCTTGGCCTCGATGGCCACGAACACGAGCAACAGGGCCCCGGCCACGACGAGCGGGATCACGGTGGCCGGCGCCGCCCAGGCGTGGGTGTCGGTGCCCGCCACGGCGTACACGAGCGCCACGAGCGCCCCGGTGACCACCACGGCCCCCGGCACGTCGAGGGCGCGCCGGGGGCTGTCGGCCCGGGTCTCCACCAGCACCACGCGCGCCGCCACCAGGGCCGCCAGCGCCACGGGGATGTTGATGTAGAAGACCCAGCGCCAGCTGAGCAGGTCGGTGAGGATGCCGCCCAGGAGGGCGCCCGAGGCCCCGCCCACCGCCGCCATGGCGCTCCAGATGCCCAGCGCCCGTGCCCGCTCGGCGGGCGTCTGGAACGTCACGGTGAGGATCGTCAGGGTGGCCGGGGAGAGCACTGCCGCCCCCAGGCCCTGCAGGGCGCGCGCCCCGACGAGCATGCCCTGGTCCTGGGCGACCCCGCACACCAGGCTGGCCCCGGCGAACAGCACCAGGCCGGCCATGAAGATGCGGCGTCGTCCGAAGAGGTCCGCGGCCCGGCCCCCCAGCAACAAGAAGCCCCCGAAGGCGAGCGCATAGGCGTTCACCACCCACTGGAGCCCGCCGGTGCTGAAGCCGAGGTCGCGCTGCATCGACGGCAGGGCCACGTTCACGATGGACAGGTCCAGCACCACCATGAACTGCCCGACGCACACGAGGGCCAGGACCATCCCGGGGTGCGAGGACACCCGGGCGCGGCCGGTGCGGCCCGCTGCGCCCGGGGAAGAGCCCTGCATCCACCGATGATGCCATGCCCGGCGCACGGCCCCGGACCGACGTTTCCCGTCCTCTCCCGGGCAGCCTCTCTACCATCGCGTGGGTGGAGCCGGGCGACCGTGGCCGACCGGCGCGCCAGCCGTCACCGGAGCCGTCGCGCCACCTGCTGGTCGTGACGCACTCGCGCGGCGGCTCCACCGCCACCCTGTACGACGCCGCCGTGGCGGCGGCTCGGTCGGTGCCCGCCGATCTCGCCGTCCGGGCCAAGGGGGCCTTCGACGCGGGGCCCGACGACGTGTCGTGGGCCGACGGCGTGTTGCTGGCCACCCCCGCCCACTTCGGCTACATGTCGGGCGCCCTGAAGGACTTCTTCGAGCGCGTCTACTACCCGTGCCTCGACCACACGGTGGGGCTCCCCTTCGCCCTCATCGTGAAGGGCGACACCGACGTCGACGGGGCGCGCGCCAGCGTGGAGCGCATCACCACCGGGTTGCGGTGGCGCCGGGTCCTGCCGCCGCTGCTCGTCGTCGGGGAGCTGCGCCCCCAGGACCTCGAGGACGCCGCCGAGCTGGGGGCCACCCTGGCGGCGGGGGTGGCCGAGGGCCTCTTCTGACGGTGCCGGGCCGCTAGTGCGGGGCGATGTCGATGACCGCCAGGGAGCCGACGGCGTTCACCGTGGAGGCGCGGTGGCGCTCGAGGGCGGTGACGAAGGCGCTCCAGTCGATGAAGTACGGGGCCCAGGCGCGGTAGTTGTAGTTGGCCGAGCGCAGGTCGTGCTGCCAGGTCACCACCTGGTAGAGGCCCAGGTCGCTCGACGCCGACACCGCGATGTAGCCGAAGCCCTGGGCGCGCAGGTAGCGGAGCTTGGCCTCGGTGCCCGTGAAGAACGGCATGTGGGGCGGGGGCGACACGCTGCCCGCCACGTCCAGGGTGGCGAAGCTGAACTTCGAGACGTCGAGCAGCGAGGGCTGGTCGACGGCGGCGAGCACCTTGGCGCCCGCCGGGATGGCCGCGTTCAGCTCCCGGTACTCGCCGCGCAGGGCCGCGTAGCGGTCGGCGAAGCCCGTCGTGCCCGCCAGCACGTGCACGGCGCGACGGGTGTCGCTCACCACGCTGCTCCCGGCGCGCCCGGGGGGGACGTCGAAGACGAGGAGGACGCTGGCCACGAGGGCCGCGCCCGCCACGGCCCCCGGCGCCAGCCGGGTCCATGGGACGGGCGCGCCGGGAGCGAGCAGACGGCGCAGCTCGGCGCCGAGCGACGGCGCGCCGGGCGCGCGCCGCGGCCACAGGGCGTCGATCACGAGGAGGCCGCAGGCGAGGGAGCTGGGCGCCGCGAAGCGGTCGATCTCGAGGGGGGCGAAGCCCGACAGCGCCACGCTGTACAGCGCCAGCTGCGCCAGGCAGCCGAGCCCGGCCGCCACGAGCACCACGGCGGTGACCGGCCGTCGCCGGCGCGCCCCGAGCAGGGCGGCCCCCACCACCACGGCGGCGGCGGCCACCAGGCCGACGTGGTACCCCTCGACGGCCGCCCACAGGCGGCTCAGGTAGGTGTGCACCCCGGCGCGCAGCGGGTTGGGGCCCACCGGGAACCCGGGGTTGTCGTTCCCGGACACGAGCGGGAACAGCGGCGAGCCCGACGAGCGGTCCATGGCCAGCGCCCACCCCACCGACGACGCCACGGCGGTGCCCGCGCACCACGCCAGCGTGCGCCACGGCCGGCGGCCGGCCACCAGGATCACCGCCACGGCGGCCAGGGCGACGGGGACGAGGAAGTAGAAGCGCAGGGCGAGCACGCCGCCCAGGAGGAGGCCGACGCAGGCGGCCACGAACCGGTCGTCGTCGTCCGTGGCCGATCGCAGCCGGCACAGCAGCTGGTAGGCGCCGAGGGACAAGGCGGCGGCCGAGAAGACCGGGCTCAGGTTCTGCAGGGGCCCGCTGCCCGCGCCCACGAGGACGCCGGCGCCGACGACGAACGCGCCCAGCGCCCACCATCGCCGCTGCAGCGTGCGCACGGCCACCAGGGCGAGGAGGAGCGCGGCGAAGGTCCACTCGAAGCCGCGCACCGCCGAGTTGCCCGAGACGTTCAAGAACAGCGACTGGTAGAGCGTCGAGCCTCCGTACGCGGTCAGGCGCCGCGTGCTGAACGGGTCGATGAGCCCGCCGGTGTCGAGCAGGCGCCGGGCGAGGTAGATGTAGCCCGCGTCGTCGTCGTTGCGGTTGTAGTACGGGACGCCGATGGCGATGCCCAGGGACACGAGCACGAGCAGCGCGCCCAGCGCGACGCCCAGCGCGGCACCGGCCGCCTGCCAGGCCGTGAGGCTCCGCAGGCGCGCCCCCAGGTTCGCCACCTGGCGGCGCCCGTGCCCGAGCAACAGCACGACCCCCAGGACGTGCCAGGCGACGAGGACGTCGAAGCGCCCCGTGTCGGCGGCGACGAGCACCCCGCCCACCGCCAGGAACAGCGCCACCCCGAGGAGGATCTGCAGGGGCACCTCCAGGCGGGCCTGCTGGCGCGACGCCACGCGGGTGCGCACCGCAGCCGTGACGAGCGCCGCCCCCCACCCCCAGGAGCCCAGCACGAGCAGGGCCACCAATCCGAGGAACTTCGCCGACGCCGCGATCGGGCCTCCTCCGCGCGCAACTGAGCCGGCCCCGACTGTAGCGACGCGGGCCGGCCGGCCCCGGGGCTACGCGGGCCGATGGACCTCGGCCTGCCACGCCCCGGTCAGGCGCACCGTGCTCAGCAGGATCCCCGCGTCGAGGACCCACCGGAGGACGGCCTCGTGGGTGTCGGCGGGCGACGGCTCGACCACCAGGCCGCGCCGGGGGTGGTCCTGCACGACCGCCCACCCCTCGGGGAGGGGGCCGAGCTCGTCCCGCAGGCGGGCGAGCACGCGGGTGCCCGCGCCGTGCTGGATGCCGATCTGATCGGGTTGCACGCCGTGGCGGGCGTGCTTGCCCGCCACCCACGTGCAGGTGGGGACGTCGTGCACGGCGCCCGCCAGCAACAGCGTGGACAGGCCCCCGCGCGGCGGCGGCTCGTCGTCGGGGTCCGACTCGGGCAGGAGGTTGATCCAGCCCTCGTGGCGCGCCGCCAGCTCGTCCATGACGGCCACCACCGCCTCCTCGTGGCCCACCGAGAACTCGATGCGCGCCGGGGTCCGCCGTACCACGTCGTGCGCCCCGCCCGGGCCCCTCAGCCCGGTCCCGACAGGGCGGGGCCGTCGAAGGCGTCGACGGTGGTGAACTCCTCCACCGGCGCCCGGCGCAGGCGGGTGGCCCGGCGGGCGGGCCGGCCCAGGGCGACGAGGGCGGCCACCACCATGTGGTCGGGCACGCCCAACAGTGCCTGCACCTCGGCCTCGTGGCGCACGACCATGGTGGTGAGCACGCCCCCCAGGCCCTCGGCGCGCGCCGCCAGGAGGATGCTCCACACGAAGGGGTACACCGACGCCCCCCCGACCAGGGTGTAGTGCCCGGCGTCGCGGTCCACCGTGGCCAGACGGCGGAGGTCGGCCAGCACGAGCAGGAGGGCGGGCACCTCGTCGAGGTGCTCGGCGAACCCCCCGCCCCCGGGGCCCGGAGCCATGGCCGAGGCGCCGTCGATGGCGCGGCGCTCGGCCTCGGCGTCGGTGATCGGGGCCCAGGGGACGAGGCCCGCCGCGCCCTGGGCCAGGTACTCGTACCAGCCGGGGAGGTAGAGGTCCCGCAGGCGCTGCTTCTTGGCCCGGTCGCGGACGACGACGACCCGCCACGCCTGTCGGTTGCCCCCGTTGGGGGCGAAGCGCGCCGTGTCGAGGATCCTGTGCACCACGGCGTCGGGGACGTCCTCGGGCTCGAACTCGCGCACGGCGCCGGTGCTGCGCAGGGTGTCGACCAGCTCCATGGGCGCTCCTGGGACCAGGCGGGGTGGCCAAGCGGACGGGCCGACGCTACCCGTCCCCCCCGGCGGGCGCGGGCCCCGGCCACAGGTCCTCGGGCTCGCGCCCGCGCGTCTCGGGGAGGAGGGCGAACAGGGCCGTGGCCGCCAACACGGGGAGGAAGGTCAGCGTGGCGCCGAAGGCGAAGCGGTTGCCCACGTCGGCGACGGTGCCGAAGACGACGAGCCCCACCACCGCCCCCGCCACGCTGGCGAGCACGTTCCAGCCCGCCACCGAGGCGCGCACCGCCGTGGGGAACAGCTCGTTGGCGAGCGCGCCGGCGGCGGGCGCGAAGATGGCCGCCGACAGCACGGCGATCTCGTAGCCCGCCAGCAGCGCGGGCCGCGACCCGCTGTAGGCCAGGATGCCGGTGAGCGCCATGGCGGCCATGGCCACGGCGGCGGTGGGCCGGCGCCCCACCCGGTCGGCCAGCACCCGGCCCAGGAGCAGGCCCGCCACGCCGAACACCGAGGCCACCACGACCATGAGCGCCGTCTCGTCTCCCGACATGCGCAGGACGTTGCGGGCGTACACGAAGATGAAGCTGTTGGCCGGCCCGGTGACGACGGCCACGGCGAAGGCCAAGGAGCTCACCACCACCAGGCGCCTCCGGTAGCGCGGCCCGATGGCCCCCAGCACCGGGACACCGCGCTCGGCGGGGAGCTCGGTACTGAAGCGGGCCGGCTCGTGCAGGCGCCGCCGGATGAGGCTCACCATGGCGAGCGGCAGCACGGCCAGGGCGAAGACGCCCCGGAAGGTGAGCACCGACTGGGCGGTGCCGTCGATGACGGCGATGAGCCCCGACCCCACCGCGTAGCCCGCGGCGATGAGGGCGATGGCCTTGGCCCGCTCGGTGGTGCTCGTCTCCTCGGCCGCGCACACCTGGGCGACGGCGCTGGTGGCGCTCAGCAGCGGGCGGCCGAGGGCGAAGATCACGACGAACCACCAGTAGCCGGGGCTCGTGGCGGCGGCCACCGTGAACACGAGGCCCACGGCGCAGCTGCCCAGCAGCACGGGCCGGCGCCCCACCCGGTCGGCCAGGCTCGTGAGCGGCAGCCCGCCGGCGGAGGCGAGGCGCAAGATGGCCAGGCCCACGCCGAGCTCGGTGCCCGACAGCCCGGCCTGCGAGGCGATGGTGTCGCCGTGGACCACCCGGCCGAAATGGCGGGCCACGTCGCCGAGGGCGGCCACCGCGCCGAATTGGCCGAACCCCGACGCCAGCGCCATGAGCGCCAGGGTGACCACCACCGGGTCCCGCCACGAGCGCAGGGCGAAGTCGGGGCGCGCCCGGGGCCCGCTCACGGTTCCCCCCGCGCCGCCCGGGTGGCGGCCGCCGCCGGGGCGCGCCCCTCGTCGATCACCGTGGGCCGCCCGGGCGCCCGTCGAGGACCGCCGGGCACCGCCCATGCGGCCTGGGCCGGGCGCTCGCCGACGCCGCGGCCGATGGTCGCCTCGTCCTCGACCCCGTGGCGGCGGCGGCCGGCGGCCGGCGTGAGCTCGTAGAGGTCGGCGCACAGGCCTGGGCGCATGCGGGCGCTCGCTTCCGGGAGGTCGGGATACCCGGCCTGTTTCTACACGCCCGTATACCGTGCGGTGCGGTGACGGCCCCCCACGCCACGGTGCTCATCGTCGACGACGACGCCTTCGTGCGCTCGTCGGCCGCCGAGATCGTGCGCCAGGAGGGCTACGAGGTGCGTGAGGCGGGTGACGGGGACGCCGCCCTGTCGGTCCTGGCCGAGGGCGGTGTCGACGTCGTGGTCCTCGACATGCGCATGCCGGGGCCGGGAGGCCGCGGCGTGCTCGACGCGCTGGACGAGCACAGCCCCCCCGTGGTGCTCGTCACCGGGTTCCCCCTCGCCGGCGACGCCGGCGTCCGCCAACACGACCGGGTGTTCACAGTGCTCTCCAAGCCCTTCAAGCCGCGGGCGTTGCTGGACGCCGTGGCGGGGGCGTTGGGACGAGGAGTGGGTGAGTGATCGGTGGCGCCCCCCACCTCGACGCGCGCCGGTCGTAGGCTGCCGTGGACGTCGGCCCCCGCCGCTGACGGCGCGCCGGCGCCGGCGACCCGCACCGTGGCGCGCACACCCCCCCGCACCACCGGCCGCGGGCCCGCAGGCCGGCGCCTGGTGGCATGGGTCGAGCACCTCGTGCTGGCGGGCGTGTCCTACGTCCCGCTGCTGCGCACGGCGCCGGGGGTGGTCGGCGCCGACACCAAGCAGTACCTCTACATCCACCCCGCCTCGTTCATGGCGCAGGTGGCGTCCATGTGGGACCCCGACGTCGCCATGGGCACGGTCACCCACCAGTACATCGGCTACCTGCTCCCCATGGGCCCCTACTACGCGCTCATGCAGGCGCTGGGGGTTCCCATGTGGGTGGCGCAACGCCTGTGGACCGGGAGCCTGTTGTTCCTGGCCGGCGCGGGCGTGCTCTTCCTCATGCGGACCCTGTCGCGCCGGGCCCGTCCCGCGCCGGGCCCCGCGCCGGCCGCGGCCGGCGCCACCGTGCCCCTGGGCCTCGCCCGGGTGGGGTGGCTGGTGGCCGCCCTGGCCTACATGCTGTCCCCCTACGTGCTGCAGAACGAGGCCCGCGCCTCGGTGCTCCTGCTGCCGTGGGTGGCGCTCCCCTGGATGCTCGGCCTCGTGGCCCGGGCGCTGTGGGCGGGCGGATGGCGCCACGCCGCGCTGTTCGCGCTGGTGGTGGCGCTGGCGGGCAGCACCAACGCCACCGCGCTGCTCCTCGTGGGGGTGGCCCCGGCCCTGTGGGTGGTGTGGGAGCTCGTGGGGGGCCGGGTTCCGTGGCGCCGCGCCGTGGGGACGGCCGTGAAGATCGGCGTGCTCAGCGTGGCGGTGTCGCTGTGGTGGGCGGTGGGCCTGGCCGTCGAGGGGGCCTACGGCGTGAACGTGCTCCACTACACCGAGTCGGTCGCCACCGTGGCCCGCACCAGCACGCCCACCGAGACGCTGCGGGGCCTGGGGTACTGGTTCTTCTACGGCGTCGACAAGCTCGGCCTGTACCTGCCCATGGCCGGGCCGTACATGACGTCGCTGTGGTTGCTGGCGGTGAGCCTCGCCGTGCCCGCCACGGCGTTCGTGGCCGCCTTCGTGTTCCGCTGGCGCGAGCGGGCCTTCTTCGTGGCGCTCGTGGTGGCGGGCACGGCCATGGCGGTGGGCGCCCAACCGCTGTCGCACCCCTCGCCGCTGGGCGCGCTGGTGAAGGCCGGCGCCACCGACTCCACCGTGGGGCTGGCCCTGCGCAGCACCAACCGGGCCACGCCCCTCGTGGTCCTGGGGCTGGCGGTGCTCCTGGGCGGGGCGGTCTGCGCCCTGCTGCGGCGCTGGAAGGTGGCCGGGCTGCTGAGCGCCCTGGCCGTGGCCGGGCTGGTGGCCGCCGATCTCCCCGCCCTGTGGACGGGCCAGTTCGTGGCGGCGGACAACGCCCGGCCCGAGAGCATCCCCTCGTACTGGAGCGCGGCGGCCGCCTACCTCGACCACCAGCCGGGGGCGGCGCAGACCCGGGTGCTCACCGAGCCCGGCATCGACTTCGCCGCCTACCGATGGGGCGTCACCCTGGACCCGGTGCTCCCCGGCCTGCTGTCGCGCCCCGAGGTCGAGCGCAACCTGGTGCCCTACGGGTCGCCGGGGTCGGCCAACCTCCTCGACGCCCTGGACGAGGAGGTGCAGGAGGGCACCCTCCCGCCCGACGCGCTGGCGCCCATGGCGCGGCTCATGAGCGCGGGCGACGTCGTGCTGCAGTCCGACCTGCAGTACGAGCTGTACGACACGCCCCGTCCCCAGGTGATGTGGTCGCTGCTCGACCCGCCCCCGCCGGGGCTGACGGCACCCGTCGGCTTCGGCGACCCGGCGGTCACGGCCCAGGCGCCCCAGAAGTACCCGCTCGTCGACGAGACCGAGCTCGGCCTGCCCGCCGGCGCCTCCTATCCCCCGCCGGTGGCGGTGTTCGGCGTGCCCGGCGCCCGCCCCATCGTGCGCGCCGAAGGGGCGGGCCAGCCCATGATCGTCGACGGCGACGGCAGCGGGCTCCTCGACGCGGCGGCCGCCGGGCTCCTCGACGGGCAGGCCACCGTGTTGTACTCGGGGTCGTACGCGGCCGACCCCGCCGGCCTGGCGCGTGCGCTGGCCCAGGGCGGCGACCTGGTCGTCACCGACACCAACCGGCGCCAAGCCGAGCAGTACGGCACGGTGCGCGAGAACACCGGGTACACCGAGAGCCCCGGCGAGAAGCCCCCCGTGCCCGACCCGCTCGACCACCGGACGAACCTGTTCGGCCCCTCCGCCGGTGACGACACCAAGACGGTGTCGCTCCAGCTCGGCGTGAAGAGCATCGAGGCCACGGGGTACGGCAACCCCATCACCTACGCGCCGGAGAGCCGGCCCGACCAGGCCATGGACGGCGACCTCCGCACGTCGTGGACGGTGGGCGCCTTCGCCGACCCCGTGGGCCAGTACCTGCGCATCACGCTCGAGCATCCCGTCACCACCGGCACCGTCAACCTGGTGCAGCCGCTCTACGGGTCGCGCAACCGGTGGGTCACCAAGGCCACGCTGCGCTTCGACGGCGGGCACCCCATGGTCGTGCACCTCGGTGCGGCGTCGCGCACCGCGGCCGGGCAGTCGGTCTCCTTCCCCACCCGCACGTTCACGACACTGCAGATCACCGTGGACGCCACCAACACCGGGACGCGCTCCTCCTACGACGGGCAGTCGGGAGTGGGGTTCGCCGAGGTGGGCATCGCCGGCCAGCGGGTCGACGAGGTCGTGCGGCTGCCCGAGGACCTGCTGCAGGCGGCGGGGGCGTCCTCCGCGTCGCACCGCCTCACGCTGGTCATGGACCGCCAGCGCACCGCGCCGGTGCCGCCGCGCACCGACCCCGAGGTCGACATGGCGCGGCTCTTCACCTTGCCCACGGCGCGCAGCTTCTCGGTGAGCGGCACGGCCGAGATCTCGCCGCTCGTGCCCGACGACGTCATCGACCGGCTGCTCGGCACGACCGTGCCCGGCGTGGTGGCCGCCTACTCCTCGGGCCGGCTGCCCGGTGACATCGACGACCGGGCGTCGTCGACGCTCGACGGCAGCGCCGCCACGCTGTGGAGCCCGGGCCTGGGCCCCCAGGCGGGGAACTGGCTCCAGTACGACCTGGCCCGGCCCATCACCTTCGGCCAGCTGTCGATGGACGTGGTGGCCGACGGGCGCCATTCGGTCCCCACCGAGGTCACCGTGAGCGCCGGCGGCCAGCGTCGCACCGTGGCCCTGCCGCCGGTCACCGACTCGCCCACGCCGGGGGCGACCACGCCCGTCTCGGTGTCGTTCCCGCCCCTCACCGGCGCGCAGGTCCGGGTCACCTTCGACGCCGTGGAGCCCCGGCGAGACCTCGACTACTACTCCAACGTCCCCATCGAGCTCCCCCTGGGGATCGCCGAGCTCTCCGTCCCGGGGATGCCCCACGCCCGCCTGGCGCCCGCCACGCTGCCGGGCGTCTGCCGCAGCGACCTGCTGTCGGTGGACGGTGCCCCGGTGCCCGTGGCCGTCACGGGCCCGGTGCCGAGCGCCCGGTCCACGGGGGCGCTGGCCGTGCGGGGGTGCGGCGCGGCGGCGGGGGGCATCACGCTGTCGGCGGGCTCGCACCTGCTGCAGACGCAGCCGGGGTCGACGCCGGGCGTCGGGGTCGACGTGGACAGCCTGGTGCTCGACTCCGCACCGGGCGGGGCCGCGCTGGCACCGCAGGCCGACGGGCTGGCGCCGCCCGCCGACTCGAGCCCCGCCCCCCGCACGACCGTGCTGCACGCCTCGTCCACCTCGGCCACCGTCGTCGTCCACGATCCCACCGGGCCCTTCTGGATGGTGCTGGGCGAGAGCACCAACGCCGGATGGCACGCCTCGGTGGCCGGGCACGACCTGGGCGCCCCCCAGCTCATCGACGGTTACGGCAACGGCTGGCTGGTCACACCGTCGGCGCCCGGGCACGACCTCGTCATCACCCTGCAGTGGACGCCCCAGCACCTGGTGGACGCGGCCCTCGTGTTCTCGGCGCTGTCGCTCGTGCTGTGCGCGGCGCTGGCCCTCGCCCCCACCCGCCGGCGCCGGTCGCGGCGCGCCGTCGCCGACCATCCCGCCCAGGTGCCGGCGGGGCCCCCGGGCACCGCGCTCTTCGTGGAAGGGGGCGCGCCCGGCGCGGACGGCGGTCCACCGCCGTTCGCCGCGTGGCGCGGCGCCCCCCCGACGGCGGAGGTGCCCACGCTGTGGTGGCCGTGGCGCTCGGCGGGGCGACGGCCGCGCGGGCCCGCGCTGGTGCTGGCGAGCGCCGCGGCCGGCGCGGTGGCCGCGGTGGCGGTGACGCCCGCCGCCGCCGTCCCGGTGGCGGCGGCGTGTGCCCTGGCGCTGGCGTCCTCCTACGGCCGGGCCGTGCTCCTGGCGGGGGCCGTGGGCCTGTCGGTGGTCGTGGACGACATGGTGAGCGCCGCGCAGGGCGCGCACCGCTACCCCTCGGAGTTCGGGTGGCCCACCCACTTCAGCGTGGCCAACACCTTGACGTGGCTGGCGGTGGTGACGCTGGGCACCGACGCGCTGGTCGACACCGTGCGCACCCGGAGCAGGCGACCGGCGCGCGCCGCCGCCGCGCCGGTGCGCCGTCGCGCCGCGCGGGGGCTCTTGGGGCGAGGCCGGCGGGCGCCGCGCGGCAAGCACGTGCGCCGCTCATGACGCGCGGGGCCCCGTGGTAGGTTCGGCCCCTTGAAGCCCGGTGCCGCGCCCGCCTCGGCAACGGCGCGTCCGCGGCACTTCCCCTGCTTCGACGGGCTGCGCGCCATCGCCGCGCTCCTCGTCGTCATGGTGCACACCTCGTTCGCGTCGGGCTTCACGCACCGGTCCTGGGCGGGCATCTACACGGCCCGCCTCGAGATCGGCGTGTCGGTGTTCTTCTTGATCTCCGGCTTCCTCCTCTACCGGCCCTTCGCGGCCTCGCACATCGCCGGCACGCCGCCGCCGTCGACGGGCCGGTTCTGGGTGCGGAGGCTGCTGCGCATCCTGCCCGCCTACTGGCTGGCGTTCATCGTCATCAGCTACGGCATGCACGCCGACACGGTCCGGCACGGGTGGACGTCGCTCGTCATCTACCTGGGGCTGGTGCAGATCTACTTCCCCTCGCACGTGCTCACCGGCATCACCCAGGCGTGGTCGCTGTGCACGGAGATGTCGTTCTACCTCTTCCTGCCGCTGTACGCCGCGGCCGTGGGCCGCAACCGCCGGTCCGACCGCAGCCAGGTGGTCCGCGAGCTGTGCGCGTTGGCCTGCGTGTTCGCCGCCGGGCTGACGGTCCGCTTCGTCGTGCTGCACGTCCACACCCCGCTCGCCTACGTGAGCCTGCAGTGGCTGCCGGCGTGCCTCGACCTCTTCGCGCTGGGCATGGGGCTGGCGGTGGTGAGCAGCTGGCTGGCGCACCGCCGGTCCGAGCCCCGCTGGCTGTGGCATCCCGCCCTGCCCTGGGTGAGCTGGGCGCTGGCGCTGGCCATGCTGTGGTCGACCGCCCACCTGGGGGTGTCGCTCAACCCGCTCGAGCACAACCCGCCCGGGCGGGGACTGGCCCTCGAGGTCTGCTACGCGCTGTTCGCCTTGTTCCTCCTGGCGCCGGCGGTGTTCGGCCCGCAGCGCCGGGGCGTCGTGCGCCGCGCCCTGCAGGCGCCGCCGCTGGTGGCGCTGGGCGTCATCTCCTACGGCGTCTACCTGTGGCACCAGGCATGGGTGGACATGTTCCTGCGCTGGGGGACGCCGTTGTTCCGGGTGGCCTTCCCCGAGATGCTCGGGGTGGTGCTCGCCCTGGCCGTGGCCAGCGCGGCCCTGAGCTACCTGGTGCTGGAGCGGCCCGTCCTCAACCTGAAGGACCGCCTGGCGTGGTGGTCGCGTCCCCCGGTGGCCTCAGCGCGACCCGCCGTCGTCGACCTCGCGGCGCAGTAGGGCGAGCTCCTCGGCCAGCGTGCGCGTCTTGTCCTCGAGGCGGCCGACCTCCCAGCTCAGGTAGACGCACACCATCAGGAGGAACAGGGCGGCGAGCACGCTCAGGAGGTCGGGCGGGCTGATCACCCCGAGGGCGTGCGCCAGGCGGTTGAAGAGCCCCGGCGACACGGCGAACACCCCGAGCACCACCCCGACCGACAGCCACAGCACCGCGTACTTGGGGTGCAGCTGTCGGCGCCGCGACAGCTCGACGATGACGACGAGGGTCGCCAGGGCGCTCAGGAGCGCGATGAGATGGACCCCGCTCATGACGGAACCTCCTCCGGTTCGACGGGCTCGGGGCGCTGGCGGATCAGCGCCAGCGCCAGCGTGACTGCGATGCGGAACAGGTAGACGGTGGCCCGCCAGGCCGACTGGCTCGGGCGCCCGGCGTAGCGGGGCCGCATCTCCACCGCCACCTGGGTCACCGCCGCGTGCGCCCGGCTGGCGATGACGAGCGACTCGACGGTGTCGGCCAGGTAGTCGGCGGGATAGGTGTGGGCGAAGATGCGCAGCGTGGCGCGGTTGTGGGCCCGGAAGCCCGAGGTCACGTCGGTCAGGCGGCTGCCCGTCATGCGCGACAGCGAGTGGGCCAGGAGCCCCATGGCCGCCCGGCGGGCCCAGGGCACCGTCACCTCGCCCTTGCCGGCGAAGCGGGCGCCGATCACCACCTGCGGCGGGCCGTCGGGGTCGAGGGGGGCGAGCAGCACGGGGATGTCGCGGGGGTCGTGCTGCCCGTCGGCGTCGAGCTGCACGACGGCGCGGTAGCCGTGCGCCAGCGCATAGCGGATGCCCACGCGCATCGCTCCCCCCACGCCCAGGTTGAAGACGTTGCGCACCACGATGGCCCCGGCGGCCTGGGCGACGGCGCCCGTCCCGTCGAAGGACCCGTCGTCGACCACCAGGACGGCCACGTCGGGGACGGCCGCGCCGAGCTCCTTCACGACCATGCCCACGCTGGCGGCCTCGTTGAGGGCGGGCACCACCACGAGCACGTCGGGGCCGGGCTGCACGGACCGAACCCTACGTGGCGGGGCTGGCGGCGGGCGCGCCGGGGGCCGGCGCCGCCTCCGCCAGGACGCGCCGCGGCGGGCCGTGCACGGTGTCGGGAGGCGGCCCGGCGCGCCGCAGCCGGCCCCACGCCCCGTCGAGGGCCACCGCCGCCATCAGCACCAACGAGACCTCGAAGGGCGTGCGGAAGCGGGTCTGGCCGAAGGTGACGAGCGCCACCACGGCCACCACGGCCCCCACGGCCCACAGCGGCGACACCGGGACGCGCCGCCTGCGCAGGACGACGGTCCCGCCCAGCGACAGGGCCACCAGGGCGTAGTACATGCCCAGGCCGGCGAGCGCCCAGTGATAGGGGCGCGTCTCGACGTAGTAGTCGAGCCACACCTGCCACGTGGGGTGGAAGGCGCCGAAGGCGCGGCCCAGGCGGGCGAGCTCCACCGGCACGATGCGGTGCAGGTGGGTGCGGATGTAGTGCACGCCGTAGGACTCGGCCTCGGCGGACTGCACCGACTTGTCGACGCGCTGGTTGATGGGCGCCTTGAGCGAGCACTGCAGCGACCAGTAGCCCTCGTAGCGCCCCGCCCAGGTGATGTCGCAGTTGGCCGAGGCCAAGGTGACACCGAAGCCCGTGCTCACGAAGGTGGGGTCCTGGAAGCGGCTCATGTTGTAGCCCACCCACGGCGCCACCACGGTGAGCGCCGTCAGCGTGCCCACCCCGGCGAGCGCCAGGCGGCGCCGCAGGCGCGCCCGGGCGAACAGCGCCATGGGGACGAGGACGAAGGGGATCA
>DATJBC010000118.1:0-8864 GCA_035515515.1 Acidimicrobiales bacterium
AGGCGAGCGCCAGCACGACCTCCTCGGCCACGCGCTTGGACGCGCCCATGACGCTCGAGGGCTGGACGGCCTTGTCGGTGGAGATGAGGACGAAGCGCTGGGCACCGGCGTCGGCGGCCGCCTGCACGACGTTCTGCGTGCCGAAGACGTTGGTGTTGGCCGCCTCCATGGGGTGCGACTCGAGCACCGGCACGTGCTTGTGGGCGGCGGCGTGGAACACCACGTCGGGCCGGTGGCGCATGAAGGCCTCGTACACCGCGGCCCGGTCGGCCACGTCCACGAGCAACTGCTCGCACGACCCGGGGAGGACGACGGCCACGTCGTGGAGGTGCGTCTCGTCGTGGTCGAGCAACAACAGCTGCGCCGGGTGGAACTCCGAGACCTGCCGGGCGATCTCGGACCCGATGGAGCCGCCCGCCCCGGTGATGAGCACGCGCTTGCCGGTGAGCGACCGCCGCACGGCGTTGAGGTCGGTGCTGACCGTCGTCCGGCCCAGGAGGTCCTCGATGTGCAGCTCACGGGCCTGGCGGATCGACGCGTTGTGCTCCCTGCCCGAGGCCATGTCGCGCACCGAGGGCAGGATCTTCATGGGGACGCCGGCGCTCTCGGCCGCCCGCAGGGCCCGCTCCACGACGTCGGGCTCCGGGTTGGGGATGGCCATGAGCACCTGCTGGATGGTGTAGCGGCTGGCGGCCGCGGGGATGTCCTCGATGCTCCCCACCACCGGCACGCCGATGAGCGACAGCCCGTGGCGGGCGGTGTCGTCGTCGAAGACCGCCACCGGCACGTGCCCGGCCACCGGCGTGCGCAGCATCTCGCGGATGGCCTCGGCGCCGGCGTCGCGGCTGCCGATGACCGCCACCCGCAGGCCCACCCGGTGCGTGCCCCGCTGCCAGGCGAACAGGCGTGACTGGAAGCGAAGCACGCCCATGGCCATCGTGAGGAACGAGCAGCCGATGAGGATCACCTCGAGGGGGACGCGCTCGAAGGGAGGGCTCTTCATCTTGGTGTGGTCCACGGCCACCACCAGCTCCCAGACGAGCTTGAAGCCGGCCAGCACCACGAGCGACGCCAGCGCCGACAGGAGCACCTGGCGGGCCTCCTGCACCCCGGCGTAGCGCCAGATCCGTCCGTAGAGGCCGAACACCCAGTTGGCGGTGAGGTGGACGACCAGGGCGATGGCCACGAACACCACGAAGTGGCGCCAGTAGATGGCGGGGGGGCGGTCCCGGAAGTAGGTGACCTCGGCGATCCCGTAGGCGGCCAGCACGGCCACGGCGTCGAGCACCATGAACAGCAGGCGGGCCCGGACGTGGGAGGCCCGTGAGGCGAGGCGGTCCCCGCGCAGGCTCGGGTGCAGACCTCGGCGGACGCCCGGCTCGTGCCCCCCCCGCCGAACCGCCATGGCCATCTGCGATCTGCCCCCCTGGCTCAGGCCTGCATGCCGCGCACGATCATGCCTCGCCGACCCCCCGGAGCACGTTAAGAGACGCCCGTGACCCTCGGCATCGTCAGTATTGACGATTCCCCCCCGGGGGCAATTGGGGGATCTTACGCCA
This sequence comes from Acidimicrobiales bacterium, assembly GCA_035515515.1. GTDB lineage: Bacteria > Actinomycetota > Acidimicrobiia > Acidimicrobiales > UBA8190 > DATJBC01. Next base: position 1,560 of record DATJBC010000118.1, read on the forward strand.
AGGGGCCGTCCTGGGTCTTTTCGGGTTTCCCGGGGCGCGAAGAGGCTGACTCGCGGTAGTGTAGGCACGCCGACCACGAGGCCAGGAACACGGTCGGCCGGGGAAAGATGGCTGCGATGGACTTCAGGGGGGCAGTGCTGCGCGGCTGGCGCCTCCTCGTCCTGCTGGGCGTCGTCGGCGCCGTCGTCGGGTACCTTACCGCCCCCTCCCCTCCGCCACCGGGGACGGCCTCGAGGCCCACGGGGTGGGTAGCCACCACGATCATCGGGCCGGGCGGCAAGGGGACCATCACGCTCGGCCAGCTGTATCTCGACATCCGCAACCGCCAGGTCGTGGCGGACGCGGCGGCCCAGGCCCACGTGGGTGTGGCGGCCACCACCCTGCTCAGCAACGCGATCGTGTCGGTCGTCCCCGGACGTCAGGCCGCGGGCCTCCCCAAGCGGGGGTTCCACAACATCAAGATCCACGGCCTGGGCATCACCGTGCACCTCTACAGCGCCAAGTCGGTGGTGGCGGTGGCCAACGCCCTCGCCAGCTCGGTGCACAGCTACCTCGCCAAACAGGGGGTCGCCGTCTACAACACCGAGATGAAGGGGTTCAACACCCAGGTCCAGAACCTCACGTCCCAGCTCTACTCGGTCAACGACGAGCTGAGTTCCTCCCCGAACTCGCCCGTGCTCAACACGCAGTTCCGCGCCGTGCAACAGCAGCTCGGCACGGCCATCCACCAGCGTGAGGCGCTGTTGGCCCAGGGCCCCAAGGTCCCGGGCTTCAGGGTCCTGCGCGACGCCGTCGCCGTCCCCGTCTTGGTCAGGCACAACTTCGTCGTGACGGTCACCGGCAAGAAGTCCACCCGGATCCTGGGCGGGCTCGCCGTCGGCCTGGCGCTCGCCGTCGGCATCGCCCTCCTCGTCGAGGTGCTCGACAAGACGCTGCGCACCGTGCGTGCCACCGAGGAGGCCTTCGACCTGCCCGTGGTGGCCACGGTCCCGGCACGGGGGCTGGCCCGGGTGACGCTGCAGCGCCCGCCGCCCGAGCCGCGTCTCGACGTCGTCCTCGACCCGGCGGGGCCCGTCGCCGAGGCCTACCGGCGCTTGCATACCGCCGTCCTGCTCGAGCCCTTGGCCTCCGAGCTCATGATCAACGGGTACGCCGCCGCCAACGGCAACGGGAACGGCAACGGAAACGGGTACCGCAACGGGAATGGGAACGGCAACGGGTACCGCAACACGTACGCCAACGGCGGGAACGGCTACTCCAACGGGGGCAACGGCCACGGCAACGGTCACGGCAACGGGGGGAACGGCGGCAACGGCCACTCCAACGGGGGCAACGGTCACGGCAACGGTCACGGCAACGGCCACGGCAACGGTCACGGCAACGGTGGGAACGGCGGCAACGGCGGCCACCTGCCGGCCGAGGCACCCCCGCCGCCCTACGCATCCGAGGGCGGGAACGGCTACGGCAACGGCTACGGCAACGGCTACGGGAACGGCTACGGGAACGGCTACGGCAACGGCGGCGGCCGCAAGCGGCGTCAGGTCGTGCTCGTGGTGTCGCCGGGCGACGAGGCGACGCGCTCTGCCGTGGTCGCCAACCTGGCCGCCGTCTACGCCGAGGCCGGCGCCCGGGCGCTGGTGGTGAGCCTGGGGAACCTCGAGTGGCGGCGCAACGGTCACGCCGCCGCCGAGCGGGAGGGGCCCATCGAGGCCGAAGAGCTGGTGCCACTGTCGACGCCGTCGGCCGTGGAGGGCGTGGCCCGGCTGCAGTTCGACCAGCTCCTCGAGTCCCGGGGCCAGGTGGTCACCCAGGGGCCGACCATCGTGACGGCCAGCCGCGACATCGCCGACGCGGTGATCGTTGACGCGCCGTCGCTGCTCAGCGCGCACGACGCCGTTGCGTTGCTGCCGTCCGTCGACGTCGTGCTCCTCGTGGCGCAATACGCCCAGACGCGCTCCGACGACGCCCGGGAGGCGGGAGACCTCCTGCGCCGGTTCCGCGCCCCCGTGCTGGGCGTCGTGCTGACCAACGCCCCGGCGCGCGGGCGCAACGGGCACGGCGAAGGTGATGACGGGGAGCCCGGTGCGCCTGGCGGCGTCGTGGTGGGGGGCTACACGTCCACCCCGCCCTCGCAACCCGCCGCCGCGCCCACGGCCAAGCTCTGGCTCTAGGCCGGGCGACGGCTCCGGCTCGGGCTGGCGGCTAGATGATCCGCTCCAACCCCCTCGTCGCCTTCCCCATCGCGGTCCTCCTGGCATTCCTCAGCGCGCCCATCGCCCGGAGGGTGGCGACACGCGAGGGGGACCAGCGCCTGTACCACCTGATCATCGCGGCGGCCATCACCCACCTGGTGTTCAGCTCGGTCCAGCTGTGGGTGGTCGACCACATCTACCACGGGATCACGGACTACAACCGCTACATCAACCAGGGCGCCAAGCTGGCCAAGCGCTTCGACCACTTCGACTTCTCCACGGCGCACATCCGCCCTCCGGTCACGATCCTGGGCCAGGGCTCGGTGAGCATCGCGGCCGGGGTCGTCATGGCGATCATCGGCGTCAACAAGCTGGGACTGTTCTTCGTCTTCAGCTTCTTCGCCTTCCTCGCCACCCTCGCCTTCTTCCGCGCCTTCTGCGTGACGTTCCCCGAGGCGAACCACTACCGCTACGCGGTGATGGTCTTCTTCCTGCCGTCGCTGTTGTTCTGGACGGCGGGGATCAGCAAGGAGACCATGATGTACATGTCGATGGGCCTGGCCGCGTCCGGCGCGGCCCGGGTCCTGGCCCATCAACGCGGCGGTGCCATCCTGCTCGTGCTCGGCACCATCATCGGGATCTACGTCAGGCCCCAGGAGCTGCTGTTGTTGATGGGCGCGTTCGCCGTGGCGGGGATCTTCCGGCGCGCCAACCGCGCGCGCTCGTGGCGCGGGTTGCGCCGCATCGCCGTCATGGGGCTGCAGGCCGCCTTGGTCCTGGCGGCGGTGTCGCTCTCGCAACAGTTGGCCAAACACGGCGCGGCGGTGTTCGACCTCTCCACGGTGGCCAAGAACAACGCGGGGCAGCACAGCAGCGTGGTGTACCACCCCGGCCCGGCCGGGTACCCCAAGGACGTCTACACCGTGATGCTCGACCCCTTGCCGTTCAACGCCCACGGCTCGACACAGAAGGTGGCGGCCTTCGAGAACACGGTCATCATCGTGCTGATCCTGATCTCGCTCCGGCGGATCCGGAGGATCCCCCGTGCCGCCCTGACCCGGCCGTACGTGCTCATGTGCCTGCTGTACTCCATCGCCTTCCCCTATGCCTTCGCGGCCCTCAACAACCTGGGCCTCATCGACCGCGAGCGGGTCCTGTTCCTGCCCTTCCTGCTCGTGCTCCTGGCGATCCCGGTGTCGCCGCGGGGCAGCCCGCCCCAGTTCCCGTGGGAGTACAGCGAGGGCCGGCGCAAGCGACGGACCCGCCGGGTCCGCTGGGGCATGCCGGTTCCGGCGGGCTGAGCCCGCCGCCCACGGGCCGGCGCGCCCTGTCCAGAGGCGCTCAGGCGTCGCCGGCCAGCCAGGCCTGCAGCATGAGCACGTCCCACAGCTCGAACTGCCGGTCGCGCCGCCCCGAGGCGTGCTCGGCCCACATGCGGCGGACACCGGCGGGGTCGAGGATGCCGGCCTGGCGCAGCGCTCCCTCGGCCAGGAGGTCCTCGGCCCACGGTCGCAGCGGCCCCCGCAGCCAGTCGCCGAGGGGCACGCCGAAGCCGGCCTTGGGCCGCTCCACCAGGGCGGCGGGCACGTAGCGGTGCAGCAGGCGGCGAAGCAGCCACTTGCCGGTGCCGCCGTGGACCTTGAGCGGGCGGGGGAGGCGCCAGGCCAGCGCGGCCACCTCGGGGTCGAGGAACGGCACGCGCGCCTCGAGGCTGGCGGCCATGGTGGCCCGGTCGACCTTGGTCAGGATGTCGTCGGGCAGGTACGTCACGGCGTCGAGGTACATCATGAGCTCCACGGGGTCCTCGAGACGGGGCCAGGCGCCCGGGTCGGTGAGCACCGTGGCGGGCTCGGCCGCCCCCGGTACCAAGGCGGCGGGGTCGGTGGTGTGCGACGACAGGGTGCGGTAGGTGTCGATGAGGTCGCGGGCGGGCAGCACCGAGGCGGCCTTGGCGACCTTGGTGGCCGGCATGCGCAGCGCCGCGGCGCGCGGCAGCACGCGTCCGGCGGCGGCGAAGGCCCGGTCCCACAGGCGCGGGGGCACGGCCGCCAGGGCCGCGCCGGCGGCGGCCCGCAGGGGGCGGGGGACGGGCGCGACGCGGCCCCAGAAGCGCTCCGCCCACACGTAGCGGTTGTAGCCGCCGAACAGCTCGTCGCCGCCGTCACCCGACAGGGCCACGGTCACGTGGCGCCGCGTGAGCCGGGCCAGCACGGCCGTGGGGATCTGGGAGGAGTCGGCGAAGGGCTCGTCGTAGATGGCCGGCAACGAGGGGATGAGCGCCAGCGTCTCGGCCGGCGTGACGTGCAGCTCGTGGTGGTCCGTCCCCAGGTGCGCGGCCACTGCCTTGGCGTAGGGCGCCTCGTCGTAGCCCGTGTCGTCGAAGGCGATGGTGAAGGTCTTCACCGCGGCGCGCTCCTGGGCCTGCATGAGCGCCACCACCAGCGACGAGTCGATGCCGCCCGACAGGAAGCCGGCGATGGGGACGTCGGCGTGCATCCGGGCGGCCACCGCGTCGCGCAAGACGGCGTCGAGGCGGTCCATGGCCTCCTCGGGCGACGCGGCGCTCCTGTCGGCCGCCCCCGCCGCCGCTACCTCGGCCATCGACCAGTAGCGCTCGATCGCCGGCGGGGTGCCCGGCGCGCCGTCCTCGCCGATGCTGGCGATGGACGCCGGGGGGAGCTTGGCCACGCCCCGGTAGATGGAGTACGGGGCGGGGACGCAGTTGTGTCGCAGGTACAGCGCCACCACGTCGCGGTCGACCTCGGCGCCGAAGGCGGGGTGGGCGCGCAGGGCCTTGAGCTCGGAGCCGAACAGGAGCACGCCGCCCGACCACCCGTAGTACAGGGGCTTCTCGCCGAAGCGGTCGCGGGCCAGCTGCAGGCGGCGCTGGGCGCCGTCCCACAGCGCCAGGGCGAACATGCCGTTGCAGCGCTGCAGGGCGGCGCGCAGCCCCCAGCGCTGCACGGCGTGCACGAGCACCTCGGTGTCCGACGACCCCAGGAAGCGATGGCCGGCCTGCTCTAGCTCGGCGCGCAGCGCCCGGTAGTTGTAGATCTCACCGTTGTAGGCGAGCACGTAGCGCCCGTCGGGAGACGTCATGGGCTGGTGCCCGTGCTCGGAGAGGTCGATGACCGCCAGGCGGCGCGATCCGAGGGCCACCCCGGCGCCGGCGTCGACGAAGAGCCCGGCGTCGTCGGGGCCGCGGTGCACCAGGGCGTCGCGCATGGCCGTCACCTGCCCGCGCAGCTCGTCCTGCGACGCCCGGGCCCCGGCCGGTCGCCGGTCCCAGCAACCCGCTATCCCGCACATGCGCCCGGGGCGCGCGTCACCGGTTCAGGCACCCCACGCCTTGTAGGATAGGCAGGGATCCCGAGCACGACGGTGGGCCGGCGTCGATCGGGTGGAGCTGGCCGCCGGGCGATGGGGGGACGGGTGGAGCAAGGCACCGGGGTCGCTGCCGCCGTGCGGGGCTGCCGGGTCGTCACCACCTCCATGACGGCGCGCCTCTTGCTGGCCGAGCAGCTGCGCGCCCTCGACGACGTGTCGTGGAGCGTGGTGAGCGGGGACGCCTTCGACGACGCCCCCCGCGGGTTGTCGGTCGAGGTGGTCCCCATCCGCCGGGAGTTCGCCCCGTCCGACGTGCTGTCCTTCGTGCGGCTGCTGCGCTACTTCCGCCGCCAGCGCTTCGACTTCGTGCAGACCCACACGCCCAAGGCGTCGTTCCTCGGGCTGTGGGCGGCGCGCCTGGCCGGCACCACCGCCATCTACACCGTGCACGGGGCCCTCTACTTCCGGGACAACGGGTGGCGTGCCAACGTGCTCGGCTGGCTCTTCGAGCGGTGGTGCTGTGGATGGGCCAACCTGGTGCTCGTGCAGAGCCGAGAGGACGAGGGCGTGCTGCCCCGGGCGCGGGTGTGCCGGGCCGCCAAGATCCGCTACATCGGCAACGGCGTCGTGCTGGAGCGCTTCACCGAACCGGTGGAGCCGTGGCGGCGCTCGTCGCGGCCCGTGGTGGTCATGGTCAGCCGGCTGGTGAAGGAGAAGGGCTGCGTGGACTACCTCGAGCTGGCACGGGCGCTGGCCGGCCGCGCCGAGTTCGTGCACGTGGGCCCGGTCGAGCCCGACCAGCGCGACGGGTTGTCGGCCCGGGAGATGGCGGCCGCCTCGGGCTCGGTGTCCTTCGTGGGGGCGGTGGACGACATCCGGCCCTATCTGGCGGCCGCCGACCTCGTGGTGCTCCCCTCCTACCGGGAGGGGATCCCGCGCGTGGCCATGGAGGCCGCCGCCGCGGGGTGCGCGGTGGTGGCCTACGACGTGCGGGGCATGCGGGAGGTCATCGACCCCGCCAGCGGGCTGCTCGTGCCCCGCGGGGACCGGGCCGCGCTCGTGTCGGTGGTGGCGTCGCTCCTCGACGACCCCGGGCGCCGGGCCCGGCTGGCCGAGCAGTGCCGGGCGCGCGTCCTGGCGCAGTTCTCCGAGGACGCCGTGATCGAGCGCCTGCGCGGCGTCTACCGCGAGCTGGGGGCCGCGGCGTGAGCAGTCCCGGCCCCGTGGTGTGCGTGACCATCGACGTGGAGGACTTCTTTGACGGCATGGCCGTCCTGGGTGAGCAGGTGGCGCGCCGTCCCCGGCCCGATCGGGCCCTGGCGCCGCTGCTCGAGCGTCTGGAATCCCAGCCCACCAAACCCAAGGTGACGCTGTTCGTGGTGGGGGACACCGCCACCGCGGCGCGACACGACCTGGCCGCCTTCGCCGCCGCCGGCCACGAGATCGCCAGCCACGGGCCCGACCACGGGCGCCTGCCCACGGGCGGGCTCGTGCCGTGGCTGCGCCAGGGCCGGGAGATGCTGGAGGACCTCCTGGGGCTGACGGTGCGGGGATTCCGCTCGCCGCGCTTCGACGTCCCTGGCGAGCGGGGGCTGGCCGGGTACCGCCACGACCTGGCCGAGGCGGGGTTTCACTACGTGAGCGACACCCAACAGCTGGGACCGGGCGCGCCGGTGCGCGAGCTCCCCGTGCTCACGTGGCGCGGGGTGCGCGTGGGCGGGGGCAGCTACCAGCGCCTCATGCCGACGGGCGCGGTCATCGCCGCCGCCCGCCACCGCCCCGGCCC
>DATJBC010000119.1:0-4191 GCA_035515515.1 Acidimicrobiales bacterium
CCCTTCGGCGCGGCGCGACGCCACCCACCTCCTCGGGCCCCGCTGGCCCGAGGCCACACAGGCGGCCGAGCTCGGCCGCGTCGTGCCGCGCTGCGCGGCGCGCCTGCTCGACGGGGTCGACGGCACCGAGCAGCTGTGGCGGGCCGAGGCGCGCTGGTGGACGACCGTCGAGGCGTCCGCCACGTCGTTGGCGACGGGCCCGCGGCCCGACGCGTCGTGCGGCGTGGGGGTGGCCGCCCTCCTGGCGGTCGACGCCTGGCGCGTGCGCGCCGCGCTGACGCTGGCGGCGCGCGGCGGCGGCGACCCGGCGGAGGTGCTCGATGGCGCTGCCTGAGGCGCTCGCCGCCGTGCGCATGGACCGGGTGGCGGTGGTGGCCCCCACCGACCGGCTCGCCGAGGTGCTCGGGGCGCTGTCCGACGCCGGCGCCGTGCAGGTCGAGCGGCTCGACCCGCAGGCCACGATCCCCGACGCCCAGGCGACGGCGTTCGTGCGGGGCGCCGTGTCGGCCTACGTGGGGTGGAGCCCGCACGTCGCCGTGGACGGGCTGCGCGCCCGGCTGGCGGCCTCGGGCGGGGCCGTCGTGCGGCTGGCGCCTCCCCGGGGCGTCGATCCCCCCACGCTCGTGTCGAGGACGGGGCCCGCGCACGCCTTCCAGCCGCTGGTCGACACGTACGCCACCATGCCCTACGCCGATGTGAACCCCGCCCTCTTCGCGGGGCTGGCCTACGTCGTCATGTTCGGGATGATGTTCGGCGACGTGGCCCACGGCCTCCTGCTCGTGGCGGGTGGCGTGCTCCTCGCGAGCGGGCGCCCCAGGGCGCTGGCGCGCCTGGCGCACCTGGCCCCCTTCGTGGTGGGCGCCGGCCTGGCGGCGGCGCTGTTCGGCTGGGCCTACGGCGAGGTCTTCGGCCCCACGCACCTCGTGCCCGCGCTGTGGATGGCCCCGCTCGACCACCCCACCACGCTCCTGGCGGTGGCCGTGGCGGCGGGAGGGGGCCTGCTGGCGCTGGCCTACGCGCTCGGCACGGTCAACCGCTGGCGCGAGGGCGGGCCGGGCCGGGCCGTGCTCGCCACCGCGGGGGTGGCGGGGGCGCTGCTCTACCTCGGGCTCGCCGTGGTGGGCCTCGGCCTCTACGAGCACGCCGCCGTGGCGCTCGTCGCCGGAGCGACCATGGCGGCGTCGGGCCTGTCGCTGGGCTTCCTGGGGTGCTACGCGCGGGGGGGCGCGGTGGCGCAGGCCGTGATCGAGCTGTTCGACTCCGTGCTGCGCATGGGCACGAACACGGTCTCGTTCGCCCGTCTGGCCGCCTTCGGGCTCACCCACGCCGCGCTGGGGCAGGTGGTGTGGTCCGGCACCACCGGGCTGTGGCACCGGGGGGCGGTGCTGTGGGTCGTGGCCGGCGCCGTGTTCGTGGTGGGCAACGCCGTGGCCTTCGCCCTCGAGGGACTGGTGGCCGGGGTGCAGGCGCTGCGCCTGGAGTACTACGAGCTGTTCAGCCGGATCTTCGTCACCGAGGGCCGGCCGTTCCGGCCATGGCGCTCACCGGCCGTTTCGGTGTCATCCTCTAGCCCGCCGGTCGACCCCAAGGCGTCGATCACGCTCCGACTGGAAGGACCGAAGGAGGCTCCATGCTCGCCTGGTTGATCGCAGCGCCCGTCCTCGTCGCCGCCGCGGCGGGCATCGGAGCCCAGCTCCGGCGCCGTCCCCGTTCGACGCTGCGGGCCGTCCAGCTCCTCAACGTGGCCCTCCTCGTGGGCGCGGGCGTCCTCATCGCGCTGGCCGTGTCGGCCAGCCCGTCCAGCGCGGCGGCCACCGTGGCCACGGGGACCAAGTCCTACGGCGGCCAGGCGCTCATCGGCGCGGCCATCGCCGTGGCCGGCTCCTCGATCGGGGCCGCCATCGCGGTGGCCTACACGGGCTCGGCCGCCCTGGCGGCCATGAGCGAGCGACCCGAGATGTTCGGCCGGGCCATGGTGATCGTCGGCCTCGCCGAGGGCATCGCCATCTACGGGCTGGTCATCGCCATCCTCCTCATCGGGAAGGCATGACGGTGGGACTCCTCGTCGTCCTGGGCGAGGCGGCGCGCGTGGCGGGCTTCGCGCTGGGAGGGGCCACCGTGGTGCGCGCCGAGGACCCCGACGCCGTGCGGCGCGCCTGGGAGGCGCTCCCCGCCGACGCCGCCGTGGTCGTCCTGACCGAGCGGGCGGCCGCCGCCCTGGGCCCCGCGGCCGCCGGCCACGACGGCGTGCTCCGGGTGGTGATGCCGGCGTGACCCCGGCCGCCCCGGCCCGGGGCACGCGGCACCGTCGGGCGCCGGCGGGGGGCGCCGTGGCGGCGGCGCTGGTGCCGGTGGTCGACGCCCTGGCGGGCGCGGCCCGGACGCGTGCGGACGCGCTGGCGGCGGCGGCCGAGCGCGACGCCGCCACCGAGGTGGGCCGGGCCCGCCGAGAGGCGGCGCGCATCGTCGGCGCGGCGCGCGCCTCGGGGGCCCGCGCCGCCGAGCAGCGCGCCGCGCTCCAGCGCGCCGCGGCGCGGCGCGACGCGCGCCAGGCCGTCCTGGCGGCGCGCCGGGCGTCCTACGAGACGCTGCGCCGACGCGCCGTCGAGGCCCTCGAGCGCCAGGGCGCCACGCCCGCGGGCAGGGAGCTGGGCGAGCTGCTCGAGGCCATGGCGCGCGCCCGGGTGGGGCCCGTGTCGGCGGTGTCCCGAGCCGGCCCCGGGGCGCTCGGCGTGGAGGCCACGAGCGACCACCGCCGCGCCGCCATCGGACCGGCGGCCCTCGTGGACTGGGCGCTGCAGGCGCTGGCCGACGGGGTCGAGTCGCTGTGGTCGTGACCCCCGGCACCGGGCGGGTCGTGCGGGTGAACGGCCCGCTCGTCGAGGCCGAGGGGCTGGACCAGGTGGCCGTGGCGGACGTGGTGGAGGTGGGGGGCGGCCGCCTGGCCGCCGAGGTCGTCGCCGTGGAGGGCGCCCGGCTGACGGCCCAGGTCTACGAGTACACCGGGGGACTGCAGGTCGGGGACCCCGTCGTCGGACGCGGCCGGCCGCTGTCGGCCCGCCTGGGCCCGGGACTCCTGGGCGGGGTCTTCGACGGCCTGCTCCGCCCGCTCGCCGGCCGGCCCCCGTGGCTGGGGCCCGGCGCCCTCGAGGAGTCCGGCGCCGGGCGTCGATGGCGCTTCGTGCCCGCCCTGGCGGCGGGGACCACGGTCGGCCCGGGCACCGTCCTCGGCGTGGTGCCCACGGCGGCGGGCATGGACCACCGCGTGCTGGTGGCACCGGGGCCCGGCGGCACGCTCGAATGGGTGGCCGCCGACGGGGAGGTCGGCGAGGACGAGCCGCTGGCCGTGGTGGGCGGCCGTGCCGTGACGCTCGTCGAGCACTGGCCGGTGCGCACGGCGCGCCCGGCGCAGGCCCGCCTGGCGCTATCGGTCCCCCTGCTCACCGGCCAGCGGGTCGTGGACGTGCTCTTCCCCGTGGCCAAGGGCGGGACGGCGGCCGTCCCGGGCGGGTTCGGCACCGGCAAGACCGTGCTCCTGCAACAGCTGGTGAAGTGGTGCCAGGCCGACGTGGTCGTCTACGTCGGGTGCGGGGAGCGCGGCAACGAGCTGGCCGACGCCCTCACCGAGCTGGCCGCGCTCGAGGACCCCAGGACGGGGCGCCACCTCATCGAGCGGACGGTGGTGATCGCCAACACATCCAACATGCCGGTCATGGCCCGCGAGGCCAGCATCTACAGCGGCATGACGGTGGCCGAGTACTACCGCGACATGGGCTACGACGCCGTGCTGCTGGCGGACTCCACCTCGCGGTGGGCCGAGGCGCTGCGCGAGTTCTCCTCCCGCAGCGGCCAACTGCCCGCCGAGGAGGGCTACCCGGCCGGGCTCGCCTCGGCGCTGGCCGCGTTCTACGAGCGCGCCGGGCGGGTGCGGACCCTGGGCGGCGCCGAGGGGTCGGTGACCGCCATCGGCGCCGTCTCCCCCCCGGGTGGCGACATGACCGAGCCGGTCACCGCCCACACCGAGCGCTTCGTGCGTTGCCTGTGGTCGCTCGACCGCACCCTGGCCTACGCGCGGCACTACCCCGCGGTGACCTGGCAGCGCTCGTTCTCCCGCGACGCGCCGGCCGTCGGCGCCTGGCACGCGTCACAGGGCCGTCCCGACTGGGGACGGGGCCAGGCGCGGGCGATCTC
>DATJBC010000120.1:0-4113 GCA_035515515.1 Acidimicrobiales bacterium
TAGCTCATAACCCTAAGCCCGACAGGATCGGTTCACTATCAGATACTCATGGCGAGAACCGTCCACGTCCGCAGGGCGCGAGGCAGCCTTTCAAGGACTGAAGGTCGTGCCGACGAGCCTCTCGCTCAGATCCCAGAGCTCGGTGGCGTGCTCGTCATCGAGGAGATACGGCATGAAACCGTTCACTCCGGGGTTGGCGCCGAGGACGCCCAGTCCGCAATCGGCCAGGTAGGCCCCGTTGTGGTCGGCGAGCTCGGGCGCGGTCGCGGCCCAGACCTGGGTGGCGGCGCCCGCTTCGACCGACTTCCACGTGATCCCCGTCTCCGCCTGTCCGGATGTCCCGCCGGCCCTGGCGGTGCGTTCCTTGGCGAAGGCCGCCATTTCGTTGATGAGGGCCTCGTCGAGGTGCCGGCCGAGGTCGGTGACGATGCCCCCTGGATGGACGGCGAAGGAGAGCAACCCGCCCGGCCCGAATCGCCGTGCGAGCTCCCGGGCGAACAGGGCATTGGCCGTCTTCGACCGGCCATAGGCGATCCAGGCCGAATACTCCGTCGACTCGAAGTTCGGATCGACAAGGTCAACGTCGCTGCGCGAGTGACCGGCCGAGCTCAGGGTCACGACCCGCGGCGATGGGCCACGGAACAGTGCCGGGGACAGCAGGGCGGTGAGCAGGAAGTGGCCGAGGTGGTTCGTCCCGAACTGGATCTCGAACCCGTCGGTGGTGCGACCGAACGGGCACGCCATCACCCCGGCATTGTTCATGAGCACGTCGAGGGCATCATGGGTCTCCAGAAAGGCATCGGCGAAAGCCCGCACCGTCGACAGGGCGCCGAGGTCGACCACCCCGGGCTCGAGATCGGCCCCGGGGACCTGCGCTTCGATCTCGGCCACGGCACCGGCCGCTCGCTCTGCGCTACGGGCCAGGACCGTCACCGAGGCGCCGTGGGCAGCCAGGGCCCGGGCGCTCTCACGCCCCAGTCCGCTGGCGGCACCGGTGATCACCACCCGCTTCCCGGTCAGGTCGACCCCCTCCAGGACCTCGTCGGTGGTCGTGGTGTTTCCGTAGCGACTCATCCGGGGATGCCTCTCTGGTCGATTGTCCGGGTCTGCCGGAACCAGCCGAGGGCCGTCTGGGTGCAGGCCGGCGCCGTGACCGTAGCGCCGCCTCCCACGGCCTGTTCCCAGCCGGGCGAAGAGCGCGCCCCTCGGGAGCTGTGGGAAACATCGCGAGACAGGACGACGTTAGAGTCGGCGAGCGATGCGAGAGGTCGTCACGGGATATTGCTGGCCGCAGTCGGTGATCCCCGGCGGCCAGGTGGGTCTGCACATGTCGTCGTCCGGTGGACGGCCGGTGCGTGTCGAGGTGGCTCGTGTCGGCGGGCGACGAGACGTCGTGCGCCAGTTCGACGACGTCCCGGCGGGCGGCTACGACACGCCCAGGGACGCCGCGTCGAAGGGCTGCCACTGGCCGGCGGCCCTCATGGTCGAGGTCGAACCCACCTGGCGCTCGGGGTACTACGAGGTCGTCATGGAGATCGACGTCGACGGCAAGATGCGACGTGACTACGCCTTCTTCGTCGTGCGCCCTTCGCCCGGGGCTCGGACGGTACTCGCTCTGAGCACCAATACCTGGCACGCCTACAACGACTTCGGCGGGCCCAACCTCTACACCGGCGGGACCCACGTGGCCATGCAGAGGCCCATGGCGCCCGGCTACCTGCACAAGCCGCCGGGCAAGGGCCGCCGGGTGACCGGGACGGGGGAGCCGGACCCGCAGAACGCCGCCCACATCGGCTACATCCAGGTCAACCACCTGTCCGGTTACGCCGGGTCCGCGGGCTGGCCCGACTGGGAGCTGCCCTTCATCGCGTGGGCCGAGCGCGAGGGCTTCGAGATCGGCGTGTGCACGAATGCCGACCTGGAGGAGCATCCCGAGGTACTGGAGGGCGCTGACCTGTACCTGTCGGTGGGCCACGACGAGTACTGGACCCGAGGCATGCGTGACACGGTCGAGTCCTTCATCGCGAGGGGTGGCAACGCCGCCTTCTTCTCGGGCAACACGTCGTTCTGGCAGGTGCGCATCGAGGGGGACGACCGCGACGTGATGGTCGGGTACAAGGGGTTCTTCAAGCAGGACCCGCTGATGGGGACCGACCGCCAGGCGGAGGTCACGACGTTCTGGTCCGACCCGATCACCGGCCGGCCCGAGAACGCCATGACGGGCGTATCGTTCTCCCGTGGCGGCTATCACCGTATCGGCCGGAACGTCACCGCCGGCCTCGGTGGCTACACAGTCCATCGTGCCGGCCACTGGATCTTCGCGGGCACGGGGCTCGGCTACGGCGACGTGCTCGGCGCCGGAGCGACCGTCGTCGGCTACGAGTGCGACGGGTGTGCCTTCACCTACCGCGACGGCCTGCCCTATCCGACCGGCGAGGACGGCACGCCCGCCACCTTCGAGATCCTCGGCACGTGTCCCACCCAGCACTTCACCCACGAGACCGCCCCCCGGCCCCCCGGGCCGGGCCAGCCGAGCGAGCTGGACTACATCGCCGCCCGGCTGTTCGGGACCCGTGACCCCGGGGCGAGGGAGCGGATCCGCCACAACCACGCCGTGCTGGGCGTGTACACCAACGATGCGGGGGCGACCGTGGTGACCTCGGGGTCCACGGACTGGGCGCACGGGTTGGCGGCGCGGGACCCACACATCGAGGAGATCACGCGGAACGTGCTGGCGCGATTGGGCTAGAGCGCCTGGGCTCTCATCGGAAGGCCGCCTCGGTTTCCGAGCGCGTCGCCTGGTCGCTCAGCCGTCCTGAATGCCGTCCCCAATGCCGATCGACGGCATTCTGTCGACACGATCACGTGCCGCCAGGGGCTGTGGGGCGGTGACTGGCTGCCTCGGCTCGTGTGCCTTCTCTTGCAGTATGCCGATCGGGAGTCGGGCCTCTTCCTCTAGGGGCAATCACCTGTGGCCGACAGGGGTTCTCTCGCTCATGCCCATGTCGAACGCTGGCTAACAATGGACTTGAGCCGGTCTCATCCGGAGGTTTCGGAGCGTGCGGCAGAAATGAACGATGAGCGGATCGCCAGCTGCTGAGGTATCTGCCGAGCAGGATGTCGACGTCCTCGTGGTCGACGACGACGGAGCGGTTCGCTCGACATGGGCGACCATCCTGCGCCAATCCGACTATTCGGTTGCCACAGCCGACGACGGCGATGCCGCCCTGGACTTCCTCAGCCAGGGATCGGCCGGCCTCGTCCTGCTCGACCTACGGATGCCAGGTCGTGACGGCCTCGCGGTTCTGGAGGCGCTGCGGACGCCGCAGCTGGTCGTGCTGGTATCGGCGTATTCCCTCGAGGAGGCCGCCCACGCCCGCACCGAGGCGAAGGTCGTGACCTATCTCGAGAAGCCGGTGCCGCCCCGCCGCCTCCTGGACACCGTGGCGGCGACGCTGGGGCGCACTCCGGACGACGAAGCGACCTGAGCCATGCGTCCCCGGAGCGGCCGATGACGAGTCGGGCGCTCACGGGCTCATTGCAGTTTCAGTGCTCCCAGTCGGCAGGAACACGTACCAGCGTCCGATCGATCTCGGGGATCGTGCCCGCCCCGATGAGCCGCATGGTCCGGTCGATGTCCTGGCGCAGGAGCCCGAGCACGCGATCGATCCCCGACCGCCCCGCCGCCGCCAGGCCATAGGCCCAGGCCCGCCCCACCATGGCGGCCCTCGCGCCCAGGGCGAGCGCCTTCACCACGTCGGCTCCTCGCCGGATCCCCCCGTCGACCAGGACCTCCGTCCGGTCGCCCACCGCCGCGACCACCTCCACGAGGGCATTCACCGACGGGGCCACCGAGTCGAGCTGTCGTCCGCCGTGGTTCGACACGATCACGGCGTCGGCACCGGCGTCGAGGGCGCGGCGTGCGTCCTCGCCGGTCAGCACCCCCTTCGCGGCGATGGGGCCGTCCCACTGCGCACGCAGCCAGGCGAAGTCCTCCCACCGGGCGGGCGAGGCGATCCAGTGGAACAGAGCGTCGGCGGCCGACATCGGTCTGCCGTCCAACTCGAGCGAACTGGCGTTCACCAGGTCGAGCTGGAAGCGGTCGCGGGCGGT
>DATJBC010000121.1:0-26833 GCA_035515515.1 Acidimicrobiales bacterium
CCCGCCACGGCGGCCCGGACCGCGGCGGGCCCGGACACGGCGGTGCCGGTGCGGGCGGCGCCCCGGGGGGCGCCCCGGGCGCCGGCGGGCTGTGGACCAACCTGCTCAGCACGGCGCAGAGCCTGTTCAACGGCTCGACGGCCTCGTGGTCGGGTGTGGGGTCGCACCTGTCGTGGGTGGCCTCGCCCGCGCTCGGCCCCGCAGGCGCCCTGCGCGTCACGTCCACCGGCACGCAGGCCATGTGGGCCCTGTCGGGATCGCCCACGGCGGGCGGGCTCAGCCCCGCGGCCCCCGGCTCGGTGTACGCCGGCGAGGCCGAGGTGCGCAGCGCGGCCGGCGTCCTCACCGTGCAGCCGGTGATCGGCTTCTACGACGCGGCCGGCGACTACCTGACGTCGGTGTGGGGGCAGGGCACGCAGGCCGGTGCCGGCTCGTGGGCGCCGGTCACCGCCGCCGTCGCCCAGGCCCCGGCGCGCACCGCCTTCGTCGGCCTCGGCGTGCTCGTGTACGCCACCCAGCCGGGACAGGCCATCTACCTGGTGTCCCCGGGGCTGCTCCGCAACGCGGGCCCCTCGGTCCCCGCGGTGGTCGGGCCCCTGCAGGTGCGGGGCAACCAGGTCGTGGCGGCCGACGGCCGGCCCGTGGTGCTCCGGGGGACGGAGCTCTACGGGCTGGACTCGAGCTCGTCGCCGGCTTCGGTCACCGCCTCCGCGGTGGCGGCGGCCCGGGCGTGGGGGGCCAACGTCGTGCGCGTGGCCCTGGGCGAGCAGCTGTGGCTCCCCACGAGCTGCGCCTACGACCCGGGATACGCGGCGGCCGTCGACCGCGCCGTCGACTGGATCACCACCGCGGGCATGGTGGCGGTCCTCGAGCTCCAGGACTCCATCGTGAGCCCGGGCTGCCCCGCGGGCGGGCCGCACGACATGGCCGACAACCCCGGGTCGCTCGTGTTCTGGAGCCAGGTGGCCTCCCGCTACGCGTCCAACCCGCTGGTGGCCTTCGACCTCTACAACGAGCCGCACGACATCTCCGACGCGGTGTGGCTGTCGGGCGGCCTGGTCACCGACACCGCCACGGGCGCCGTCTACGAGGCGGCCGGCATGCAGCAGCTCTACGACGCCGTCCGGAGCACGGGGGCGCAGAACCTCGTGCTGGTGAGCGGGAACAACTGGGCCAACACCGTCCCCTCGGCCCCGGTGCAGGGGACGAACGTCGTCGACGCCGTGCACGCCTACACGTGCCCCAACCAGCCGCCCCCGTCGTGCGCCACGCCCGACCCCGCCGATCCCACGCGCATCCTGTCGCAGTGGGTGGGCGTGGGCGCGTCCCACCCGGTCATGGTGAGCGAGTTCGGATGGCCGAGCACGGGGGACGGCACCTACATGGCGAACGTCATCGCCTACGCCGCCGCGCACGGCTGGGGCTGGAGCGCCTTCGCCTGGGACGCCACCGCGCCCTTCGGCCTGCTGTCCACCGACCCGTCGTCGGCGACGGCGGAGCCCGCCCCGTCAGGGATGCCGGTGCTCGCCGCCCTGGCGAACGCGGTGGGCCCGGGCTGACAGCGCGGCCGAGGCACGCCGGGCCCGGCGGGCGGCGCGGCGCAGCGGCAGGCGGGTGATCGTGGCACCGCCCTGGCCCGCACGGGCGGGGCCGGCCTCCTCGAGGAGCGCCCCGTCGGTGACGGCCCCGTCGGTCGCCACGGAGCCGCCCGTGCCGCCCCGTGCGGAGGCGGCGTCGCTCGACGCTGCCGCGCGCCGAAGGCTCCGGGCGAGGCCCCGCCGGCGCAGCTCCTGGCTCACGAACGACGCCAGGAAGGTGTCGAGCCCCTCGGCGTCGACGAAGGTCCGCTCCGAGGCCGTGAACGAGCCCTCCCACCACAGCGACTGCACCCGCTCGTCGTCGCGCAGGGTGCCGTAGAAGTCCGGAGGGAAGTGCGCCGCGGGCATCCCGTGCATCACGTGGTGCTTGAACACGAATTCGATCGACCCGGGGGCCACGTCGGCGAGCCAGTGATGGTGGCCCCACCCCACCCAGGGCCCCTGGATGCCGTAGCACTGCTCCTCCAGGCGCGAGGGCACCTCGATGTAACCCGCCTTGGCCACGCGCACGAGCTCGGCGCACACCCACACGGGGTCGCGCACGTCCTCGAGGGTGTGCGAGCACACGGCGAAGTCGAACGTCCCGTCGGCGAAGGGCCACGGTGTGCGGTCACAGATGTCGCGGCAGATCCACGAGGCCTCGTCGAAGCGCTCCGTGCCCTCCCCGTCGAAGCCGTACAGGCCACGCGACTCGTAGGGCATCTGGTCAAGCACGACGTCGGCCCGGCGGAACGGCTTGGCCCATCCGCCCACGTCGAGGACCAGGGCGTCGTCGTCGACCTCCCGGGCGATCCACTCGACGCTGGAGGCGATCACGCAGAGAGAACGGACGGGTTTCGCGCGTCTGGCGCTCGCGGGTCGGGCGCGGGGTCCGGGGGCCGGCGGCCGCGCCCGGGGCGCAGCCCCCGCCAGCGGGCCGTGGCCTGGCCGGCGGCCAGGACGGGCCACGCCAGCCGGCGGCGCCGCGACTGCTGCTCGTGGGCCGACCCGGCCAGCAGCACGGCGCGCCGCCACACGGTGTCGGCCAGGGCGAAGCGCAGGTGGAACGTGGGGACCCGGTCGCGCTCGAGCGGCCAGCCGGGGTCGAGGACGCGCTCCAGCGCCGCCCGGCGCCAGCCCCCCACCGGCAGGGGGAACAGAGAGGCGGGGGCCTCCACGCCGGCGCGGCGGGCGAGCGCCAGGGCCGTCGCCACCACCGTGGCCGACCGGGTACGGCGCGCCACGGAGGCGACGCGCTCCCAGTCCACCGCGGGCCCGTGGCCGACCACCATGGCCAGGTCGGCGATCCACACCATGCGGGCGAAGCCGTGGTGCGGCTTGCCGGCGTGGGCGGCGAGCAGCACGATCTCGTGCTCGAGGGGCAGGCCCCATGCCGCCCCGCCCAGGCGGGCGTCGGGCACCCGGCGCGCCCACAGCTCGTCGGGCCCGAGGGTGTGGGCGCGCTCGTACCAGGACTGCAAGCCGTGGTGCAGCTCGAGGGCGAGGGGCACGGCCCGGTGGCAGAGCACCGTGTCGTAGTGGCCCCCGGCGCGCGGGCGCGCCACGCGCCAGCCGGCGCCGCGCAGCGCCTCGAGGGCGCGCCCGTGGAACGGGCGAGGCAGGAGCACGTCGATGTCCTCCATGGGCCGCAGCCCGGGCTCGGGGTAGCGCGCCGCCACCGCCGGTCCCTTCATCACCACCGGCTCCAGGCCGGCGTCGCCGAGGGGATCGAGCGCCAGGCGCAGGGCCCGGGGCAGCACCAGTTGCGCCTCGGCGCGCTGCACGGCGGCCAGGGCGCCGAGCTCGTCGGGCACGCGCCACCCGGCCAGGCGGAGCGCCCGGCCGAGGAGGGGCCCCAGACGCTGGTCGACGGCGGGCCCGACGGCGGCCTCGAGACGGGGCCCGCAGGCCGCGGCGGCCGCCCGCACGGCCTCTCGGTCCACGTGGCGGCGGCAGGCCTCCCACAGGAGCCGGGCCACGGCGGCGCTCGACGGCAGGGGGGCGGCGTCGCTCACCCCCGAGGAACGTGCCCCGCCGCCCGATCCGGCGTGGCGCCCCGAGCGCGCACACCGAGAAGATGGCGCCACGCGGGGCGCTGCGGCCCGCCACGAGGCGAGGCGCGGGCAGGTGGGATCGCAAGACCGCCCTGGCCACGGCGTTCAATTGCCGTGCCGGCCGGCGGGGAACCTGCTGAGGGAGCCGCGCTCGCCCGCTCCCCACGCAGCGGCGCGTCCCGTGCCCGGCCACCGGGGGCCGCGCCCACCCCGGACGACGCGTTCCTCGCCCGCGCCCCACAGCCGCGCCGGCCCGGGGGCTGGCGCCTCCCGGCCGTGGTGGCCCTGGCCATGGCGGCCGTGGTCCCGGTGGTGTGGGCGGCGAGCCCCGCCACGGCCCCGCCGACGCCCTCCGCGGCGCGGTCCCCGCTGGTGAACCCCTCGACGGCGGGCGGCGCGGTGCTCAACTGGCGCGGCCTCCTGGCCGGGCTCTCGGCGGGGCCGCCGGGGACGGCCGCGCCCGGCCCCCTGCACTCGGGCAACCTCCTCGCCGGCGTGGCGTCGCACTTCAACGGGACCACGGGCGGCTGGGTCGGGGAGAACGCCCGCCTGTCGTGGGTGGCCACCGCCGGCGCCGGCGCGGCCGGCGCCCTGTCGCTCCTGCCCACCACCGCGCAGCCCGAGCCGGTGACGGCGTCCTCGCCGGCGCCGGGCCAGCCCGGCGCCGTGGCGGGGCTGGCCGGACTGCTCTACACGGGCACCGCGGCCGTGTCGACGTCCGGGCCCCCCGAGTACGTCCAGGGGATCGTCGCCTTCTACGACGCGTCGGGGAAGCTCCTCACCTCGGCGGCGGGGCAGAGCACCGAGGTGTCCACCTCCTGGACCACCCTCATCCCCGTGGTGGCCATGGCCCCGCCCACGACCGCCACCGTGGCGATGGGCATCGTGGCGTGGAGCCGGGCCCTGCTCGGGCAGCGCACCCTCATGAAGAGCCCCTCGCTCGTCGCCACCGTGGACCGCGGGTCCCCCCCGGTGGTGGGCCCGCTGCACGTGACGGGCGACACCATCGTGCAGGGCAACGGCACGCCGGTGACGCTGCGCGGCGTCGAGCTCTACGGCCTGCAGTCCTCGCCCACGCTGTCGCCGTCCGACGCCGCCGCCGTGGACGAGGCCAAGGCGTGGGGCGCCAACATGGTGCGCGTCGCCCTGGGCGAGCAGTTCTGGCTGGGCACGAGCTGCACCTACAGCCCGGCGTACGCGGGGGCCGTCGACGCCGTCGTGCACGAGATCACCTCGCTGGGCATGGTGGCTCTCCTCGACCTGCACTTCAACAGCCTCGTCCCGTGCACGCCCGGCGGGCCGCAGATGATGGCGGACGACCCCGGGTCCGTCGACTTCTGGCGCTCGGTGGCGGCGCGCTATGCGGGCAACCCGCTCGTGGCCTTCGACCTCTACAACGAGCCCCACGGGATCTCCGACGCCGTGTGGCTCGCCGGCGGCACCGTCGTGTCGGGCGTGCTGCCCTTCCACGCCGCGGGCATGCAGCAGCTCTACGACGCCGTGCGCGGGGCGGGGGCCCAGAACCTGGTGGTGGTGAGCGGCAACGACTGGGGCAACACCCTCCCCCCGGCGCGGGTGTCGGGGAGCAACATCGCCTACGGGGCCCACGACTACTCCTGCCCCAACGCCCCCCCGCCGTCGTGCGACACGCCCGACCCCAGCGACGCCTCGACGCTGTTGGACAGCTGGGTCCAACCGGCGGCGTCGGTGCCCGTCGTCGTGTCGGAGTTCGGCTGGCCCAGCCAGGACAGCGGGACGTTCATCGGCAACGTCATCGCCTTCGCCGCCACGCACGGATGGAGCTGGAACGCCTTCGCCTTCGACGGCACGGCCCCCTTCGGCCTGCTGGCGGCGGGCCCGGGCCCAGGGGGAGGCGGCGCGGCCGGGTCCTTCCTCGAGCCCAGCGCCTCGGGCATGCCCGTGCTGGCCGCACTGGCCGATTCGGGGTGAGCCGGCGTTGAGCGGCGGCTGGCGGCCTCTGGTGTCGGTGGTGCTCCCCACCCACGACCGCCCCGGCCGGCTGGCGGGGGCCCTGGCGTCGGTGCTGGCCCAGCGCTACGACGCCCTCGAGGTGATCGTGGTCGACGACGCCTCGCGCACGCCGGCCGGGACCGTGGTCGAGCGCGTGGCCGGGGACGACCGGCGCGTGCGGCTGATCGAGACCGCCAGACCCTGCGGGGCGGCCCGCGCCCGCAACGCCGCCATCGACGCCTGCTCGGGCGACCTGGTCGCCTTCCTCGACGACGACGACCGCTGGGAGCCGGACAAGACGGCCCGGCAGGTGGAGTTCCTCGAGGCCCACCCCGACGTCGGCGTGGTGACGTGCGACCACGTGGTGGTCGACGAGCGGGCGCGTCACGAGGTCCGGTACCGGGGACCGGCGGCGTTCACGGCCGAGCAGGTGCAGTGGATGAACTTCCCGGGGAGCTTCTCCTTCGTCATGGTGCGGCGGGCCCTGGTGGGAGACGAGCTGTGCCTGGACGAGCGCTTCCCGAGCGTGGAGGACTGGGACCTGTGGCTGCGCTGCCTGCGCCGCACCCGAGCCGGCGTGGTGCGCCAGCCCCTGTGCCGCCACGTGGCCCACGGCGAGCCGCGTCTGTCGCGGCCGGCCTCGGAGCGCCAGGGCCACGAGCTGTTCCTCGCCAAGCACGGCCCCACCCTCCCCCCCGTGTGCCGCTCCTACCTCGAGGCGCACCTGCAGATGTACGAGGGCTCGGGGTGGTCGCACCGGGGCGCGGTGGCGCGGGCCATGGTGACGCGCTCGCCCCGGGCGTCCTCGCTGCTCCTCCTGGAGCAGGCGGCCCGCCAGGCCGGCCGCGTGCTGCGCGACCCGGGCCTGGTGGCCCGCACCATGGCGCGCGCCGTGGGCGGCGACGGGCGGGCGGGCACCGGCGCGGGCGCCACGGCCGGGGCGGCCGCGTGAAGGGGGCCGACGTCGTCGTGGACGCCGACGTGCTCGGGCGCCAGCGCACCGGCGACGAGACCTACGTCCACAACCTGCTCGAGCAGCTCGGCTCGCTCGACACCGGGCTGCGCATCTCCGCCGTCGCCCGGGACCCCGAGCTCGTGCCGGCCGGGGTGGTGCCCGAGGCCCTGCCCGTGCGCAGCTACGCCGCCCGCCTGGCCTGGCGCCTGCCCCTGCGGCTGCGCCGCATCAAGCCGGCGGTGGCGCACTTCCAGTACATCGTGCCCCCGGCGTACCGGGGGGTGGCGGTCGTCACGGTCCACGACCTCTCCTACGAGCTGCTCCCCGAGCTCGAGGACCGCTTCGACGGCTGGGCGCTGCGCCGGCTGGTGCCCCCGTCGTTGCGGCGGGCGGCCCGGGTGCTCACCGTGTCGCAGTGGACCAAGGCCGACCTCGTCCGGCGCTACGGCATCGACCCCGGGCGCGTCGTGGTGACGCCCAACGGCGTCGACCCCGTCTTCACGCCCGCCGGCGCGCGGCCCGACATCGCCGACTACCTCCTGTTCGTGGGGGCGCTGCGGCCCCGCAAGGACCCCGTCACCGCGCTGGAGGCGCTGGCACTGCTCCCCGACCACCTGCGCATGGTCATGGTGGGGCCCGACAAGGGGGAGCTCCCCCGGGTGCAGGCCGCCGTCGAGCGCCTCGGGCTGGGTGCCCGGGTGATCCTGCGGGGCCACGTGGGTCGCGACGAGCTGGGGGCGCTCTACCGCGGGGCCACCTGCATGGTCCTGCCCTCGCGCTACGAGGGCTTCGGCCTCCCGGTGGTGGAGGCGATGGCGTCGGGGACGCCGGTGGTGTCGACCACGGCGGGCGCCATCCCCGAGATCGCCGGCGACGCCGCATTGCTGGTGGCGCCGCGCGACCCGCGCGCCCTGGCCGTCGCGGTGCACGAGGCGCTGCGGCGCCGGGACGACCTGGTGGCCCGCGGCCTCGAGCGGGCGCAGCGCTTCACCTGGGAGGCGATGGCCCGGTCGACCGCCGAGGTCTACCGGGCGCTCGTCTGAGCGCGCCCGTTCAGCAGTCCACCCCGAGCGTGCGGTAGACCGCCGCCGTGGCGCGCGCCACGTCGGCCCACGTGCGCCCGCCCGCCCTCCTCCGTCCCCGGCGCGCCAGGTCGGCCCGCTGGTCGTCGTCGTGGAGCAGCCGGCGCAGCGCCGACACGAGGGCGTCCTCGTCGCCGGGGGCAACGAGCTCGGCGGCCCCGGCCACCGTCTCGCGCAGCGGGGGGATGTCGTAGGCGAGGACAGGCGCCCCGCACGCCATGGCCTCGAGCGGGGGCAGGCCGAACCCCTCGTAGGTGGAGGGGTACGCCACCACGGTGGCGGCCCCGTACAGCGCGGCCAGGCGCTCGCGCGGGACGTACCCCAGGTGGACGGCACCCGCCACGGGCCGGGCCGGTGCCCGGCCGGCGATCACCAGGGGCGCGCCGGCCGCGCGGCAAGCCACGGCCACGGTGGCGACGTCCTTGCGCGGCTCCGTGCGCCCCACGTAGAGGACGAATCGCCCCGGCAGTCCCCGCTCGGCCCGCACGCGCTCGCGCTCCTCGGGCGGGGCCGGGGCCATGTCGGCCGGCGCCGCCAGCGGCACCACGTGGGCGCGCCGGGACAAGCGGCGCCGGAGCCGCTCGGCGGTGAACGCCGAGTCGACGACGACGGCCTCGGCGTGGCGCGCCGCGTGGCGCATGATGCGCCGCTGGGCCGTGGCGTAGCGACGGCTGAAGGTCCACGGCACGTCGAACACGGCGAGGTCGTGGACCGTGGACACAGACGGCACCCCGCCCGGACGCGAGCGGGGCACCTGGACGTCGAGCCCGTGCACCAGGGCGGCGCCCGGCATGCCCCGGCGGCCCTCCACGATGCGGGCGAGCGTCCCCTGCCCGGGGCGGACCACGGCGCGCACCCCGGGGGGCAGCTCCCCCGCGGCGTCCTCGAAGACCGTGGCGACGGCGTCCACCCGCAGCTCCTCGGCGAGGTCCCCCACCAGCGCCCCGAGCAGCGACCGCACGTAGAGCTGGACGCCACAGCCCTGGGGCTGCAGGGCCAGGGCGTTGAAGGCGATCGTCGCCGCGTCCCGCCGCACGTCGTCCGGGGAGACGAGCCCGAGCGCGGCGCCCTCAGTACGCGCCACGACCGGCCGACACCGCCCGTATGGTGCGCAACAGGATCCGGGCGTCGAGGCCAAGCGACCAGCACGTCACATACAGGTGGTCGAGCCGGCACATCTCGTCGTAGGTCAGGTCGTTGCGCCCCGACACCTGCCACAGCCCCGTGATGCCCGGCCGCACGGTGTAGCGCCGCAGCGCCCACCCGCCGATGCGGGCGGCGTCCTCGAGCATGAACGGACGCGGCCCGACGAGCGACATCTGCCCCACCAGGACGTTCACCAGCTGGGGCAGCTCGTCGACGCTGGCGCGCCGCAGGACGCCGCCGACCCGGGTGACCCGGGGGTCGCACTTGAGCTTGGGGAAGGGCCCCAGCGCCGCCTCGCCGTACGCCTCGGCGGCCGGCCCGTCGTCGTCGGACAGCCCGCCGGCGCCGGCCGCAGGCGGCACGTCGCCCTCCACCCGCATCGTGCGGAATTTGAACATGGCGAAGGTGCGCCCCTCGCGCCCCACGCGCGGCTGGCGGATGATCACGGGCCCGGGGGACGACACCCGCACGGCCATGGCCATCACCACCAGGAGGGGCGACAGCGCCAGCAGCCCGAGGCCGGCGCCGACGACGTCCGCGCCGCGCTTGACGGCGCGCTGCCACCGGTCGAGGGTGCCGGGGGCGACACTGATGCCGGGGAAGCCGTAGGCGAGCTCCTGGACGTTGGCCGACATGGGCACCACGTCGAAGAGCCGGGGCACGACGGTGATGGGCAGCGTGCCCTGCACAGGACGCAACGCGTCGATCATGTGCTCAGGGTCGCTGCGCGAGAAGGCCACCACCACGTGGTCCACGGCCTCGCGCTCGCACACCCAGGACAGGTCGTCGAGGCGTCCCAGGCAGTGCGCGGGGTCCATGGGGTCGTCGTCGACGAAGCCCACGACGTGCACGGCGGCCATGGCCTCCAGCTGCGTGCGCATCCGCTCCGCCACCACGCCCGTGCCGACGATGACCACCCGCCTCGCCCGCCGGCCGTGGCGCCGGGGCGGGAGCTGGTTGGCCAACCGGGCCCCCGCCACGCTCGCCATGCTGAGCCCACAGGTGAGCATGACGGCGTCGAACGGCGCCGACGGAAGGTGCACCACGAGCTGGGCGAGGCGCCACACCATGAGGCACGTGAGTCCCGCCGCACACAACGGCAGCCCCACCTCGTGCACGGCCTGCCCCAGTGTGGTGTGCAGCCGCCAGCCCACCGGCCGGCGCGAGGTGGACAGGGCGACCACGAACACCGGCAGGCACACCGCCATCTCGAGCAACGTGCCGAAGAACGCCTGGCGCCCGAGCTGGTGGGCGGCGTGGGCGTGCAGGCCGTGGGTGATGGCGGTGATGACGACGGCGGCAGCCAGCCCGGCGAGGTCCACGAGCACGCCGGACGTGGCGCGGGCGGGTTCGTGCCGCGGCGCGGGAAGCTCGTGGAGGAGCGACCCGTCGCGCTCGACCTGCATGTGCGCCATGCCCCGGTCGACGGCGTCGCGCAGCGGCCCGGTCCCGGCCACGCCGGGGAACAACGTCGGCTCGGCGACGCCCGCGGCCTCGGTGGGCGGCGCCGTCGAGACGGCGTGCGCCGCGGGCAACAGGGGGTCGCGCCGGCTCCGGTCCCAGGTGCCGTCCACCAGGCTGCCGGTCACGCCCGGAGGAACGCCCGGGCCTGGGGCATCTTGCGTCGTGACCTGGTCGAAAACGTGAACCTTGGGTGTCCACACGGGGCGTCACACCGCGCCCGGCCGGGCGCAGCCACGGCCCGTCACCGCCAGGTCGACGAGGGGCCTTCGTTCCCATCCGGTACGGACCCGTCGGTGCGGCGGCGATACCGGGCGAGGCGTGGGACGGGTGTGGGCATGGCACGGACCGACCAGTTGAACGGAAGCGCCACCGGGCGCCCGGCCGCGCCGGCCGGCGAGCCGCCGGTCGTGGCACCCATCACGGCGTCGCCCTCGATCGACCGCAGCCGACACACGTGGTACCACACCATCGACCTGCCCGACGGCAGTTGCACGCCGGGGTGGTACGACACGCGGCCGGTGGCCGAGCGGGTCCCCTGGCCGCCGCGCCTGCGCGGTGGCCGCTGTCTGGACGTGGGGACCTTCGACGGCTTCTGGGCCTTCGAGATGGAGCGGCGCGGCGCGTCGGAGGTGGTGGCCGTCGACCTCGACGACCCCTCCCGGCTGGACTGGCCCTACGACCAGCGCGCCAAGGGCCTCGAACTGATCGCCCAGTGGGGCTCCAAGCGGGGGCCGGGGTTCACCGAGGCCGCCATGGCCCTGCGCTCCTCGGTGGTGCGGCGCGACTGCTCGGTGTACGACCTCTCCCCCGAGCACCTCGGCCAGTTCGACGTGGTCGTGTGCGGGGCGCTGCTGCTGCACCTGCGTGACCCCGTCCTGGCCCTGGAGCGCATGCGCGCCGTGTGCCGGGGGACGCTCATCCTCGTCGAGTCGCTCGACCCGCGCCTCGAGCTCGTGGCCCCCACCATGCCGGCCGCCTACCTCCACCCCACCACCGACGAGTGGTGGGTGGTGAACAGCCGGGGGCTCATGGCCATGGCCGAGGTGGCCGGCTTCCGGGTGGTGGACAGCGGGCGGCGCTTCCTCGTCGGCTACGGGCCGGGCGGTCCGGACCACCGCAGCCTGCCGCTCCTCGGGGGGCTGGCGGCGCGCCGGCCCGGCCGACGGGGCCTGCTGCACCGCATCGTGGTGGCCGAGCCGCGTCCGCCCCACCCCGACCGCTGAGCCGGGCCCGGCGTCGCCCGACCGGCGCGCCGCCCCGGAACAGGCGGCGCCACGAGGCGCGGCTCCCTGGCGGCGTTCAGCCAGCGGTCGTGGGCGCGATGGACGCGCCGGGAGCGACGCGTTCGCGGTACTCCCGGTAGACGTCGCCCATCGTGTCCAAGCCGACGGCGACGTCGTCGGGGAGGCGGACGCCCAGCTCCTCCACGATGGCCATGAGCTCGACGAGGTCGAAGGAGTCGAGGCCGACGTCCTCGACCAGCCGGCCGTCGGGGGTGAGGGCCCCCGGCTCGAGGCGCAGCCCCTCGGCCACGTGGGCGCAGAAGGCGTCGAAGTCCAGCGTGGCGGTCACAGGGCCTCCAGCTCGGCGGTCCGGTAGCGGTCGCGACAGACGCTGCGGCGGAGCTTCCCCGACGAGGTCTTGGGGAGCGTGCCCACCGGCAGCAGCACGACGTCCTCGGGCCGGAGCCCCACGGCGGCCCGCACGGCGCGGGCGATGCCGTCGCGCACGTGCGCAGGCTCGCCCTCCTTGAGCTCGGCCACGATGACGACGCCCTCGCCCCGGCGGCCGGCCGCGACGCCGAAGGCGATGACGTTCCCGGCCCGCACACCCGCCACGCTCTGGGCGGCGCGTTCCAGGTCCTCGGGGAACAGGTTGCGCCCGCCCACCATGATCACGTCCTTCAGGCGGCCGCCCACGACCACGTCGCCCTCGGCCAGGTACCCGAGGTCCCCGGTGCGCAGCCACCCCCCGTCGCGGAACATGGCCGCCGAGGCGTCGGGGTTGCGGAAGTAGCCGGGCACCACCGACGGCCCCCGCACCTCGATCTCGCCCAGGCGGCGCTCGCCCAGGACGTCCCCCGTGGACGGGTCGGTGACCCGCAGCTCGGTGCCGCGCAGCGGGGGCCCGCACCGGGCCAGGCGCCGGGCGGCGCGCCCGTCGGGGGGGGCGGGGACCGCCACGAGCTCCTCCTCGAGCAGGGCGCCGTCCACGGCGTCGGCGCGGAAGCCGCCGCCGACGACGCCCAGGCTGATGGCCACGGTGGCCTCGGCCATGCCGTACCCGGCGTACAGGGCGCGGGGGTCGAGCCCGTGGCCCCTCCCCGCGTCGGCGAGCGCCTCCATCACCTCGGGATGGATCGGCTCGGATCCGCTCCCCCACCGGCGGCAGGCGGAGAGGTCGAGCCCCTCGGAGCCGCGCAGGAACCGCGCGGCGATGGACAGCCCGAAGTTGGGGCCCACCGTCCACGTCGCCTTGTACTGCGACATCCACGTGGTCCAGGTGCTCGGCGACGTCACGAAGCGCGTCGGGGGGGCGAGGACGAACTCGGTCCCGGTGATCATGGCGTTGGTGGCGACGAAGACGAGCCCCATGTCGTGGTAGAGGGGGACCCACGACACCACCACGTCGCGGTCCGGCTCCATCGGTGCGCGTTCGGCCACGGCGTCGAGGTTGTGGACGACGCAGCGCTGGGGGATCACGACGCCTTTGGGGTCGGCGGTCGAGCCGCTCGTGAACTGCAAGATGGCGGTGGCGTCGGGGTCGTCGGCCGGCCGGTCGAGGCGATCGGCCGAGAGCACACGGGCGTGGCCCTCGAGCTCGGTGAACGTGATCAGCGAGGTGTCGCCCTCGGCGGCCCGCGCGGCGTCGACCATGGCGGGGTCGGCCACGGTCAGCGCCACGTCGCCGAGCGTGATCCGCCCGCGGGTCTGGGCGCGGAACTCGTCGGGCGTCCCCAGCCGCGGCGACAGCGGCAGCACGATGACGGCCGCCCCCGCCAGCCAGGTGGCCCGCACGGCGGTCAGAAGCGACCGCGACGTCGGGCCCAGCAGGGCCACGCGCGTGCCGGGTCCGACCCCCCGGGCCTGCAGCGCGGCGGCCGTCTGCGCCGCCTCGTCGTGCAGGCGGCCCCACGAGGCGTGCTCGGGCTCGGGCCCGTCCAGGAAGGTCACGCCCCGGCCGTGGGCCGTGGCCGCCTCCAGCCGTGCCAGGAGCCCGTCGCTCACCTGCTGGCCCCCGGCGCGGTGCTGATCCCCGGGGCGGTGCTGAGCTCCGACACGGTCGTGACCTCCTCTGGCCCGGTGGCGGCCTGCGACGCGGTGGGGCCGCCCGGGGCGGCGCCGGGCCCCGCGCCGTTGCGGCGCGTCGTCCCCGCCGCGCCCAGGATCTCGTCGCGACGCTCGGGCGGTCCGACGTAGCGCACCAGCCGGGCAGGGGCGCCCGCCACGAGGCAGTAGGGAGGGACGGGCCGGTTCACCACCGATCCGCTCGCCACCATGGCGCGCTCGCCCAGGTCGGCCTGGATCGTGCACTTGTCGGACACGCCGGCGCCGTCGCCGATGCGGATGGGGCGGTGGTCGTAGCCCTGCTCCATCCAGTGCACGTCCGGGTCGCCATAGCGGTGCGAGCCGTCGACGATGAGCGTCGACTGGCCGAAGGCGCAACGCGCCCCGATGGTGATCGACGTCGAGCACTGGATGAGCACGTTCGAGGTGAACACCGAGCCCGGCCCGATCTCCACGCACCCCTCGCCCCGTATCTCGCAGGCGAAGCCGCGGCGGAAGTCGACGCCGGGCCCGACCACGAAGGCGCCGCCGTCGGGCATGAGGAGGCTGAAGCCGGGGCCGAGGAACACCGGCCGGTCGATCTCCACCCGGCAGTGCAGGTGGGTGGCGCGCACCGTCACCAGCCGCAGGGCGCTGGCGACCTGCGAGCCCAGCCGGTAGCGCAGGGCCCAGGGCAGGGCGCGCGCCCTCACAGGACGGCCCTGCGGTGTCGGACGCTCGCCCGCGCCATGGCCGTCCACGCCACCAGGTCGCCCAGCGCCAGCTGCGACAGGCGCACGAGCGGGTGCCGCCCGCGGCGGCCGGCGGCCTCCGGCAGCGCCAGCCAGATCCAGGGCACGATCCCGAGGGCGTAGCGCGGCCGGCGCCGCACGGCGGCGGCCAGCCCGCTCAGGAGGGCGAGGTCGAACGCCGCGGTCCGCGGCGCCAGGAACCCGGGCGCCCACAGCACGCTCTGGCCGAGCGGGCTGCGGCGCAGCAGCCCGGCGAACACGGCGCGGCCCCGTTGCTCGGCCAGCCACTGCAGGTAGGTGGCGGGCAGGTGGCGATGGTGGACGAGCGCGCCTGGGGCGAAGGCGAGGTGCGCCCCGCCCTCGATCACGCGCCATCCCAGGATGGCGTCCTCGCCCACGACCCGGCCGGCGTCGCCCGTGGGCGCCTCGTGACGGGGCGGGAAGCCGCCCGCCTCCTCCAGGTCGCGGCGCCGGTAGGCGATGTTGCACGTCTCGAACAGCCAGGTGGGCCGGGTCACCCACACGGTGCGGGCCCAGGGGCCGGCGGAGGGGGCGTCGGCCGCCCAGGCGTGCGTGGGCCCCTGGGCCACCACCGCCGGGGGCTCGCCGTGCGAGGCCCGCAGGGGCGCCGTCAACGCCTCCAGCCACTGCGGCGCCGGCACGCAGTCGTCGTCGGTGAAGGCCACCACCGGCGCCCGCGACCAGCGCACGCCGGTGTTGCGCCCGGCGCCCTGGCCGCCGTTGACCACGCGCCGCAGCACCCGGAGCCGCAGCGACGTGGTGCCCGCCGCCTCCCCCAGGGCCGCCCACGTGCCGTCCACCGAGGCGTCGTCCACGATCACCACCTCGAACGACGCGTGGTCGAGGCTCTGCGACCGAAGCGCCTCCAGCAGCTCCCCCAGGAACGCCGCCCGGCCGTAGGTGGACACCACCACCGAGACGTCGGGCACCGCTCCCTCGAAGGACGCGCTGTCGAGCACCTCCGCCACGTCGTCGGGGCGGGCGCCACCGGTCACAAGATCCCCCGAGGCGCTCCGTTGTCCCTGTCGGGGATGTCCATGTCGGGGACGGGACGCCACGGTGCTCACCACGGCGCACCCCTCGGAGCAGGAGCGAGGCCATGGCGCAGGCCACAACCGTGCGAGACCGCCGGCCGAGGGCCGGCACCGACGAGGACCTCGACGTGCTGGACGTGACCGTGATCGTGGTCACCCACGAGTCGGTGCACGACATCGGCCCCTGCCTGCGGAGCGTGCGCGCCACGATGGCCGGGGTCGCCCACGAGGTCGTGGTGGTCGACAACGCGTCGACCGACGGGACGGCGGGCCTGGTGGTGACCAGGCACCCCGAGGCCCGCCTGGTGCGCTCGACCCGGCGACAGGGCTTCGCGGCGAACTGCAACTTCGGGGCGGCGGTGGCCCGCGGCAGGACCCTCGTGTTCCTCAACCCCGACACCAAGGTGACGCCCGGCGCCGTGCGCCGCCTGGTGGACGTGCTGGCGTCCCGGCCCGACGTGGCCGTGGCCGGCCCGCGCCTGGTGTACCCCGACGGCTCGGCCCAGGCGTCGGCGCGCCGGTTCCCCACGGCGTCGGCCACCCTCGTGCGCCGCACCCCGCTGCGCTGGGTGCTGCGCCACTCCGCCGTCGAGCGGCGCCACCTCATGCTCGACGACCCCGGCCTGGCTGCGCCCGGCCCGGGCGACGACGCCGGGGAGGGCCCGCTGACCGTGGACTGGGTGCTGGGGGCGGCGGTGGCGATCCGGACGGACGTCTACCGGGCCCTGGGCGGCATGGACGACGGCTACCGCCTGTACTGCGAGGACATCGACCTGTGCTGGCGGGCGTGGGACGCCGGCTTCAGCGTGGCGTACGTGCCCGACGCCGTCGTCGAGCACCGGCTGTCGGAGCTCACGCGGCGCCGGTTCCTCACCCGGGCGACCGTGTGGCACGGCCGGGGCATGGCCCGCTTCGTGATCCGCAACGGGCTGCGCCCGCCCGACACCGGGCCCGTGCCGGCCCTCGCCGGTCGAACGGGTCACGGGTAGGCGCGCATCGCGCCGCGCCGTCCCTTCCACGGACCGCCCGCGGTGGCCCGGACGTTGAAGGGCCGGCCCAGCTCCACGCGCCCGAAGCCTGCCGCCAGGGCCATGCGCCGCAGGCCGGCCAGGTTCGTCACCCACCAGGCGAACTCGTCGATGCCGTCGAACTGCGCCAAGGGCCGGCGGCCCAGTCCCAGCCCGACGAAGCGCTGCACCGGGTTGCACACCACGGCGGTGCCCCGGCAGACGCGGCGCAGCCGCTCGAGGGCGGTGACGGGGTCCTTCAGGTGGACCAGGAGGTCGCCGCAGAACACCAGGTCGAAGTGACCGAGGTCGTCGTCGAGCTCGTACACCGAGCGCGGCACGCGCTCCACGCTCGAACCGAGGGCCTCGCGCACCAGGGCGAAGCGCCGGGCCTTGGTCTCGTCGAGGGTCTTGACGACCTTGGGCCGCAGGCTGGCGGGCCAGTCGAGGGCGGAGGGGTCCTCGATGTCGAGCGCCACGACCTCCTTGGCGCCGCGCTGCTCCATGGCGAAGGCCCAGAACCCGTCCATGGTCCCCACGTCCAGGCAGCGCAGCCCCGAGAGGTCGGCGGGGAGCAGGTGGCGGTCCTCGGTGCCGCGATGGTCGAACATCCCGGGCGTGCACACGCCGTTGCCGAGGTCGATGGTGTGGTACCAGGGGAAGGCGTCGACCTGGGCACGAAGCTCGTCGTCCGTGATCATCGGGGTTCCCGCCCTCGCTGTCGTCGTCGGGCACGGCGTGCCGGGTCCCCGTATAACGAGACGGGGCGGGGAGTCTTTCGCCTGCTCGGGGCGCCTGCCGGGGCGTCAGGCGCGCACCACGGCGAGGTGGGCCGTCTCCACGCCCTCGGAGAACCGGGCCATCGTCATCTCGCGGGCGGTGGCCGCACCCCCGGTGACGATGCGAATGCGCAGGGCGGCGTCGGAGGCCACCCGGCGCGCCGCACGGGCGAGGTCGTGGGGATCGCCCGGGGTGAACAGCAGGCAGTTGACGCCGTCCTCGAGGTACTCGCCCGACCCACCGGTCCCGGTGGCGATGACCGGGACGCCGCACGCCATGGCCTCGAGGGGCACGATCCCGAACGGCTCGGGCCATTCGCTGGGAAAGACGACCAGATCGGCGCCCCGGTACCGTTCTCTGAGATCGGCACGCGACGACGCCCACCCCAACGACACCCGGTCATGGACCCCCAGGCTGCGGGCCAGCGCCCGCATGGCCTCGGCCTCCTGGGGGTGGGCGTGCCCCACCACCTCCAGCCGGGCCTCGGGGAGCAGGGGCATCGCCTTGATCAGCGTGGGCACGCCTTTCTCGGCCACCACGCGCCCGGCGTAGAGCATCCGCCACGACCAACCCCGGGCCTCGGGCTCGGTCAGCGGGAAGTCGCGGGTGTCCACCCCGATGGGCACCAGCCCGGCGTGGGGGAACGTCCAGCGGCTCTTACGCTCGATCGACTCCTCGATCATCCGGCTGGCGTTGGTGGCGGTCGCCCCCCGGAAGGTGGGCAGGCGCGTCTCGAGGCCGAGGAGCGCGCCGAGCGGGCGCGCCCAGGGCCGGCGCTCGAAGATCCGGGTCCAGGCGTCGAACACGTAGGCGAACGACACCCAGTCGTCGAGGAAGGTGAGGACGATCGGGATCGACCGCTTCTCGACGATGGTGGCCATGGCCCACGACGTCATGCCCAGGTTCCAGATCGAGACGACGTCGGGCCGGAAGTCGGCCAGGGCGCGCTTGAGGGCTCGCTGGTTGTGGCGCTCGACGGCGACGCGTGCGGCCAGAGGGGGGCTCGCCGGCCCCCACGCCTCCCAGTCCCACCACCCCCGCAGCTGGCGGCGGACCTCCAGGTGCTCGGGCACGGGGTCCTCGGGCACGCCCTCGGCCCGCCAGTCGCCACACAGCACCATGACGTCGTGACCCTCGGCGCAGAAGTGCTCCATGGCGCCGCGGCACGCCACCTCGTAGCCACCGAGGTGATGGGGTGGATAGAGATGGACGATGGTGAGCACACGCACGGTGCCAGCCTCCTCGGGGCCCCCGCCGGGGCGCACTCCCCCTGACAACGTGGCGAGGCTCCGTAACCTGTGGCGAGGGGCGGTGCTCCCGGCCCGGCGCCGGGTGGCCCGCCTTCGGTGGGTCAACCGGCGCGCCCCCTGGCGCCTGTGGTGCGCCCTGGGGGCGGCGGACGCCCTCACGGTGGCGTGGGTCGTGGCCACCCGGGCGGGCCGACCGCTCCGCTTCCTCCAGATCGGGTCCAACGACGGCGTGGTGCACGACCCCCTCCACCAGGTGGTGCGGGCCTGCCACTGGACGGGGGTGCTCGTCGAGCCCCTGCCCGAGCTCTTCGAGAAGCTCGTGGCCAATTACGACGGCGTGCCCGGCCTGGCCTTCGAGAACGTGGCCCTGGGCACCGAGGACGGGACGACGACGATGTACAAGGTCGACCCCCGCCCCGGCGACCCGTACTGGGTGGCGCTCCTCGCCTCCTTCGACAAGGACGTGATCCTGTCCCAGGCGGACGTGCTCCGGGGCGTGGGCTCGCGTCTGCTCGAGGTGGCGGTGGAGACCGTGACGCTCGAGACGCTGGTGGCGCGCAACGGCCTCGAGACGATCGACTTCCTGCACGTGGACGCCGAGGGTTACGACCACGCCGTCCTCGAGCAGATCGACTTCGCGGCACCGTGGGCGCCTGCGTTCATCGTCTTCGAGAGGGAACACTTCGACGCCGCCACCGACCGCGCCACGCGTCGCCGGCTCGGCGACGCCGGCTACACCTGCATCGACGTCTGGCCCGACCAGCTGGCCTACCGCGTGCCCCCGGAGGCCCTGGGCGCACACGGGGCCCGGCCCGGACGGGGGCCCGTGGCGGGACGGGGTGCCGCGCCCCGGGACGCTGTGCCCCGGGGCGCCCCAGCACACACAGGCGATGCCGAGGTGTCGCGGGCCGCACCCTAGGATTGCCCCGTGCACCAGGGAGTCCTCACCCGCTACCGCGTGATGGCCTACACCACGGCCGTCCTGCTCATCGTGCTCGTCTTCGTCGGGCTCCCGCTCCAGGCGGCCGGGCACTCGGGCGTCGCCCACGTGGTGGGGACGCTGCACGGGTTCCTCTACATCGTCTATCTCTTCGTGGCCTTCGAGCTCACCCGCAAGCTGCACGTGCCGCTCGTACGGACGCTCCTCGTGCTGCTGGCCGGCACGATTCCCTTCGGCGCCATCATCGCCGAGCGCCGTCTGACGGCGCTGGCCGCTCGACAAGCGCGACGGGCGGCGCGGGAGGAGTCGGGCGCCGGTTCCACCGCGCCCGGCGCGTACGGCGTCATCGAAGCCCCGGCCGCCGACGCGTGACGTGAGCGCGGACGCCGCGCCGGTGCCGCGTCACCCGGGGACGTGGAGCTCCCGACGGGCTGTGCTGGCCACCGCCGCCCTGGTCGTGTGGATCCCGGGGTGCGCGGTCGCCTGCTGGTGGCAGGTGGGCGTGGGGCGCTCCGGGGACGCGCTCGGATGGGTGTACGCGGTCATGTGGCCGTCCTTCGCCGCGTTCGGCACCGTGTTCTGGTGGCACTTCGTGCACGACGACCCGGACTCGCTCGGGCGACGCGGCTTGCGGCGCCTGCAGCGCGCCTCGGCCGACGCGTCCGGGGCGCGCCCCGGCTCGCGCGAGGGGACCTGCGACGACACCATCCGCCGGGCGGAGGAGGCCGACCCCGAGCTCGCCGCCTACAACGCGTACCTGGCGGCCCTGGCCCGCCAGGACCGGCCCTCGGGCCACCAGAGCCGCTAGGACTGCCCCACAGGGCTCCCGGTCAGCGCGCCCCCGGGCCGTCGCCCGCGGCGCCGGGCACAGCGCCGCCGGGCACCGCGCCGCCCGACAGGCCGCCCACGGACTCGTCGACGAGGTCGTCGAGGGCGGCCACCCAGCTCTCCCAGTAGGGCCGGTCGGGGGACTCCGTCACGGCGCCGATCAGACGGGCCCGGAAGTCGTCCCATGTCCGCCCGGTGCGCTCCACCACCAGCACGGCCATGGCGTGGGCGCGTGCCTGCCACGGCGCGTCGAACACGGGAGCGCCGTTGGCGCGGGGCAACGTCGGCTCGGCGAAGGCGGCGTCGCGCGCCTCCACGGGGCTCACAGGCGCTGCACCCCGATCATGGCGTCGCGCGTCACCAGGGCGGCGAGCTCCTCCTCGGTCAGGCCCTCGCTGCCCGCGGGTCGCTGCGGGAGCACGAGATAGCGCACCTCGGCCGAGGAGTCCCACACGCGGATCTCGACCTCGTCGGGGACGACACACCCCATCTCGGCCAGCAGCGCCCTCGGCTCGCGGACCATGCGCGACCGGTACGGGGGGCTCTTGTACCAGTTGGGAGGCAGGCCCAGCACCGGCCACGGGTAGCACGAGCACAAGGTGCACACCACCACGTTGTGCACGGCGTCGGTGTTCTCCACCACGACCATGTGGTCGCCCTCGGGGCCGGCGAAGCCGAGCTCGGCGATGGCCGGCGTGCCGTCGGCGAGGAGCCGGGCCCGGTAGTCGGGATCGGCCCAGGCGCGCGCCACCACCGTGGCGCCGTTCATGGGCCCCACGGCGTGCTCGTAGTGCTCGACGATGGCGTCCATGGAGGCGGCGTCGAGGATCCCCTTGTCCACCAGGAGCGCCTCCAGGGCGGCGACCCGGTCCTCGACGGCGGTCGTGGGCAGCGGGTGGTGGTGCCCGTCAGCCATCGTCGGGCTCCAGGTAGCTCTCCCACAGGTCGACGTGCACCGGGTCGCCCTCCTCCCCCCACAGCTCGGCGGCCTCGAAGCGCACGGAGTACGTGGGCTCGAGGCGCTTGCCGTCGCAGTGGTACTCGACGTCGGGCACCGAGAAGACGCCGTCGAGGCGCACCACGGAGCCGCAACGCCCCTGGACGTAGCGCGGGGCACGCGTATGGCCGGCAGGGTGCATGTCGCGCACCCGCACGCGCTCGCCCACCGCGAACCGGTGGGCGTCCGACGACGCCCCGGGCTCCGCCAGGCGCGGCGCGCGGACCGGTTGCGCCAGCGGGAACGGGGCGTCCAGTCGCTCGTCGAGCTCGTCCTGGCTGATGACACCGGCCTCGACCAGCCCGGTGGCCGCCGCCACCAGCCAGTGCTCGTAGTAGCCAGAGGACAGGTACCAGGCCGGGTCCATGCGCTCGATGGCGTGCCGGAACCGCCCGTTCAGGTGGCCCGACAGCATGGCAGCCATGGTGAGGCGAGCCGCCCGCCGCTCCCAGTCGTGATGGAACACCGGCTCGTCGGCCTCCACCACCACGGCCCCGAACCCCGCCATCCCACCCATGTCGTGGATGCCGTCCACGGCGGTGATCACAGCACATTTCCCGGTCGCGGGCGCGCGCTGGGCGCAGGAGCCTGCCGCTATCCTGCGGCCCGTGCGCCGACCGCCCGCGCCACCCCCCCGCCTGCCCGTCCTTGTGCTCGCCGCCCTCCTGGCGGCCGGTGTCGCCGCGGCGTCGTGCGGGAGCAGCCCGGGCGGCCGGGCCACGGGGTCCACGAGCACGACGCGCCCGCCGCTCCCCGCCGGCCGCCTCCCCTCGGCGGTCTCCAAGATGGTGTGCTCGGACGATGCCCGGACCGAGATCAACGACGCGCTGGGGATCAAGGCGCAGGTGCAGGCGCCCACGTGGGCGGACCACGTCTACGCCTGCCGGCTGCTCTACCCGAGCGCCCACATCGACCTCTCGGTGAAGGAGCTCTCGAGCTGGACCCAGACCTACGGCTACTTCGACACGCTCAAGTCCCGGCTCGGCACCACGGGCGCCATCAACGGCCTGGGACAGGGGGCCTTCCAGGCACCCGACGGGTCGGTCGTGGTGCGCAAGGACTGGAAGGTGCTCCTCGTGGACCCGGCCGGGCTGCCGGCCCAGTTCGGGGTCCCGCCCACGTCGTCGGCCGACGTGGCCGTCACGGTGGCGGACGTGATCCTCGGATGCTGGGCGGGTGACTAGGTCGCCGGCCGCACGGCCGTGCAGAACCACCCGAGGTCGTGGCGTCCCACCGTCACCGCGGTGAACCCCGCCGCGCCCAGCCGGCGCTCGAGCACGTCGGGGTCGACGGGGTTGTAGGTGTCGTCGGCGTGGAAGGCGCGGGACCCCGGGTCCTCCACGCCGTCGGCGGCCACCAGGACCCCGCCGGGGCGCAGCACCCGGGCGAGCTCGGCGAAGACGCGGTCCTGGGCGGCGTCGGTCTCGACGTGGTGCAGCATGTGGAACGACGCCGCCGCGCTGAAGCGGTCGGCCTCGAGGTCCAACGCGGTGGCGTCCCCGCACACGACCACGACGTTGGTCCCTGCCAGGCGCTCGGCCAGCCCCCGGGCGAGGTCGGGGTCGATCTCCACCGCGGTGAGGCGCGCCGTGCGCGTCCGCAGGACGTCGGTCGTGAACCCCGGCCCGGGGCCGACCTCGATGACGTCGTCCCCCAGCGCCACGCCGGCGAGCGCGTCGGGGAGGATCAGCTCCTGCACGATCTGCCGCCACCCCTCGCTGGCGCAGACCTCCAGGTGCGCGGCGTTCACCGCGGGCCGGGCGCCGGCCTCACGACCGCACCGCGCCGCCCTCGCGCTGCCGCGCGCCGCGCGCCGGGCCGGCGGAAGCCGTGCCGTTGGCGCTCGAGGACGCCGACGCCGTCGCCACGGCCGGGGCCGGCCCGGCGGCGCGGGGCATCGCCGGCGGGCTGCTCGGGCCCGTGGGCCGCTGGCGGCGCCCCAGACCGATGAAGGCGCCCACGGCGAGGACCACGTACGTCAGGTACACGACCAGCTGGCCGACGGTGGGCTGCTGGGCGTAGCCGAAGAAGCTGTGGAAGACGTCGCCGATGCTCGAGTCCTCGCTCAGGACGTGGCCCGTGTTCCACAGAGGGTGCGTCAGGATGGGCAACCACCCCAGCTCCTGGAGGTTCTGGACGGCGTCCACCAGGATGCCCGCCGCGAACACCATGAGGAGGGCCCCCACGGCGGTGAAGAACAGCCCGATGTTGATGCGCTTGCCGAGGTGGTAGATGGCGAAGGCCACCACCAGCGCCACCGCCAGACCGCCCACCCCACCCACGATGACGCCGTGGCCCGACGAGGCGAAGACGATGGCAAGCGTGAAGACCATCGTCTCGAGGCCTTCGCGCCCCACGGCCTGGAACGACAGAAGGCCCAGTCCCCACCGCGTCCGCCCGTCCATGGCGGCGGCCGCCTTCTCCCGGAGCTCGGC
This sequence comes from Acidimicrobiales bacterium, assembly GCA_035515515.1. Lineage (GTDB taxonomy): Bacteria > Actinomycetota > Acidimicrobiia > Acidimicrobiales > UBA8190 > DATJBC01. Next base: position 23,560 of record DATJBC010000121.1, read on the forward strand.
CGACAGCTTGGGGGCGTGGCGCCGCATCCAGAACGTCATGTAGGTGAGGGCCACCGCGGCGACCAGGTAGGTGACGGTCTCGAAGATCGTCTGGGTGCGCGACCCCGAGTAGGTCTTGATGAGCAGATAGGCGGCCACCCCGCCCCCGAGCACCAGGATCAGGGCGGCCCCCACGCCGGCGATCACGTCCTTGAAGTGGTCCCGCCGGCCCATGCGGTCGAGCGCCGACAGCAAAATGGCGACGATTATCGAGGCCTCGATCCCCTCTCGGAGGAAGATCACGAATGCCGCCACCACAAAAGTTAGGGTAGCCTAATAAATACTCCCCTGCCAACCCCTCCGCCGGAAATCCCGGGTACCCCCAGGACCAGGGCGTCCGCCCACGGCCCCCGGCGCCGCCGGGCCCTCGTGGCGGCCGGCGCCGTGGTGGTGTTGGCCGCCGCCGCGGGGGCGTGGGCCGCGCTGGGCACCGGGCCGGGTCCCGGCCGTCCGTCCCCGGCGGCCGCCCCGGGCGGCGGCACCTCGGGCTCCCGGGGGTCGTCGTCGACGACCGCCCCGGCCCTGCGCCCCGGCCCCGCCGGGGTGGAGGCCCGATGGGTGGTCGAGGAGAACCGGCGGCCCGGGACGACGGCCTGGCAGATCACCGGCCGGCCGCCGGGCACCATGGCCGGCTTCGCCAACCAGGTGTACGCCAAGGCGGGCGGGCAGATCACGCTGTACGTGTCGACCGACGCGCCCACCTTCGAGGTCCGCGCCTACCGGATGGGCTACTACGGCGGGAGCGGGGCGCGCCTGGTGTGGACGTCGCCGCCCGTCGCGGGCCATCTCCAGCCGGCGTGCCCGGTGACACCCGGGGTGAACATGGTGGCCTGCGACAACTGGTCGCCCACGCTGACGGTCACGGTGACGTCGTCCTTCGTCCAGGGCGACTACCTGTTCAAGCTGGTGGGCTCGGGCGGGCAGGCGAGCTACGTGCCGCTCACCGTGTGGGACCCGACCAGCTCGGCGACCTACGTGGTCAAGAACGACGTCTACACGTGGCAGCTGTGGAACCCCTACGGCGGCTACGACATGTACAGCGGCGTCGGGTCGTGCCCGCCCGGCGTCTACCCGCTGTGCTCCCGGGCGCGGGTGGTCTCCTACGACCGGCCCTACGGGTACGGGGAGGGGGCCGGCGACTTCCTCGGCAGCGAGTACCCGCTCGTCCGCTTCGTCGAGCAGCACGGCCTGGACGTCACCTACGCCACCGACGTCAACGTCGACGAGGACCCCGGTTACCTCCTCGACCACAAGGCGATGTTGTCGCTGGGGCACGACGAGGCATGGGCGCTCGACGAGCGCCAAGCCGCCCAGAACGCCGAGCAGCACGGCGTGAACATGATCTTCTTCGCGGCCAGCCCGGTCCTGCGCCACGTGCGGCCCCAGGCGTCGCCCATGGGCGCCGAGCGCGAGGTCGTCGACTACCGGGACTCCAGCTCCGACCCGCTGAACGGCCACGGCAACCCCCGCGAGGTCACCGGCAACACGTGGAGCTCCCCCCCGGCCAACTGGCCCGAGACCCCGTTCGTGGGCGAGGCGTACTCGGGCTATCTCGAGCCCCGGGTGGCGCCGGTGCCCTTCGTCGTGGCCGACGCCTCGGCGTGGATCTTCAAGGGCACCGGCCTGCACGACGGATCGGTCGTCCCCAACGTGATCGACACCGACTTCGACCAGGTCGACCCGGGGTCCGCCCCCGCCGACCTCGAGGTCCTGGGCCACTCGCCGATCCCCCCCCGGCAAGCCGAGACCAACAGGAGCGCGCCGTTCTCGGACATGACCTACTACGCCGACGCCAAGAGCGGGGCCGGGGTCTTCGACAGCGGGACGAACAGCTGGATCCCCAAGCTCTCCCCCTGCCCGGCCACGGCCACGGGCTGCCCGGCGTCCGTCGTGGACCAGATGACGGCCAACCTGCTCGCCCTGTTCGGGAAGGGGCCTGCCGGCCGTGCCCAGCCGTCCGTGGCCAACTGGAAGTCGCTGTACCCCTGAGCGACACCTTTCGAGCGACACCGGCCCACGCACCCGCTCGGGCCCTGGTTGGCCGACGCCGCCTCCGGTAGCGTCCGCGGGGCGCGAGGCACCGACGGGAGAGGACCACGTGTTGCGACAGCCCGGCGAGATCATGAAGACCCGGCGTGAGGTGCTCGTCGCCGGCATGGCAGGCGCCTTCGGGCTCGCCCTCCAGGCGTGCGGCGGGGCGACCACCAAGGCGGCGTCGGGGGTCAAGCCGGCCGGCTCCGACCTCGGCGCCGTCGAGCACGTCGTGTTCCTCATGAACGAGAACCGCTCCTTCGACCACTACTACGGCACCTACGCCGGGGTGCGCGGCTTCGGCGACCCCACCGCCCTGCCCGGCGTGTTCGAGCAGTCGTGGGACGGGGCCTCCGACGGCCACAGCGCCTCGACGTTGCGGCCCTTCCACCTGGACACCGCCACCACCGACGCCGAGTGCACCTTCGACCTGTCGCACGAGTGGAACGCCCAGCACATGTGCTGGAACAACGGGAAGATGGACGGCTTCGTCACGACCCACACCGCGCCCCGGTTCGAAGGGCCGCAGCAGGGCGTGCTCACCATGGGCTACTACACGCGCCAGGACCTGCCGTTCTGGTATGCGCTGGCGGACGCCTTCACGATCTGCGACAACTACCACTGCTCGGTGTTCGGGCCCACCCACCCCAACCGGCTGTACGCCTGGTCCGGGACCCTGGACCCCGCGGGCCACGAAGGCGGCCCCGTGCTCATCACCAACAGCAGTCCCACCGCGCTGGGCAGCGCCCGGTGGCGCAGCATGCCCGAGGAGCTCGAGTCCAAGGGCGTCTCCTGGAAGGTGTACAACCCGCCCGGCGCCGCCTACCAGCCGTCGAGCCCGCTGTCCATCGCCATCAGCGACAACATCCTGCTGTACTTCCACCGGCACGTCTCGGACCCGTCGTCGCCTCTCTACAAGAAGGCCTTCGGGGCCACGTTCCCGAGCGACTTCCACCGCGACATCGCCAAGGACGAGCTGCCCGCGGTGTCGTGGGTCATCCCGCCCGTCGGCTACGACGAGCACCCCCCGTCGCCCCCCGCCGCCGGGCAGTGGTTCGTCAATCAGACCCTGAGCGCGCTGGTCTCGAACCCCAAGGTGTGGTCGAAGACCGTCCTGTTCCTCATGTACGACGAGAACGACGGCTTCTTCGACCACGTCCCCCCGCCCGTCCCCCCACCCGGGACGCCGGACGAATGGCTGGAC
>DATJBC010000122.1:0-4512 GCA_035515515.1 Acidimicrobiales bacterium
TGGTGGGGGACGGCGGCGCGCATGCCCCCATCCTTGTTCGCCCTGAGGGCCGCCCGCGGTCCGAGCGGCCAGGGCGAAGCGTCAGAGGCGCTCGATGATGGTGCCGGTGGCGAGCGCCCCGCCGCAGCACATCGACACGAGGGCCAGGCTGGCGTCGCGCCGCTCGAGCTCGTGCAGGGCGGTGGTGAGGAGCCGGCTGCCGGTGGAGCCCACGGGGTGGCCCAGGGCGATGGCGCCTCCGTTCACGTTGACCTTGTCCCAGTCGGGCCCGTGGACCTTCTGCCACGAGCACACCACCGAGGCGAAGGCCTCGTTCACCTCGAAGATGTCGATGTCGCCGATGGACATCCCCGCCTTGGCCAGCACGCGCGCCGTGGCGGCGATGGGGCCGTCGAGGTGGAGGTAGGGGTCGGACCCCACGAGGGCCTGGGCCACGATGCGCGCCCTGGGGCGCAGGCCGTCCGCCTTGGCCTTGTCCTCCGACATCCACAGCACCGCGGCGGCGCCGTCGGAGATCTGCGACGACGTCCCCGCGGTGTGGATCCCGTCGGGGACCACCGGCTTCAGCGCCGCCAGCCCCTCGGCGGTGGTCTCGCGCAGGCCCTGGTCGCGCTGGACCAGCATGCGCTCGCCGGTGGGCCCGTCGGGGCCCATCACCGGGGCGTCGAGGGCGAAGACCTCACGCTCGAAGCGACCCTCCTCCCAGGCGCGCGCCGCGTTGCGCTGCGACGCCAGGCCCAGGGCCTCGATGTCCGCCCGGCTGATGTCGTAGCGCGTGGCGATGCGCTCGGCCGCCCCGAACTGGTCGGGCATGTCCACGCTCCAGTCGGCGGGCCGTGAGCTGCCCGGGCCGTTGAACACGTTGGCGCCCAGCGGCACCCGGCTCATGGCCTCGACCCCGCACCCGATGCCCACGTCGATGGCCCCCGCCTCGATGAGGCCCGCCACGAAGTGGTTGGCCTGCTGGGCGGAACCGCACTGGCAGTCGACGGTGGTCGCCGCGGTCTCATGGGGCAGGCCGGCGTGCAGCCACGAGGTGCGCGTGACGTTGGACCCCTGCTCGCCCGCCTGGGTGACGCAGCCTCCGACGACCTGCTCGACCTCCGAGGCGTCGATGCCCGCCCGCTTGACCAGCTCCACCTGGGTGGCGCCCAGCAGCTCGGCGGGGTGGAAGCCCGACAGCCATCCGTTGCGCCTGCCGATGGGCGTGCGCACCGCTTCGACGATCACCGCTCGTGCCATTGCCTACCTCCCGCGTGCCCGCGTGCGTCCGGGGCCCCCTGTGCCGGGGCGTCGTGCCGGGTACGAGCGGAGCCTCGTGCCGGTCTGCCGGTCCTGTTGATCGACCCGCAAGTATAGAACCTGTTCTATGAGGGGCGCCCGGGAGGCCCGCCCCGGCCGATGGATGGGAGGATGACGACGTGCAGGTCACCATCATCGGCGGCGGCAGCTACCAGTGGGCCCCCAAGCTCATCACCGACCTCCTGGGCACGGCCTCGCTGCGCGGGCTGCACCTCGTGCTCGAGGACATCGACGCCGTCCCCCTGGCCAAGATGGAGGCCCTCGCCCGCCTCGCCGACGACACGCTCGGCTCCAAGGCCACCGTCTCGACCACCACCGACCAGCGCGGCGCGCTCGAGGGCGCCGACTTCGTGGTGGTGACCATCTCCACCGGCGGCTTCGCCTCCATGGCCGTCGACCTCGACGTTCCCGCCCGGCACGGCATCTTCCAGTCGGTGGGCGACAGCGTGGGCCCCGGCGGCATCAGCCGCGCCCTGCGCAACATCCCGGTCCTCGCCGGCATCGGGCGCGACATGCAGGAGCTGTGTCCCGACGCCTGGCTGCTCAACATCACCAACCCCATGTCGACGCTCACCCGCACCGTGTGCCGGGAGACCACGGTCAAGACGGTGGGGCTGTGCCACGAGGTGGGTGGCTTCTGCATGGACATGGCCATCGCCTTCCGCCAGCCCCACACCGCGGTGCGGCCCGTCATCACCGGCGTCAACCACTTCCCGGTCATCTGCGAGCTGCGCGTGGACGGCCAAGACGGGTTCGCCATGCTCCGGGGCATGGTGGAGGAGCTGGGCGGGCTCGATGCCATCTCGCCCGCCGCGGGCGGGCCGGAGGCTGAGCCGTTCTCGCAGCTCGACTTCGCGCGGCGCCACTTCCTCAAGCTGTCGCTGCTCGAGCGCTGGGGCGCGCTGCTCGGCGCCAACGACCGTCACCTGGCCGAGTTCCTGCCGTCGGTGCTGACCGAGGAGTCGCAGTGGGGCAGGGCCTGGGGCATCGCCCTCACCCCCATCTCCCAGCGCGAGGAGCACCAGGACGGCTACATCGCCGAGGTCGACGCCGTACTGGCCGGCACCGAGGAGCTCCAGACGTGGGACTCCGGGGAGCTGGTGGCGCCCGTCATCGACTCTCTGGTCTCGGGCGAGCGCCGTGAGCTGCCCCTCAACCTGCCCAACGCCGGACAGTGCCCCGACCTCCCGGCCGACGCCGTGGTGGAGTCGATGTGCGTCGTGGACGGCGCCGGCATGCGCGGGCGCGACGCGGCGCGCGCCCCGGCGCCCTTCGCCGAGCTGTTGCGCCGCCACGTGGCCGTGCACGAGATGACGGTCGAGGCCGCCCTGAGCGGCGACCGCGCCCTGGCCCGCTCCGCCTTCGCCCTCGACCCGCTGGCGGGGCGGGGCGACCTGCACGACACCGAGCGGATGGTGGACGAGCTGCTGGCGGGCACGGCCCGGTGGCTGCCGCAGTTCGCCGCACCGGCGCCTGCGGCCCGGTAGGCGGGGGCCTCGTGAAGCTGGGATTCGTCGGGCTGGGGGCCATGGGCCTGCCCATGACCCGCAACCTCGTGCGGGCCGGGCACGAGCTCACGGTGTCGTCGCGCAGCCGGGCGCCCATCGACGAGGCCGTGTCCTTCGGCGCCGCCGACGGCGGCGACCCCGCCGGCGTGGCGTCCGCCAGCGAGGTGGTGGTCCTGTGCGTCCCCAACTCCCCCGAGGTGGTGCAGGTGGTCGACGCCATGCTGCCCGCCCTGACGCCCGGCACGATCGTCGTGGACTGCTCGACCATCGACCCCGACGTGGAGCGGGCCCAGCACGAGCGGGTGCGCGCCACCGGGGCGCGGTACCTGGACGCCCCGGTGTCGGGCGGCACCGTGGGGGCCCAGAACGGCACGCTGACGCTCATGGTGGGAGGCGACGCCGCCACCCTGGACGACGCCCGCCCCGCCCTCGACCCCATGGCCGGCCTGGTGGTGCACGTCGGCGGTCCCGGCATGGGACAGGTGGTGAAGCTCTGCAACAACCTCATCTACGCCGCGCAGATGACCGCCACCGCGGAAGCGACCGCGTTGGCGGTCCGCTCGGGGGTCGACATGGCCAAGCTGCTCGAGGTGCTCGTGCACTCCACTGGTGACTGCACGGCGGTGCGCACCCGGCTGCCGGTGCCGGGGGTGGTCCCCGAGAGCCCGGCCTCCAACGACTGGAAGCCGGGGTTCATGACCGACCTCATGGCGAAGGACCTCGACCTCGCGCTGGCCTACGCGGCGCGCGCCGGGGTCCCCATGGCCACGACCGCCACGGCACGCCAGATGCTCACGTCGGCGTCGACGGCCGGCTTCGGGCGCGAGGACTTCTCGGCGCTGGCCAAGGTGGTGCTGCGCCTGGCGGGCGCCGATCCCGGGGCTCGTCCCCCGGCGGGCGCCTGAGTGGAAGCCGCCGCGTGAGCCGGCAGCCGCTGGGCCTCCCGGCCGTGATCCTGGCGGCCGACCACCGGGCCCGCGGTGTCATGACGATCGAGAAGTACGACGCCTACCTCGACGCCGTGCGCGCCGCCCTGCCCGCCTGCGACGGCATCCTGGCCAGCACCCAGCCGTTGGGCGACCTCGTGTCGTCGGGCGCCGTCGAGTCCCGCCACCGCACCTACCTGTCCGTCAACCGCACGGGCCTGGCGGGAAGCGCCTTCGAGCTCGACGACCGCCTGGTGGCCTCGGTCGGGGCCGCCAAGGCCCGGGGGTGCACGGGCATCAAGCACATGACGCGCATCGACCTCCGCGATCCCCTCACCGCCCCCGCCCTGGAATTGCTCGGGCGCGTCCTGGAGGAGGCCGCCGCGGCCGGCCTGGACGCGCTGGTCGAGCCCCTGCTGTGGCGGGACGGCGCGCTGGCGCGTGACACCGATTCCATCGTGGCGGCCGCCGTCATCGCCCACGACATGGGGGCGCCCCTGCTGAAGGTCCCGGTGCCCGCGGAGGCGGAGGGGGCGGCGCGCGTCGAAGCCGTGGCCCGCGTGGCGGGCAGCGTGGGGGTGCCGGTCCTCTTCCTCGGCGGCCCCCGAGGCGCCGACCCGGCGGGGGGCGCCGGAACGGCGACGGGCCCGGGCTCGGCGCAGGCCGTGCGCCGGGCGGTGCTCTCCGAGGTGGCCGACGTCATGGCGGGCGGGGCGGCCGGCATGGCCATCGGGCGCGCCATCCTCCAGGACGAGGACCCCAAGTCGATGGCCGCC
>DATJBC010000123.1:0-7793 GCA_035515515.1 Acidimicrobiales bacterium
GGACGACGTGGTCGGGACGGGGTCCACACCCGACGACCGCCCCTCGCCGCGCTGATCGCTCCCCACCGTCATGCCTGCGCCCTACTCCCCGACGACCTGCACCCCGCGTGCTGGCGAAGGACACGGGCTCCCACCGCCCGGCGGTCCCCCGCGCATCCCGGTCCAGCCGCCTACCGCTCACAGCGGGCTCTGCTCGCAGCACAGAACCCGACACGAAGCGTAGTCATTCGACTACGGGACAGAAAGTCGAGGTGGGGTGGCGCCGGCCCCAGACGGGAGCCCGTTTCGGGGTCCGGCGATCGGCGGCGAGGCACCTGGGCCCGCTCCGGCAGCCTTGGGCGGGAAGACCTCTCAGGCGCGCGCCGCGCTCCGCAGCTCGTCCAGGGACAGTTCGCCGGTGGCCTCGCCCCCGCACTGGGTGCAGTGCTCGACGTGGCGCCACGACCGGAGCAGGCGGGTGCCCTCCTGGTTGAGCAGCACCACGAACGACTCGGAGACGGGGTCGATGTCCAACCCGAAGTAGGGCCTCCACCCCGTGGAGGCGGGGTGGCTGTCCAAGTCGAGCCCCTTCAGCACGCGCCGAAAGCGCATCCGTTCAGTGTCGAATAGCCAGGTGCTGTGGCATGACTCCAGGACGAGCGGTTCCATGGGTGGATCATTGCCCTAAAACGCGACGATCAAGACGCAACTGTGTTGCGATTGCATGACGATCGGGTGATCGGTGGCTGAACGGCCACCGAACGTCGAGCCGGATTCGGGCTCAAAAGCTCACTGCGCCAGTCGCCGCCAGCACACCCAGCGCGATTCCGACGACCACGATGATCAGGACCGATACGAGAACGAAACGGTGGCGGGACCGGCCCGAGGGGCGCCGGCGCGGCACGACGACGGCGGCCAGCTCGGCGATCTCCCGCTCGAGCCCGTCGGGGTCCTCGGTGGGGACGACGAAGCGGTGGGTCTTGGCCGCCGTCACGGCCTCGACGATGACCCCGTCCACGAGCGCGCCCCTGGTTCCCAGGGGCGCCGGCATGCGGCCCCCCACCCCCAGGCGCGACACGTCCTCCCAGGTGACGATGGCCCCGACGGCGCCGTCGGGCTTGTGGATGGTCACGGCCGCCCGGTCCATGACCACGCTGAGGCCGGGCACGGCCACCCGGCCCCCGCTCTCGGCCGTGAGGAGCAGGACGTCGGACAGCACCAGGGCGCGGCCTGCGCCGACCGCCGGCAACGGCGGCGCCTGCTCGGTCGCGGACGTGGGTGCTCCCTGCATGTGCATAAGACCTTGACGCGTGCCCGTCCCCGGGTCAACGACCCCGGCGCCCCGGTGGCGCCGGACATGGGTCTTGGGTCCTGTTGTGCGCGCGGACTGCGGCGAAAGCCGGGATATACCACGTAAAGTAGTGGGACATTCACGAAAACGGTTGATTTGGGGAACTCGTCGCGTAGACTGAGCCAGTCATGGACCGCCAAGACCTCGACCGTCTCCTGCGCCGCCTGTCGGATTTCGACGGCTCGGACCTGCACATCAAGGCAGGGGCACCCCCCCGCATCCGGGTCGACGGCGAGCTGCGCACGCTCGACGACGAGGCCCAGTTCACCGCCGAGGAGACCTTCGCCCTGGCCCACGAGATCATGCCGCCCCGCATGCGGGAGGTCTTCGAGGTCAAGCACGAGGCCGACTTCGCCTACAGCGTGAACGGCCTGGGGCGGTTCCGGGCCAACGCCTTCTTCCAGCGCTCCTCGGTGGCGCTCGCCCTGCGGCGGGTGCGGACGAGCGCCTCCAACTTCCACGAGCTCGGGCTGCCCGACGTCGTGCGGCGGCTGTCCGAGCACCACCGGGGCCTCGTGCTCGTCACGGGCCCCACCGGATCGGGCAAGACCACCACCTTGGCGGCCATGATCGACCACATCAACCACATGCGGTCGTGTCACATCATCACCATCGAGGACCCCGTCGAGTACCTCCACAAGGACGATCTGGCCGCCATCGACCAACGCGAGGTCGGCTTCGACACCGAGAGCTTCGGCTCGGCCATGCGCACCATCCTCCGCCAGGACCCCGACGTCATCCTCATCGGGGAGATGCGCGACCCCGAGACCGTCTACACCGCGCTCACCGCGGCCGAGACGGGCCACCTGGTGTTCTCGACGCTGCACACCACGACCGCCACGGAGACGATCAACCGCATCGTCGACTTCTTCCCGCCGCACCAGCAGCGCCAGGTGCGGGTGAGCCTGTCCGGCGCGCTGACGGGGACGATCTGCCAGCGCCTCATCCCCCGCGCCGACGGCAAGGGGCGTGTGCCCGCCCTCGAGATCATGGTCGTCAACGGCCGCATCCAGCAGGCGGTCCTCGAGCCCGGCCAGACGGCGGACATCGACGAGATCATGGCCGAGGGCGAGTACTACGGCATGCAGACCTTCGATCAGTCACTGGCCATCTTGCTGCGCGACGGCGTCATCAACCTCCGTGACGCCATGAACGCGGCATCCAACCCGCACGACCTGAAGGTGCGCCTCGAGCAGATGGGCATCGTGGCCACGGGCCGGGGCTTCATCTCGGCCGCCGCCTCCTGAGCCCGGTTCCCCGACCCCCGCACGGCGCGAGCCGTCAGCGCCCGAGCGCGTAGCCGGCGCCCACCCCCGCCGCCAGCGCGGCCACGCTCCCCGCGGCGGCAGCCAGTGCCACGACGCGTCCTCGTCGTGCCAGGCCCGCGACGTGCGGCGCGGCCACCGCCACCACGGCGATGACGGGGAGGCCGACCACGGCGCCGACGGGGGCGGCCCAGCCCAGCACGGCGCCCGCCGGCACGAGCGCCCAGGCGCCCGGGCGCTCGCCGCGCCGCCCCGTGCGCCGCGCGGCGAGCGACGCGGCCAGCGCGCCGAGCAGCGCGCCGAGGACCGTCGCCCCGAGGTGCCCCCATCGCCGGTCGGCACCCGCCGCGGCCGCCAGCAGCGCCGTGCCCAGGCCGGCGCCTGCCAGGGCGACCGACGCCGGGGCGTCGAGCCCGTCGCGCTCGATCGACAGCGCGGCGACGAGCGTGGCCGCCAGCACGCACATCCCGAAGACGCCCCAGTGGGCGCCCAGCGCCGCCCCCACCAGGGCGAAGGCGGCGCCGGTGCCGGCCTCCACCGCGGGGTAGCGGGCCGAGATGGGCGCGCCGCAGCGTCGGCACCGGCCGCCGAGGACGACCCACGACAGCACGGGCACGTTGTCGAAGCCCCTGATGGGGCGGTGGCACGACGGGCAGAAGGACCCGGGCCGCACCACCGACAGGCCCCGGGGGACCCGGTAGGCGACGACGTTCAGGAACGACCCGATCGCCAGGCCGAACACGCCGGCCGCAACGGCGGCCACGGCCCGGCCTCCCCCCGAGCTCAGCGCCAGGGTGGCGGCAATCACAAAAATTGCTTCTGACCAGCCAGAAGGCCGCCCGGCCCGACCCCCGTCACCGGGCGGTCAACCTACCACCGGGGCCGGCGGGCCCCACGGACCGTGGCGAGGGGCCCAAGGGGCCACGCCCCGTGTTCAATCCGGGCTCCGCGCGTGCCGATGCATCAACCCATGAGCAACGTGGATGCCGTCCGCCTGCTCGCGGACGAACACCACCTGGAGTTCGTCGACCTCGACCGGTTCAACGTCGACACCAGCGTGTCGTCGGTGATCCCCGTGGCCGTGGCGCGCCGGCACCACGTCGTCCCCATCGGCCGCAAGTTCGGTGCGCCCGTGGTGGCCATGTCGAACCCGGCCGACGTGATGGCCATGGACGTCCTGCGGGCCGTGATCGGCCGCGAGTTCGTGGCCGTGGTGGCGGTCGAGGAGCAGATCAGCTCGTGTCTGGCGCGCGTCTACGGCGACGCGTCGGACCCCGGCGGCGGACGGGTCTCGTCGCCGCAGTCCGACAACAACACGTCGCGCACCGCGTCCAACGGGCACGCGCCCGCGGTCGACCGCGACGGGCCGCGCTCGATCCCCCCCACGCCCAAGGCGACACCGTCGCCGCTGCCGCCCGGCGTGGCCCCGCCGCCGCCGCCGGCCGCGCCGGCCGTGCCTCCCGAGTCGCCGCTGTCGGCGTACGTGCCGCCGCCCCCCGAGCAGCAGGCACCGCCGGCGCCGGCTGCGGCCCGTAACGCCGAGCCCCAGCGCGCCGAGGACGTCCTCGCCGCCGCCCTGGAGGTCCTCGACTCCAAGCTCGACGGTGTCGCAGCGGCACCCGCCCCCGGGGGCGACGGCACCGAGAGCGAGCCGCCGGACGCCGACACCGGCGCGGCCTCCGTCGAGGCCGAACCCGAGACGGCCGAGACGCCGCGGGCCGAGCGCGTGGAGGACGTGGTGGCGGCGGCCGACCTCGTCGAGGAGGTCGTGGGGGAGTACGAGCAGAGCGGCGAGGGTGCCCAGGGCGGGGCCGTGCCCGCCGGGATGGAGGGATTCCCGCCGCTGGCCCGCGTGCTCGTCGAGGGCGGGCGCGTGACGCTCGCCGACATGGCGTCGGTACTGGAGGAGCGCGACCGCACCGGCCAGCCCATCGCCCGCCTGCTCACGATGCGGGGGCTGGTCACCGAGGCCGACCTCATGTGGGGGATGGCCCGGGAGATGGGCCTCGAGTTCGTGGACCTCGAGGTGGAGAGCGTCGACTTCGCCGCCGCCTACCACCTGCCCGAGAACACCGCCCGGCACCACAACGTGCTCGTGATCGGCGTGCGCGACGGGGTACCGGTGGTGGCGGCCTCCAACCCCACCGACGTGTTCGCCATGGACGACCTGCGGACGATCATCGGCCGCAGCTTCACCACCGTGGTGGCCACGCGCTCGCAGATCAACGCCTACATCGACAAGGCGTACCACCAGGGGGGCGACGCCACCGAGGTGGCCAACACCGCGGCGTCGGAGTTCGACGACCTGGCCGAGGAGGAGCTCGGCAACCTGCAGGCCGTCGTGGACGACGCCCCCATCGTCCGCTACGTCAACCTCCTCATCCTCCAGGCCCTGAACGAGCGGGCGTCGGACATCCACGTGGAGCCCACGGCCGAGAACCTGCGCATCCGCTACCGCATCGACGGCGTCCTCCACGACATCTCGACCGCCCCCCGGGCCATCGCCGCGGCGGTGACCACCCGGCTCAAGGTCATGGCCGACATGAACATCGCCGAGCACCGCCTGCCCCAGGACGGCCGCATCTCGCTGACGGTCGCCAACCGGCCCATCGACCTCCGCATGGCCACGCTGCCCACCATCTACGGCGAGAAGGTCGTCATGCGGGTGCTGGACAAGTCCAACGTTGTGCTCGGCTTCGAGGACCTCGGATTCGACGCGGACCTGCTCGAGACGTACGACAAGATCTACTCCAAGCCCTACGGGACGATCCTTGTGACGGGGCCGACGGGATCGGGCAAGACGACCACCCTGTACGCCACCCTGGCCGCCCTCAACGACCCCGAGAAGAACATCATCACCGTCGAGGACCCCGTCGAGCTGCGCATCAAGGGCATCAACCAGGTGCAGCTCAACGTGAAGGCCGGGTTGACCTTCGCGTCGGCGCTGCGCTCGATCCTGCGGTCGGACCCCGACATCGTGCTCGTGGGTGAGATCCGCGACAAGGAGACGGCGCTCATCTCGGTGGAGGCCGCCCTCACGGGCCACCTCGTGCTGGCCACCTTGCACACCAACAACTCGGCCAGCACGCCCATGCGGCTCGTGGAGATGGGCCTCGAGCCGTACCTCGTGACCTCGGCCATCAGCGGGGCGTTGGCCCAGCGGCTCGCCCGCCGCCTGTGCGTGCACTGCAAGGAGCCCTACGAGCCCAGCGAAGCCGACATCGTCGCCGCCGGGTGGGCTCCGGACGAGGTCTTCGCCGACGCCGACGAGCCGGTCCTGCACCGGGCCGTGGGCTGCTCGGCGTGTTCCAAGACCGGATACCGGGGGCGCAAGGCGCTCCTCGAGCTCCTCGTCGTCACCGAGGACGTGGAGCGGCTGATCATCGAGGGAGGGACGGCTGATGACATCCACAAGCTCGCAGTCGAGCAGGGCATGGTGACCCTGCGGCGTAGCGGCCTGCGCAAGGCCCTCGAGGGCGAGACGACCCTCGAGGAAGTGCTGCGGGTGGTCGCATGAGCCCGTCCGCCGCAACCCGTGCCGAGTGGGCCCGCCGTCTGGCCCAGTCCCTCGTGTCCGACGGCTACGCCTCGGACGCGGCGGTGGCCCCCGTGCTCGACGAGGCCACCACCGAGGGCTCGTCGTTCCCCGCGCTGTTGATCGCCCGGGACGTCACCTCGCAGGAGGTCGTCCTGGGGCTCATGTCGCAGCTCACCCGCCTTCCCGTGGTGGACCTCGACCGCGACCGCCCGAGCGACCAGGCCCTGGCGGCCACCCCGGTCGAGGTGGCCAAGCAGTTCGGCGCCGTGGGCTACCGCCTCGACGGCGACCAGCTCACCATGGCTTTCGGCGATCCGCCCGACGCCGATGACGTGCGCACGCTGTCCACGCTCGTGGGCCACGCCGTGGTGCCCGCCCTGGCCAACCCGATCGCCATCGACCGGCTGCTGGCCGCATCCGTGCCGGCGCCACCGCCCCCGGCGGCCGACGGCGCTGGCCCGGCGACCAACGGCGCGCCCACGAACGGCGCCGCTTCCAACGCCGCTCCCACGAACGGCGCGTCCACGAACGGCGTGCCCACGAACGGCGCCGGTTCCAACGGCGCCCTGGGAGCCCACGGGAACAACCCGGGCGCCTTGGCGGTGCACGACTCGGACGACGTCCCCATGCACCTCGACGACCTGTTGCGTTACGCGGTCAGTGTGGGAGCCTCGGACCTCCACGTCACCGCGGGACTCCCGGCCTGCATCCGGCTCAACGGCGCCATCCGTCCCATCGAGGGCTGTCCGCCGCTCGAGAACGAGACGATCCGGGACATGGTCTTCGGCATCCTGCCCCAGTCGCTGCGCGAGCGCTTCGAGGCCGACAAGGAGCTCGACACCTCGCACTCGATCGTCGACGTGGGGCGCTTCCGCCTGAACGTGTTCCAGCAGCGGGGGACCGTGGCGGCCGCCCTGCGGTCGATCCCGCACGAGATCCCGGCGTTCGAGGTCCTCGGGGTCCCCGAGTCGATCCGCGCCTTCACCGACATGCGGCGGGGCCTGGTCCTCGTGACGGGCCCGACGGGATCGGGGAAGTCCACGACGCTGGCGTCGCTCGTCGACATCATCAACCGCAGCAAGCCGCTGCACATCATCACCATCGAGGACCCCATCGAGTTCCTCCACACCCACAAGCGCGCCATGGTGAACCAGCGCGAGGTCGGCCAGGACACCGCCTCGTTCTCCGAGGCGTTGCGGCGCGTGCTCCGTGAGGACCCCGACGTCATCCTGGTGGGTGAGATGCGCGACCTCGAGACCATCTCGATGGCACTCACCGCCGCCGAGACCGGCCACCTGGTCTTCGGGACCCTGCACACCCAGGATGCCCCCCAGACGATCGACCGGATCATCGACGTCTTCCCCAACAACCAGCAGGAGCAGGTTCGGACCATGCTCTCGGGCGCGCTCGAGGGCGTCGTCACCCAGCAGCTGCTGCTCAACGCGGACGGCAACGGGCGCCTGGCGTGCTGCGAAGTGATGATCTGCACCCCCGCCATCCGGAACCTGGTCCGCAGCGCCAAGACCCACCAGATCTACTCGCTCATGCAGACCGGTGGGCAGTACGGGATGCAGACCATGGACCAGGGCCTGGCCAAGCTGGTCAAGCAGGGCCGGATCACGGAAGCCGGGGCCTTCGACCGGTGCCGCAACGAGGAAGA
>DATJBC010000124.1:0-2656 GCA_035515515.1 Acidimicrobiales bacterium
ACGTCGGGCTCCAGCGCCAGCAGGGCCTGGACCCCGGCCCGGACGATGAGGTTGTCGTCGGCCAGGAACACGCTGATGAGCTCCCCCGCCATGTGCCTATTTGGGCCGCAACCGGGTGCACGGGTCAAGGGTGCGCCCCCCCGCCGGGCGGTGGTGCCAGCCGGTGTGTGGCGTCACAGGCGCCGCCGGCGGCGGTCGGCCAGCACCCGGCGCGCGCAGTTGCGCCCCGCCATGCCGTGCACCCCGCCCCCGGGATGGGCCGAGGCCGAGCACAGGTAGAGGCCGCGCACGGGAGTGCGGTAGCGGAACCACCCCGGCACGGGGCGGAACACGAGCTGCTGGTCGAGGGCCGACGACCCCGCCCCCAGGTCGCCGCCCACCAGGTTGGGGTTCTCCGTGGCCAGGTCATCGGGGGTACGCACCGCCGTGCCCACCACCCGGGCGCCCAGGCCCGGGGCGTGGTCCTCGAGGCGGCCCAGGACCACCTCGGTGAAGCGGTCTCGGGCCGCCGCCCAGGACCCCTCGGGACGCGGCACGGGGGGCACGTGCGTCTCGACCCACAGGGTGTGGCCCCCGGCCGGGGCCCGCCCGGGGTCGGCCACGCTCTGCTGGCCCACGATGAGCATGGGACGTTCGGGGACCGTCCCGTGGCGGGCGTCGTGGGAGGCCCGCGCCATGTCGTCGAGGTCCCCGGTGAGGTGCACCACGCCGCAGGCGCCCAGTTCGGGCACCGCCCACGGGGCCGGCCCGTCGAGGGCGAGGTCCACCTTGAAGACGCCCGTGCCGTAGCGGAAGCCCCGCAGGCCGGCGAGGAAGCGGGCCGGGAGGTGCTCGGCGCCCACCAGGTCGTAGAAGAGGGCGCCGGGGCCCGTGTCGGCCAGCACGGCCCGGCCCACGCCCAGGGCCCCGCCGTCGGCCGTCTCCAGCGCGGTGGCCCGGCCGCCCTCCACCACCACCCTGGTCACCGCCGCGCCCGTGCGCACCTCGCCGCCGGCGCCGGTCACCGCCGCCACCAGGGCCCCGGCCAACGCCCCCGCCCCGCCCACGGGCACGGGCATGCCCACGTGCTGGGCCGCCATGGCCAGGATGAGCGCCGCGGGCGTGCTCCCCGGGACGTCCACGCCCACATCGGCGTGCGAGGCCCCCGCCGCCAAGAGCACCCGGGCGGCGTCGTCGGCCAGGCGCGCCCGGCACAGCGCGTCGAGCGGGCCCACCAGCGTGCGGACGGTGTCGAACAGCCCGGCGCGCAGCGCCCGGCGGCCGAAGCGCACGGCGGGGCCGGGCGCCCCGACGGGCCCGAGCATCTGGCGGAGGAACGCCGTCCCCACGTCCCCCCACCACCGGCACAGGGCGAGCCAGGCCTCGCCGTCGGCGGGCGAGGCTGCCGCCAGGCCCTCGGCGGTGCGCGCCGCGTCGGCGTGGCACAGCGCCACGCGCTCGGGCCCCAGCGCGGCGGCCACCGGGATGGGGAACTGGGCCCAGGCCACGGCGCGGTCCAGGCCCAGCTCGGTGAACACCGGCGACGAGTGCAGGAGCCCGTAGAAGGCGGAGTAGGTGTCGTGGGTGTAGCCGGGGGCCGTGAGCGGCGCGCTGTGCACCGCCCCCCCGGCCACCGCGTTGCGCTCGAGCACCGTCACCCGCCAGCCGGCGCGCGCCAGGAGGGCGGCGGCCACGAGCCCGTTGGGGCCCGACCCGATGACGGCGACGTCGGTGTCGGCCATGCGCGCCTGCCTAGGCGCCGAGCACGGTCGGCGGCAACTCGGCCGTCAGCGCTGCTCCTCGCGCCGGTGCCCGGCGCTCAGGGCGGCCAGCGCCTGGCGGTCGACCCGGTCCGCCGGCGCCACGGCCAGCTTGCAGGGCGTCACCGCCCGCACCGTGGACGTGCGGCGACCGCCTTCGAGCACGGCGCGCTCGCCGTGCATCGACCCCGGCCCGTATTCGGCCAGGCGCTCGCCGTCGACCTCGATGCGGACCACGCCGTCGAGCACGAGGAAGATGTCGTCCTCCTCGGCGCCCTGCTCGGTCACCACGGCGCCCGCCTTCACCTTGCGGATGGCGGGCTTGGACCCGCCTTGCATGAGCGAGGACGAGAGCTGGCGCTCGAGCGCCGACTCCACCTCCGTGGTGAAGGCCTCCGAGTCGCGGTCCCCCCACGGACTGTGCTTGCCGAAAGCCCGCCGGTACCAGTTGGCGAAGTCGATCATGCCGGACTTGAGCGCCAGCTTGCCGTCGTCGCCGTACACCCAGTGGCGCGGGAAGCTGCTCGCCCCGGCCAGGGCGAACGACGACGACCCGTCGGCGCGCAGCGTGAGCGAGACCGTCGTCCACGCCAGCGGGGCGGCGAACTGGACGTAGGGGGCGCGCCGCACGCGCCGGGGGGCGGGCACCCCCGTCCGGCCGCCCGCCGTCTGGAAGAAGGTGACCTCGTCGTCGCCCACCACGGGGTCGGGACGGAGGTCGGGCAGCGCCACGGCCTCGAAGGTGGCCTGGCGCTTCCCGAAGTTGAGGAGGGTGGAGCAGATGAGGCCCCCGCCCGACTGCCCGTGTCCGACGACGCGGCCCCCCTCGACCTCGACCCACGCCTGCAGGCGGTTGGCGAAGCGGAAGCGCCCGGCGCGCTGCCAGGCGTCGAGGTCGTCGATGACGTCGGGGGGCG
>DATJBC010000125.1:0-12236 GCA_035515515.1 Acidimicrobiales bacterium
TGCTCGTTCCCCAACCTCCAGCACCACCGCATCGTCACGCAGTTGCTGCGCGGCGACTTCCACTACGCCGCGCCGGGCCCCCTCGACCCGTCGTTCGTCCATCTCTTCACCGCTACCGGGGCGGTGCAGCTCCTGCTCGACGCCGGCTTCGTGCCCGACGTCACCGACCGCGTCGAGGGACCCCCCGGCACGGATCCCGCCGCGGCGCTCTCGGCCGAGGCCACCGTGGCCGCCGGCGCGCCCCTCCTCGAGCGGTTGGGGGTGGGGGCCAAAGACGCCGAGCGCGACCTCGCCACCCGGTGGCTCGTGGTGCGGGGGACGGCCCAGGAGCCCGTCGACCCCGCCGAGGAGATCCCCGTCACCGTGGTGGCGTGCGTCAACGACGAGGCCCAGCTGGAGGCCAATCTGCTGCGCTCGCCGTGCCTGGCGCCGGGGACCCCGCACGAGGTCCTGTTGTTCCGCGACCGCACCAGCGCGGCGGAAGGGCTCAACGCCGGCATCGAGCAGGCCCGCAACGAGCTGGTGGTGCTCGTCCATCAGGACGTGTACCTCCCCGCGGGCTGGCCGGCGCGCCTGGCCCGCCAGTGGCGCCTGGCCTCCGCCCGGGGTGCGACGGTGGGCATCGCCGGGGTCTTCGGCGTCGAGAGCCGGCGCATCGCCTTCGACGCCACCGGGCACGTCGTGCACCGCGACCGTCGCCTGCACCACAAGGTCCTGCCCTGTGACGTCGACGGGCTCGACGAGCTCCTCATGGTCGTGCCCCGCGACACGCCGCTCCGCGCCGACCCCGAGCTCGGCTGGCACCTCTACGGCACCGACCTCGCCCTGCAGGCCCAGGCGCGCCGGCTCCGGGCCGTGGTCCTCGACGCGCCGTGCCACCACAACTCGCTCACGGGGCGCGTGCCGTGGCAGTACCGCCAGAGCGAGCGCGTCCTGGCCCGCAAGTGGCGGTCCATGCTCCCCATCCACACCAACCTGTCCTCGATCGACACGTGGCTGCTCGACGCCCCCCCCGGCGACGACCACGCCGGCGAGCACGGCGCGCCGGGCGCCGCCGGCGAGGCGGAGGCCGTGGCGGCCCTGGTGGCGAGCCTGCGGCGCGAGCAGGCCGCGCTGCACCGCGAGCTCGAGCAGGCGCGGCTGCAGGTGGCCTCCATGCAGGCGAGCCCGTTCTGGCGGGCCCGGCAGCTCTACGCCGGCGTGCGCGAGCGGCTCGTGCGCCGGCGCTGAGCGCGCCAGGCGCGCCGCACCCCGACGGCCAGCCCCGACAGGTCGCGACGGAGGTCGCGCCGCACCCACAACGCCAGGACCATGGCCGGCCGCAGCGCCCGCACCACCGGCCGCCAGCGCCGGTCGGCCGCCAGGGCCTGGGCGGCGGCGTCCACCAGCTCGTCGAAGAGCACGTCCGGCGCGAAGTGGCGCTCCCAGGCGCGGCGCGCCGCGGCGCCTCGCGCGGCGGCGCCCGGGCGCTCGGCGCGCAGGATCGCCGCCACCCGCCCGACGTGGCGCTCGGGGACCCGCAGCGCCAGCGCCGCCCAGTCGGGGCCGCGCGGCAGCACGTAGCGGTCCGAGAGCACCACCGGCGCCCGCCCCAGGCTCATCGCCTCGAAGAGCCGCAGCGTGCCGGTGCCCACGCCCCGGGGGCAGAGCACGAAGGCGGAGTCGAGCATCGTCCGCACGTAGCGCGCCTGGCCCTCGGCCCGCGCCGGGGCGTCGTGGTCGAAGTGGTCGTACGCGCCGGTGCTGTCGCGCACGGCGCACTCGCCCGGGTCGAGGTCGAGGGCGAAGAGGCGCCGTCGCAGGCGCGAGGAGGCCGAGCCCTCGAAGCTGAGGAGCAGGCTGGCCGGGCCGGGCGCCCCGGGGTCGAAGCGCGCGGCGGCGGCCTGCACGGCGAGGTTGCCGTGGTCGCCGTAGCTGGAGGCGAAGGCGTGGCTGCGGACGCGCCCCACGGCGGTGCTCAGGCCGCGCCGGGGCGACGTGTACACACCGGGGGCCAGGGGGCAGTAGTGGTCGTCGCCGGTGTAGACGGCGCAGCGCTCGGGGAAGGCCCGGTACAGGGGGTGCTCCGTCAGCCGGCGGGGGCGGGCGGTGAAGCTCCCGCACAGCAGGATGAGCTCGGCGTCGGCGGGCGAGGGGGCCAGGGAGTGGCGCGCCGGCGCCCCCGCGGGCCGCGGCGCGCCGGCGAGCGCCTCCACCACGGCGGCCAGCGGGTGGCCGGCCACGGGCGCCACGAACACCCTCACGGCCCGCCGCCGCCGGCCGGTACGCTCGCTGTCCCGTGACGGACCTCGTGAGCGTGGTGCTCCCCACGCGCGACCGCGCCGAGGACGTCGTCCGGGCCGCCACCTCGGTCTTGTCCCAGGACCTCGAGGCGCTCGAGCTGGTGGTCGTGAACGACAGCTCGACCGACGACACCGCCCGTGTCCTGGACGAGCTGGCCGGGCGCGACGACCGCGTGCACGTCGTGGAGACCGAGGCCCCGCTGGGGCCGTGCGAGGCCCGCAACCGCGGCCTGGCCGTCGCCCGCGGGGAGATCGTGGGGTTCTGCGACGACGACGACCGGTGGCTCCCCGGCATCGGCTCCGCCCTGACGGCGTTCCTCGATGCGCGCCCCGAGCTCGCCATGGTGTCGTCGTGGCACGTCGTCGAGCACGCCGCCACGGGCCGCTCGGCGGTGTTCAGAGGCCCACTGCGGTTCGGCACCGAGGCGTTGCTGTGGCAGAACGTGGTCGGGCTCCCCTTCGCGCTGATCCGGCGCGGGGCCCTGTCGTTCGAGGTCGGGTTCGACCCGGCGCTCCCCACGGGCGAGGACTGGGACCTCTTCTTGCGCTGCGCCCAGGAGCGCCCGGTGTGCACCGTCCCCCACGTGGGCTATCTCTACACCCAGCACGGCGGGACGCGGGTCACCCGCAGCGCCGACGCGCAGGCGGTGGGCAGGCGCGGCTTCCTGGCCAAGCACGGCGCGGCCATGTCGAGCGCGTGCCGCCTCTACCACCAGGCCGTCCTGGCCGGCTACGACGGCGGGCGGCCCGCCATGGCCGGGGCGCTGCGCGCGGGCGCCGTCTCGCATCCGGTGGGCGCGGGCTGCGCCGCGCTGGTGCTGGCGGCCAGCCTCGGCGCGCACCGCGTGGGCCAGCGCCGGGGCGACCCCGGGCTCCAGGCGCGCGTCATGGCCCGCCTGGTGTCCCCCCGCGGCGCGCCGAGAGGGCGCTGAGCCCGCGCCGGGGCCGCCTCGTGGCCCGGCCGGCGACGACCCCCGGCGTAGAATCGTGGCGACACCGGGGCGCGCCGTGCTCCCCGCGCCTTTCGATGGGGGGTCGATGCCCGACAGCGCGGCTGGGTCGCCACCCGACCAGCGCGGCGCTCCGGTCCGGCTCCGGCGGGGCGACCCGTCCGACGCGCCGGTCGTGGCCGCCCTGCACCACGAGCTGATCGCCGAGGGCTTCCTGTCGAGCCTCGGCCCGCGCTTTCTGCGCCGCCTGTACCGCCGCGTGGCGCTGTCGGGCGACTCCTTCCTCCTCGTGGCCGAGGTGGACGCCGTGCCGGTGGGGTTCATCGCCGGGTCGGTGTCGTTGGGCCGGCTCTACCGGCGCTTCATCGTGCGCGACGGCGTCGCGGCGGCGCTCGGTTCGGCGCGGCAGCTGCTCGGCGCGTGGCGGCGCGCCCTGGAGACGTTGCGACACGGCGGCGAGGGGGGTGCGGGGGCGCCCGCCGCCGAGCTGCTGGCGGTGGCCGTGGCGCCGGCCTGGCGGGGCCGGGGCGTGGGGGCGCGCCTGGTGACGGGCTTCCTGGCCGAGGTGGCCGCCATGGCCGGCGACGCCAGCCGGGTCGTGGTGGGGGCGGAGAACGCCACCGCCATCGCCATGT
The DNA here is from genome assembly GCA_035515515.1 of Acidimicrobiales bacterium. GTDB lineage: Bacteria > Actinomycetota > Acidimicrobiia > Acidimicrobiales > UBA8190 > DATJBC01. Next base: position 3,868 of record DATJBC010000125.1, read on the forward strand.
ACCGGCGGGCGGGGTTCACCGCGGCGCGCACCTTCGAGCTGCACCCGGGCACGACGTCGCTCCTCATGGAGCACGGCGGCGCCGGCACCGGGGCGCGCCCGGCGGCGCCGTGACGCGCGTGCTCGTCGTGGCGGCCGGCGCCCTGGCCGCCGGCGTGGCCCTCACCCCCCTGGCCATGGTGCTGGCCCGTCGCACGGGCGTGGTCGACCGGCCGGGGCCGCTCAAGCCGCACGCCGCCCCCGTGCCCTACCTGGGCGGGCTGGCGGTGCTGGGGGCGGCCGTGATCGGCGCGGCCCTCGGCCGGCCCTCGGTCGTGTGGCCCCTGGCCGGGGCCCTCGTCCTCGGGGTGCTCGACGACCGCTTCGACCTGTCCCCCGCCCTGCGCCTGGCCGGGCAGGTGGCGGTGGGGGCGGGCGTCGCCTGTGTGGCCCCCACCGTCGTGCCCGGCGTCGGCGGCGGCGTCCTCGTGTGCGCCGTGGCCGTGGTCCTCATGAACGGCGTGAACTTCCTCGACGGCCTCGACGCCCTGGCCGGCGGCGTGGCCCTGGTGGCCGGGGCGGCGTTCGCCGCCCTGGCGCCCGGCGCGGCGCGCGACCTGGCGACGGCGACCGCCGCCGGTGTCGCCGGCTTCCTCCTCTACAACCGGCCGCCGGCCCGCGTCTACCTCGGCGACGGCGGCGCCTACCTGCTGGGCGCCATCCTGGCGGTGCTGCTCGCCCTGGAGTGGTCGACCGCCCACCGGCGCGCCGTGAGCGTGGCGGCGCTCACCTTCGTGGTGCTGCCCGCCGGGGAGGTCGCCTTCGCCGTCGTGCGCCGGCTGCGGGGCCGGGCGGGGGTCACCCGGGGCGACCGGCGCCACCCCTACGACCTGATGGTCGCCCGGGGGTGCTCGGCGGGGCGCGCCGCGCTCGCCTACGCCGGCGCCGAGGTGCTCCTGGTCGTGGCCGGGCTGTGGGCGTCGACGCTCCACACGCTGCTCGGGCCGGCGCTGGTGGCCGGGGCGGCCGCCGTGGCGGTGACGGCCGCGGCGGGCGCCCTGGGGGCGCTGTCGCCGGGACCCGAGGTGCCGGTGTGAGCCGCGTCTACCTTTCGCCGCCCGACGTGGGCGACGAGGAGCGCCGCCTCGTGGTCGACGCCCTGGACTCGGGCTGGGTGGCCCCCCTGGGGCCCTACGTCGACGCCTTCGAGGCGGCCCTCGCCGCCCGGGTGGGCGTGCCGCACGCCGTGGCCCTCTCGAGTGGCACCGCCGCGCTCCACCTGGCGCTGCTCCTGGCGGGCGTGGGGCCGGGCGACGACGTCATCGTGCCGACCTTCACCTTCGTGGCCACCGCCAACGCGGCCACCTACCTCGGGGCGCGCCCGGTGCTCGTGGACTGCTCGCCCGACACCTGGCAGCTCGACCCCGACCTCCTGTCCCAGACGCTGGCCGAGCGGGCCGGGCGCGGCGCGCTCCCCAAGGCGGTGGTGGCCGTCGACCTCTACGGGCAGGCGGCCGACTACGCCCGCCTGGTGCCGGTGTGCGCCCAGTACGGGGTGGCGCTCGTGGAGGACGCCGCCGAGGCCCTGGGCGCCACCTACGGGGACGCCGCCGCCGGGTCCTTCGGCGCGTCCGGGGTGTTCTCGTTCAACGGCAACAAGATCATCACCACGAGCGGAGGGGGCATGCTCGTGTCGCACGACGCCGCGCTCATCGAGCGCGCCCGGCACCTCGCCACCCAGGCGCGCGAGCCCGAGGTGCACTACGAGCACCTCCGCATGGGCTTCAACTACCGGTTGAGCAACCTCCTGGCCGCGCTGGGCGTGGCCCAGCTGGCCGGTCTCGACCGCCGCATGGCGCGCCGCCACGCCGTCAACGCGCGCTATCGCGCCGAGCTCGGGCACCTCCCGGGCATCAGCTTCATGCCGCGGGCCCCCTACGGCGAGCCCAACGACTGGCTCACGTGCATCCTGGTCGACCCCGACGCCCACGGCCGGACCCGTGAGGACATCCGCTCCCTGCTCGAGGCCCGAGACATCGAGTCGCGCCCCACGTGGAAGCCGCTGCACCTCCAGCCCTTGTTCCGGGACGCGCCGGCCGTGGGAGGCGGGGTGGCGGCGGCCATCTTCGAGCGCGGCCTGTGCCTCCCCAGCGGGTCGAACCTGTCGGACGCCGACCAGGGCCGGGTCATCGACGTCTTCGGGCACGCCGGTCGCGGCGCGTAGGCTGCCGCCGGTGCGCCACGTGGGGGTGGACCACGACATCGTGGTCGGCGGCCGGGTCGCTTCGTCGGAGGGTGCGGCACGCACCCCCTCCGACGCGCCCGGCGCGCGCCGGCCGGTGGCCGTGCGCGCCGACGTCCTGGGCGTGCTGTGGGTCCTCGCCGCCGCCGGGCTCGTCCTGGTGCGGGCGCTGCGCCCCGGCATGTCGCTCGGGCCCTTCGACCTCCTGTCGCGCTTCGGGCTCACCAGCCAGCCGGGCGTGGCCGTGCACAACGCCATCCAGGCCGACCAGATCCAGCAGTTCGTCCCGTGGATGAACCTGGCGTGGCACCAGGTGCACGGCGGGCATCTCCCGTTGTGGAACCCCGACAACGTCCTGGGCGTGCCGCTGGCGTTCAACTGGCAGTCGAGCGTGTTCAGCCTGCCCACCGTGGTGGGGTACCTGGTCCCCGTCAGCTACGCGTACACCGCCATGGTGCTGGGCAAGCTCGTCATCGCCGGCACCGGCGCCTACGTGCTGTGCCGGGTGCTCGGGACCGGGGCGCTGGGGGCGGCCATGGGCGGGACCGCCTTCGAGCTGTCGGGCGCCATGGTCGTCCACGCCGGATGGCCCCACACCAGCGTCACCTGCTGGGGGGGCTGGGCCCTGGCCGCCCTCGTGATGGTGGTGCGCGGCCGGCGCCGGATGTGGAGCGCGCTCCTCCTGACGGTGTCGGTGGCCATGGCCGTCTACGGCGGCCACCCCGAGAGCCTCGTGGTCATGGGCGTCGCCGTGGCCGTGTTCGTGGTCGTCTACCTGGTGGCCCGGGCCCGCCTCGGCGGCGGCGCGGTGATGCGCCCCGTGCGCGACATGGTGCTCGCCATCGTGGGGGGCCTCGCCCTGGGCGCGCCCTTGTTGCTGCCCGGGGTGCAGCTGGGCGTGCTGTCGTCGCGCAACAGCGGCACGCCCGCCCCCGCCTTCCCCCTGTCGCACCTGCCCAACGTGCTGGGCCCGGGGCTCCAGGGCAACGACTTCCGGACGGCCGCCTACGTCGGGGTGGTCGTGCTCGTCATGGCGCTCGTGGCCGCCCGCGTGTCGTGGCGGCGCCCCGAGGTGCCCGCCTTGGTGGCCGTGGCCGCGGTGAGCGCCCTCCTCACCTTCGTGTCGGTGGCCGACAAGCTCATGCACCTCGTGCCGGGGGGCAAGACGGTGGCCTGGAGCCGGTCGGTGATGCTGCTCGCCCTGGCCCTGGCGGTGCTGGCCGCCCTGGGGGTGGACGCCCTCGTGAAGGCGCCCGCCGACCGCGTCGCCCTGCGCTGGCTGGCCGCCGGCTTCGGCGGGGCGGGGCTGGTGGTGGGGGCGCTGGCGGTGGCCGGCGCCCTGGGCGCGGCGCCCGCCGTGGCCCGTCACGACACCAGCCTCGTCTGGCCCGCCGCCCAGGCGGGGGGCGGGCTGGCCGTGGCGGGGGCGCTGTGGTGGGGGCGCCGCTCGCGCCACGGCCGGCGGACGCCGCGGCCGGCGGGCGCGGTGTCGGTCCTGTTGGCCCTGGAGACCGCCTTCCTCCTGAGCGCCGGGGTGCCGTTCTGGTCGGTGAGCTCCTCGTACTTCGCGCCCAACCCGGCCATCACGGCCCTCCAGCAACGCGTGGGCGACAGCCTGGTCGGCTACGGCAGCTGCCGGTCGCTGCGCTACCTCACCGCCTCGCCCAACGAGGTCGGCATCCGGCCCGACGCCAACATCGGCTACGGCCTCCACGAGCTGGCCGTGTACGACCCCATCCTGCCCGAGAGCTACTTCCGGTCGTGGCTGGCGGTGAGCGGCCAGCGCACGCCCCCCTCGCTGCAGCAGCTCGGCGTGTTCTGCGCCCACATCGTGACCGTCTACCAGGCGCGCGCCTTCGGCGTGCAGTACGTGCTCGAGCCTCCCCATCACCGGCTGTTCGGCGGGGGCAAGCCCGTGGCCGTGGTGGGCGGCGAGAGCCTCTACGCCATCCCCGGCGCGGCCCAGGCCGTGCGCATCACCCGCCGCCCGGCGGGCGTGGCGGTGCCCACCGAGGCCACCGGCTCGCCGCTGCCGGTGACCCACGCCGACGACGCCGCGTGGCGCGTCGTGGTGGACGGGCCGTCCGCCGCCATCGTGCGCTTCCACCTGACCGACGTGCCGGGGTGGCAGGCGTCGCTGGACGGCCGCCCCCTGGCCCTGCACCCGTGGGCCGACAGCACCATGCTCGAAGCGAGCGTGCCCCCCGGCCACCACGTCATCACGCTGCGCTACTGGCCCGTGGCCTTCACCGTCGGGCTGGTCGTGGCCGGTGCCGTGGTGGTGTGCTTCGCGGCGCTGGGCATCGTGGTGGCGCTCCGGGGACGGCGGCGGGCGGCGCCCACGCCGTGAGCGGGAGCGGCCCCGCCGTGGACGTGGTGATCGTGGCCTACGGCTCCCCCGGCACCCTGGCGGGCGCCCTGGCCGCGCTGGGGGGCAGCCAGCCCGTGGTGGTGGTGGACAACTCGTCGTCGCCCGACACGGCCCGCCTGGCCGCCGCCGCCGGGGCGCGCTACGTCGACAGCGGCGCCAACCTCGGCTTCGGGGCGGCCGTCAACCTCGCCGTGGAGCACCTCGGGACCTCCGGGCACGACCTGCTGCTGCTCAACCCCGACGCCCGCATCACCCCCGAGAGCCTGGCCCGCCTGCACGAGCTGCTCGTGGCCGACGACGGCCTGGCGTGCGTGGCGCCCGCCCAGCACGGGCCCTCGGGGGGCGCCACCCGGGCCCGGTGGCCCTGGCACACCCCGGCCGCGGCGTGGCTGGAGGCGGCCGGCCTGGCCCGGCGGCGCCTCGCCTCGCCCCGCTACTTCCTGGGCGGCGCCGTCCTGCTCGTGCGCCGGCGGGCGTGGGACGACGTGGGGCCCTTCGACCCGCGCTACTTCCTCTACGCCGAGGACGAGGACTGGCAGCGGCGCGCCCTGGCGCGGGGCTGGCGGGTGCGCCTGTGCCCCGAGGTCGACGCCGAGCACGCCGGCGGCGCCAGCGAGCACGACCCCGAGCGCCTGCGGCTGCGCCTGCACGCCGCCACCGAGCGCTACATCCGGAAGTGGTACGGGCCGGGGGGCTGGGCCCTGTACCGGGCGGGCGTCCTGGCGGGCGTGGGCGCCCGCCTCGTGCTCCTGCGCGGGGCGCGCCGGCGCACGTGGGCGGCGCTGGGCCGGATCTACCTGGCCGGCCCCGACCGCGCCGCGTGCCGGGCGGGGGCGCTGCCGGGGCCCGCCCCCCGCCACGACGGCCGGCGTCAGGGCGCCACGCTGGGCCACAGGCCGAGGTCGAGGCCGGGCACCATGTCGGCCAGCTCCGACACCTCCGAGGCGTAGAGGGCGGCCAGGCGGCGCCGGGCGTCGTCGTCCAGCGCCAGCTTGGCGACGCGCGTGGGGCTGGCCGGGTGCGCGATGCCCGCCGGGGTGAACCCGTCGTCGAGCTCCAGGAACCGGTAGGTGCGGGCCAACTGGGCGGCGGGGTCGGCCACGCAGCGCTCGTACTGCAGCACGAGCACGCGCCCCGCGCCGAAGCGCGCCAGCCACGGCCGCAGCAGCGTGGCGTAGCACCCCCGGGCGTAGGCCTCGGCCACCACGGCGCCGCCGTGGGCGCCGCCCGTCACGGCGCTGTGGGCGAGCCCCGACACGAAGCGCTCCACGGGGTCGCGCACCATGAGCAGCAGCCGCGCCTCGGGGGCCGCCTGCCACAGCAGCGGCACCGCCCAGGGCTGGGACACGTAGTCGGGCGTCCACTCCCCCGCCTGCGCCCCCGCCGGGCGCGCGAACCACCGGTGGTAGGCCTCGACCTCGGCGGGGCCGAAGGCGGCGGTGGCGAAGCGGGCGAAGAAGTGTCGCTCCTTGTGCACCCCGGGACGCTGGGCCACGCCGGGGTGCGCCGCGATGAGGCCGAACCACCATGTGGTCCCCGCCTTCTGCACGCCGATGCCGACGAAGTCCGGCGGGGCGACCACGTCGCCGGGGCGGGGAGGCGGGGCACGGTGCGTGAAGCCCGCCTCCCACGGGGCGAAGGGGCCGACCCTGGCGCGGACGGCGTCGCGCAGCGGCTGGGGCAACCCTCGGCGCAGCGCCCCCGGCATCCGGTACAGCGCGTTCCCCAGCGCCGTCCGGAGGGTCACGGCGTCAGGCTGCCACAGCGGGTCGCGGCCGACAACCCGCGCGACGCGTATCGTGGGCCCGTGTCTCGGGCGCGTCGGCACCCCGGCGGCCCGCGTGTGGGGCCCGCATGATCTACGTGGCCACCGTCCACGTCGTGTCCCCGCGCTGGATCGACGTGCAGCTGGCCTTCCTCGGGCGCAACCTGCACGAGCCCTACAAGGTCTACGCCAACCTCCAGGACGTCCCCGAGGGGCACGCCCACAAGTTCGACAGGGTCGTGGACGTCCTCGGGGAGCACGCCGGCAAACTGAACCTCCTGGCCGGGGAGATCGCCGCCGAGGCCGCACCCGACGACCTCATCATGTTCCTCGACGGCGATGCCTTCCCCATCGCCGACCCCATGCCGCTGGTCCGCGACGCCCTGGGACGCTCGGCGCTGGTGGCGGTGCGGCGCGACGAGAACGCCACGGACCGCCAGCCGCACCCGTCGTTCTGCGTGGTGGCGGTGCGGGACTGGGAGCGCCTGCACGGTGACTGGTCGCCGGGCCACGCCTGGGCGGCGGCAGACGGCCGGCGCACCACCGACGTGGGGGGCAACCTGCTGCGCGCCCTCGAGCGCCGGGGCGAGGCGTGGACGCCCCTGCTGCGCAGCAACCGCGTGAACCTGCACCCGCTGTGGTTCGGCGTCTACGGCGACGTCGTCTACCACCACGGCGCCGGCTTCCGCTGGGCCGTGGGCCGCGTGGACCTGGTGAACCCCCCGAAGCTCACGACCCGGGCCAAGCACGTGCCGGGCCTGGGCCGGCTCCTGCGTCGCCGCAACCGGGCGCGGGCCCAGCGGTTCCACGCGCGCACGGCGGCGCAAGGCGAGCGCCTCAGCACGCAGGTCTACGAGCGCATCGTGGCCGACCCCGAGTTCTTCCGCGAGCTGATCTGACACCGAGGCCGGCGAGAGGGCCGGCCTCGGTAGGCTGACCGGCCGCAGCGGCAGCGAGGAGCCCCCATCGTGACCGAGCCCGACGCCACGACCCCGGAGGGGGCCGCCGACCTGCGCGCCATCCGGCGACGGCTGGCGGTGGTGGTCGCCGTGGCGCTCGTGCTGGGCGTCGTCGTCGCCGTCGTCGTGGTGGTGCGCTCGGGGCACCAGCCCTCGGCCACCACCACCAAGGCGGTCCCCGTGGACGTGTCGTGTCCCACGGCGACGCGCTGTGTCGTCGTGGACGACCTGGGCAACGCCATCACCTACGCCGACGGCACCTGGTCGGCGCCCACGCGGATCGACGCCAACGGCATGAACACCGTGTCGTGCTCCACCCCCGCCGAATGCCTGGCGGCCGACGACAACGGCGCCATCGTGCACCGCGCCGGGAACGGCCGGTGGAGCGCGCCGCTCCTGATCGACGCCGAGAGCGTCGGGAAGGTCAGCCAGGACGGCCTGAGCAGCGTCACGGTGGTGTCGTGCGCCACCCCCGACCTCTGCATGGCCGGGGACGTGCTCGGGCGCGTCACCCGCGTCACCCGCCGGCGCCACACCCCCCTGGTGCCGATCGAGAAGCTGGCCGCCACGCCGTTCCCCCTGGAGAAGGCGGTCACGGGCCTGTCGTGCCCGACGACCACGTTCTGCGCGGCGGTCACCGACCGCGGCCGCGCCCTGGTGTGGAGCGGCGGGCGCTGGCAGGCGGGCCAGACCCTCGTCTCGCTCCAGGAGGCCTACACCGCCCAGGCCCACCTGCGATCCACCCTGAGCGACGTGTCGTGCACGAGCCCCACGTTCTGCGTGGCCGTCGACCCGACGGGCACGGCCTACACCTACGGGGGATCGACCTGGTCGGCGGGGACGACGATCGACCCCGGCGCCGCGACCACCGGCGACCAAGTGGGCGTCACCTCCGTGTCGTGCGCGGCGCGGACGTGCGTGGCCGTCGACGACAACGGCAACGCCGTCGCCTACGACGGGGCCTCGTGGTCCGCACCCCGCCCCATCGACCCCACCCTCGGTCTGAGCACCGTGTCGTGCGCCACGCCCACGTTCTGCGTGGCGCTCAACGACA
>DATJBC010000126.1:0-18749 GCA_035515515.1 Acidimicrobiales bacterium
CTGCCCCACCGGGGACGGGGCGGCGTCGGTGGTGCTGTGCTCGGGGTCCAAGCTCGCCACGCTGGACCCCGACGTCCGGCGGCGCGCCGTGAAGATCTCGGCGTCGGTGCTCACCTCCGACCCCTACGTGGAGTCCGACACGGCGCAGCCCGACGTGTCCACGCTCACCAAGCGCGCCGCGGCGGCCGCCTACGAGCAGGCGGGGGTGTCCCCCCAGGACCTCGACCTCGTCGAGCTGCACGACTGCTTCGCCACGGCCGAGCTCATCCACTACGAGAACCTGCAGCTGTGCGAGCCCGGCGGTGCCGGGGACTTCATCGACCGGCGCGCCCCGTGGCGCGACGGGGACATCCCGGTCAACGTGTCCGGGGGGCTCATCTCCAAGGGCCACCCCATCGGCGCCACCGGCGTGGCCAACCTCTTCGAGGTGGCCACCCACCTCCGCCACGAGGCCGGCGACCGGCAGGTGGAGGGGGCCAAGGTGGGCCTGACGCACGTCATCGGGCTGGGATCGGCGTGCGCGGTGCACGTCCTCGAGCGCGCCGCCTCCTGAGCGCGCCGGGCGCGACGGGCCAGGGGTGGTGCCGGCCGTGAGCGGGGCCGACACCCTGCTGGCGGGGGTCCGGGTCCTGGACGTGGCGGGGGAGCCGGCGGCGATGACCGGTCGCATCCTGGCCGACCTGGGCGCCGAGGTGGTCAAGGTGGAGCCGCCGGGGGGCGACCCCCTGCGGGCGGTGCCGCCCTTCGGCCCCGACGGGACGTCGCTGCGCTTCGTGGCGTGGAACGCCGGCAAGGCCTGCGTGCGCGTGGAGGGCCCCGGCGACGCCGGCCTCGACGCCCTGCTGGCCGGCGCCGACGTCGTGATCACCACCCCGGGCTGGCCCGGCGCCCTGGAGCTCCCCCCCGGTCGGGCCCCGCAGGCGGTGTGGGTGCAGGTGACCCCGTTCGGCGGGGACGGGCCCCGGTCCCAGTGGCGCGCCAGCGACCTCGGCGTGATGGCGTCGACCGGCAACATGTACTGCACCGGCGACCCCGACCGGGCCCCGGTGCGCTGCACCGAGCCCACGGCGTGGGCCCACGTGGGCCCCGAGGTGGCCATGGCCGCCCTCAGCGCGCTGGCCTCGGGACGGCCCCAGGTCGTCGACGTGTCGTGCCAGGAGGTCGTGATGATCGCCTCCATGGGACATGTCGGGCGCTTCACGCGCACCGGCTCGCGCGGCAAGCGCTCGGGTGCCAACGTGGGCATCACCCGCGAGATCTGGCCCTGCGCGGACGGCTTCGTGTCCTTCGGCCTGCGCGGCGGCAAGGCGCGCGTGGCCAACATGCAGACCATCACCCGCCTCGTGGCCGAGGACGGGCTGGCCACGCCGGCGCTCACCGAGCGCGACTGGACCACCTACGACCACAACCGTGTGGGGCCCGGGGAGCTCGACGCCATCGGGGCGCCGATCGCCGAGTACTTCCTGCGCCACACCATGGCCGAGCTCTACGAGATCGCCTGCGCCACCAACCTCATGCTGGCCCCGGCCAACTCACCGCGGCAGCTGGTGGAGAGCCGCCAGCTGGCGGCGCGCGACTTCTTCTGCGCGCTCGGCCCCGCCGCGCACCTCCCCCGCAGCTTCGTGCACGTCACGAGCCCCGGCGACGCGCTGGCCGCCCCGGGGCCCGGCGGCCCCGCCCACGACGAGGCGCGCCCGCCCGCCTGGCCGGCGCGGCCCCCGGCGGCCCCGCCGAGCCCGGCGCCCCCGGGCGGGCCGCCCGACGCCCGCCACGACATCGAGTCCCGCGGGGCGTGGGCGGGCACCAGGATCATCGAGTTCGGCACGGGGGCGGCAGGGCCGATCGCCGTGCGCTACTTCGCCGAGCACGGCGCCACGGTGATCCGGGTGGAATCGCGCTCGCGGCCCGACTTCCTGCGCACCTACGGCATGGGACCGGGCAACCCGTGCGGGCTCGAGGGATCGGACATGTTCGACTCGCTCAACGTGGGCAAGCTCGGGGTCACCCTCAACCTCAAGCACCCCGAGGGCGTGGCCCTGGCCAAGCGCCTCATCGGCTGGGCCGACGCCGTGGCCGAGAACTTCGCGCCGCGCGCCATGCGCAGCTTCGGCCTCCACTACGAGGCCCTGGCCCAGGAGAAGCCCGACCTCGTCATGGTCAGCTCGTGCCTGCAGGGCCAGACCGGGCCGCACAAGGACTACCCCGGCTTCGGCGGCCAGGGCTCGGCCCTGGGCGGCTACAACCTGCTCACGGGATGGCCCGACCGCGAGCCCGTGGGGCCCTTCGGCACCATCACCGACTCCCTCGCCCCGCGCTTCGTGGCCAGCGCCCTCGCCGCCGGGCTCCTCTACCGGCGGCGCACCGGCCGGGGGGTGCACCTCGACGTGGGCCAGGTGGAGGCGGCGGTGTACTCGCTCAGCCCCTGGATCCTCGACTTCGACGTCAACGGCGTGGTGGGCTCCCGACAGGGGAACCGCTCCGTGCGGGCGGTCCCCCACGGCGCCTTCGCCTGCGCCGGCGACGACCGCTGGGTCGCCATCGCCGCCTGGGACGACGAGGCATGGACGCGCCTGGCCAAGGTGATCGGGCTCGACGACGCCGAGGCGGCCCGCTGGGCCACGCTCGAGGACCGGCGCCGCGCCGTCGACGACGTCGAGGCGAGGGTGCAGGCCTGGACCGCCACCCGTGACGCCGCCGAGGTGGCCGACGCGCTGCAGGCCCTGGGCGTCGAGGCGGTGCCCGTGGCCGACCTGGGCGACGCCGCCGTCGACGCCCAACTCGCGCGGCGCGGCCACTTCGTGGACCTCGAGCACCCGTGCATGGGGCCGTGCCGCTACGAGCGCAACGGCTTCCGCCTGAGCGACGCGCCCGCCGGGTACACGCGCACGAGCCCCACACTCGGGGAGCACAACGACGTCGTGCTGGGCGAGGTCCTGGGCCTCGACGCCGCGCAGCGCCGGCGCCTCGCCGCCGAGGGCGTCCTGGAATAGCGCCCCCACCTGCGGCGCGGCCCGGCTTGACCCGGAGTGGGTAGGTACGGGCCTCGGGGGCGCCCCCGGTAGGCCCCGGTCCCCGGGGCCCCTTCGCCCCGGGGGCGCTCCCCCTCCGCAGAGCCGGTGTGCCCCCACGCCGCGCCGGGCGGCGCGTCAGGCCGCCGTCGCCACCTCGAGCAGGCCGCCGACACCGCCCAGCGCCCGCAGCAGGTCGTTGAGGTGCGTGCACGAGGCGATGCCCGTCAGGGTGTCGGGCACGGCGGAGGCGAGGGCCCCCACCGGCGCGCCCACGAGCGCCCCCACGGCGTCGGCGGCGGCGGGGCACTCGGGGAAGGGGAGGACGCGGGGCTCGGCCGACACCGCGCCGAGCACGCCGGCCGCGCCCGAGGCGCGCACCGCGTACTCGTGCAGCACGACCTCGTCGCCACCCCCCTCGCCCACCGTGTCGCGGAACATGGCCCAGATCGAGAAGGTGCCGTCGCCGGCCACCGCCACGTCGATGCACCGACGCCGGCGCATCCAGTCGAGGTCCAACGGCCCGAGCTCGTGCCAGGCCAGGTCGTCGACCGCGGCGCCGGGCACCGGCGCGGGTGCCGGCGGGCAGTCCTGGACGGGGACGCCGTGGCCGTCGAGCACGCTGCGCACCGCCGTGCCCCCCGCGCGCCATCCCGAGCACAGGTCGGTCATGCGGTCCAGCGCGCCCGACGGCATGAGGCTGGCGGGGTGGTGCCCCTCGCGCCGGGCCAGGCGCATCCAGGCGTAGCCCGAGATGAGGGCGGCGGCCGGCATGTCGTCGAGGACCTGGCGCAACAGCGACCCGGCCTCGCCCGGGGGCACGACCTCCTCGAGATGGCGGCGGAACCCCCCACCGGCGCGCGTCCCGACCAGGGCCGAGCTCCACGCGGCGCGGGGCGTGGTGTCGAGGGACTCGAGTCGCCGGCCCATGTCGAAGCCGGCGCTGACGCGGGCCCGGGCGAGGACCACGCCGGCGCCGTCGGCGTCGGTGCGCAGGTCGCGTGCGGCGCCCTCCATGGCGAGCGGCGAGCTCCACGACCCGCGCGGTCCCACGTCGACGTGCATGGTGCGCCGGATCGACCCCGGGGCCCGGGGCGGGAGGCCCGGCAGCGGGTCGCGCGGCGCGTCGGGCTCGGTCTCGGGTGCTTTTTCGCCGCGCACGGGGGCCACGCTACCCTTCGGGCACGCGTTCTCCGACGCCGGCGTCAGGTTCCCGGCGCGCCCGCGGACGCCGCCGTGCGGCGTGCCTCCGGGGACGCGGGGCGCCCGCCGGGGGCGCACCGGGCCGCCGGTCCCCGAGAGAGACGACGAGAGGCGAAGGAAGGGCCATGGCCAGACGGGTGGCGATCGTGGGGGCGGCCCTGTCGGACTGCGGGCGCGTCGACGACAAGTCCGCCTTCGAGCTCCACCACCAGGCCACCAGCCGGGCGCTCGCCGACGCCGGCGTGGCGCGGGCCGAGGTGGGCGGCCTCATGTCGCACGGCACCGGCAACCTGCCCCCCATCGAGCTCGCCGAGTACCTGGGCCTGGCCCCCCACATCGACTACATCGACTCCACCGGCGTGGGCGGATCGTGCTGGGAGATGTTCCTGGAGCACGCCGTGGCGGCCATCGCCCAGGGCCAGATCGACACGGTGCTGTTGTCCTACGGCTCGACGTCGCGGGCCGACCTCAAGCGCCGCACCCGCACCGCCAACCTCTACTTCGGGAACCGGGGGCCCATCCAGTTCGACGCCCCCTTCGGCCACACCCTCATCGCCAAGCACGCCATGGCGGCCCGACGGCACATGCACGAGTTCGGCACGACCATCGAGCAGCTGGCCGAGATCGCCGTGTCGGCCCGCTACAACGCCGGCTTCAACCCCGACGCCTACTACCGCGACCCCATCACCGTCGAGGACGTGCAGAGCTCGCGGATGATCGCCGACCCGCTCACCAAGCTGCACTGCTGCATCCGCTCCGACGGCGGCGGGGCCGTCGTCCTCACCCACGAGGAGCGGGCCCGCGACTGCGCCACCACCCCCATCTGGGTGCTCGGGACGGGCGAGGCCATCTCGCACTCGACCATGAGCGAGTGGGCGGACTTCACCGAGTCGCCGTGCGTGCGCTCGGCCAGGAAGGCCTTCGGCCAGGCCGGCGTGCGCCCCGAGGACATCGACGTGGTGCAGGTCTACGACAGCTTCACCCTGACCGTGCTCCTCACCCTGGAAGGGCTGGGCTTCTGCAAGAAGGGCGAGGGCGGCCCCTTCGTGGAGGGGGGCACCCTGCGGGTGGGCGGGGCGCTGCCCACCAACACCGACGGGGGCGGGCTGTCGTCGTGCCAGCCCGGGATGCGGGGCATCTTCCTCCTCGTCGAGGCGGTCAGGCAGCTGCGAGGCGACTGCGGTGCCCGGCAGGTCCCCGGCGCCCGGCTGGCCGCCGTGAACGCCACCGGCGGGTGGATCTCCTCGGTGGGCACCGCCATCCTCGGCCGGGAGTGACGGGGCCCACCGGGGTGACGGCGGCGGCGGGGCGTGCCGGCGGGTGTCAGCGGGCGGGCAGGGCGATGGCCTTCACCTCGAGGTACTCCTCGAACCCCTCGGCGCCGTTCTCGCGGCCCACACCGGACTGGCGGTAGCCGCCGAAGGGCACGTCGGGCGCGTTCCAGAACCCGCCGTTGACCATGAGGGTGCCCGTCCGCACCCGCCGGGCCACCGCCATGGCCCGCTCCTCGGAGGCGCTCGTCACCGCGCCGGACAGCCCGTAGATGGAGTCGTTGGCGATGCGCACGGCGTCGTCGTCGTCCTCGTAGGGGATGACCGCCAGCACGGGGCCGAAGATCTCCTCCTGGGCGATGGTGGCCTTGGGGTCCACGTCGGCGAAGAGCGTGGGCTCGACGAAGAAGCCCTTGCCGAGATGCGCCGGGCGGCCGCCGCCGCGCACCAACCGGGCCCCCTCAGCCTTCCCCTTCTCGATGTAGCCCATCACCCGCCCGAGCTGCTTGGCGCTGATGAGGGGGCCCTGCAGATTGGCCATGTCCCAGGGGTCGCCGTAGGTGACCGAGCCCATCATGGTGTCGGCCACCTCGAGGAACTCCTCGTAGCGCGAGCGGGGCAGGAGCAGGCGCGTGGTGATGGCGCAACCCTGGCCGGCGTGGGTGCACACGCCGATGGCGCTCACGCCGATGGCCCCGGCGGGGTCGGCCACGTCGTCGAGGACGATGTTGGCCGACTTGCCCCCCAGCTCGAGGAAGACCTTCTTCACGGTGTCCGAGCCCTTGGCCATGATGCGGCGTCCGGTGGCCGTCGACCCCGTGAAGGTGATCATGTCCACCCGGGGGTCGGTGGTGAGGACCTCGCCCACCATGTGGTCCGACGACGCCACCACGTTCACGACCCCGGCGGGGATGTCGGTCTCCTCCGCGATCATGCGCCCGAGCGCCGTGGCCGACCACGGCGTGTCGGGGGCGGGCTTGAGCACCACCGTGTTGCCCGCCGCCAGGGCGGGGCCCAGCTTGGCCAGGTTGAGGTTGAGGGGGAAGTTCCACGGGGTGATGGCGCCCACCACGCCCACCGCCTCCCGGCGCACCAGGCGCCGCTGGGGCTGGCCGAACACGTCGCGCGGGGGCAGCCAGTGCTCGTACTCGTAGCGCACGGGCTGCTCGACCCAGTAGCCGAGGTCGTCGATGGGCAGGTCGACCTGGTTGGCGTAGGTGAGGGCGATGGGGCTGCCCACCTCGGCCACGGTGATGGCGCGCAGCTCCTCTTTGTGGGCCGACACCGCGGCGTGCAGCTGCTCCAGGCAGCGCCGCCGGAGCTCGTGGTCGGTTGACCAGGCGGTGTCGTCGAAGGCGCGCCGCGCGGCGGCGATGGCGCGGTGCATGTCGGCGGCGGTGCCGTCCGAGGTCTGCCCGAGCACCACCTCGGTGGCCGGGTCGACGTTGTCGAAGCTCCCCCCGGCGCCCGACTCGACCAGCGCGCCGTCGATCAGCAGGCGGTGCTCGCCCCGCACCTCGTGCTCGGACATCGCCGCGTCCGTCATGGTGTGGCCTCCCCTCCGCCGGCCAGGGCCGGCTCACCGCCCCCCTCCGCCGAGGGGGGCGCCATCCGTTCCTCGCGCAGTGTGCGCTTCAGGACCTTGCCGTTGGGCTCGCGCGGCAGCTCGGCGACGAACTCGAACGTGCGCGGCAGCTTGAAGTCGGCCAGACGGCTCGCCAGGCGCGCCCGCAGCTCCTCGGCGTCGAGGCCGCTCCCGGGGCGGAGCTCCACCACGGCGTGGACCCGCTGCCCCATCCGCTCGTCGGGGAGGCCGATCACCGCCGCGTCCACCACGTCGTCCTCCTCGACGAGGGCCGTCTCGACCTCGGCCGGGTAGATGTTCACGCCCCCGCTGATGATGAGGTCGGTGCGGCGGTCGGCCAGGAACAGGTACCCGTCCTCGTCGAGCCAGCCCATGTCGCCCACCGTGAACGAGTCGTCGCGCCACGCCGCGTCGGTCTTGTCGGGGGCGTTGTGGTAGCGGAACCCCCGTCCCGCGAAGGCCGACACGTACACCGTGCCCACCTCGCCGGGCGCCAGCGCCACGCCCTGCTCGTCGAGGATGCGCACCGTCACGCCGGGGAACGGCCTGCCCACGCTGCCCGGCTTGGCCAGCCACTCGGCGGGCGAGATGACCGACGCCATGCCCTCGCTGGCGCCGTAGTACTCCCACACCGTGTCGGGCGGGAACACCTCCATGATGCGCCGCTTCACCGGCACCGGGCACGGGGCGGCGGCGTGCAGCACCTTGCGGACGCTGGAGCGGTCGTAGGCGGCCCAGTCGGCCTCGAGGATGCGGATGAAGTTGGCGGGGACCATCTGCGCGGTGCTCACCCCCTCGGCCTCGATGAGGCGCAGGCACTCCGTGGCGTCCCACCGGCCCATGATCACCACCCGGCCGCCCTCGCCCAGGCTCATGAGCGCGTAGGCGCTGGGGGCCGTGTGGTACATGGGGCCCGCCATGAGGTGCACGTCGTCGGGGCCGAAGCCCCAGAACGACGCGAACGGGTTGGGCGGGGCGTCCCGGGCCGGCTCGGGGGCGGCCCGCTCGATCCCCTTGGGCCGACCCGTGGTCCCCGAGGTGTAGGTCATGGCCACCACCGGGGTGCCCAGGTAGTCCTCGGACGGCGGGGCGGGGCGCGGGCCGCCCGCCAGGGCCTCGCCCGGTGTCATGGCGGGCAC
This sequence comes from Acidimicrobiales bacterium, assembly GCA_035515515.1. Taxonomy (GTDB): domain Bacteria; phylum Actinomycetota; class Acidimicrobiia; order Acidimicrobiales; family UBA8190; genus DATJBC01. The sequence continues at coordinate 8,207 of DATJBC010000126.1, forward strand.
GGCCGCCCGGGCCGCCGCGGCGCGGGCGGCGGCGGCGTGCGGGGCGTCGTCGTCGTGCACCACGAGGACGGCCCCCGAGTCCTCGACCAGGTAGGCCACCTCGGCGGCGGTGAGCCGCGTGGACACCGGCACCACCAGCGCGCCCAGCCGCGTGACCCCGTGCCACAGCGCGAAGCCCGCCTCGGAGTTCGACAGCATCACCGCCACGCGCGCCCCCGGCGCCCCGACGTGGGGCGCCAGAGCGTGCGCCACCGCGTTGGCGGCGGTGTCCAGCTCGCCGAAGGTGGTGCGGCGGCCGTCCATCACGAGCGCCACGCGGGCGGGGTCGGCGGCGGCCACGCCCGCCAGCCCCCGGGGTGCCTCGTCGTGCATCGGGCGCAGTGTAGGACCGCCCGGCGCCCTGTGCCTGACACGAGCGTCAGGTATATGATCGCCTGGTCACCAGGGACGATCCCGGGGAGGGCGCGCGATGCAAGCAGAAGACCTCATCCTCGTGAGCGTCGACGACCACGTGGTGGAGCCCCCCGACATGTTCGAGGGCCGGGTGCCCGCCAAGTGGAAGGACCGGGCGCCGCGCATCGTGCACAACGACGACGGCACCGACGTCTGGTCCTTCGAGGGGAACACCATCCCCAACGTGGGGCTCAACGCCGTGGTGGGACGCCCCCCCGAGGAGTACGGCATCGAGCCCACCTCCTTCGCCGAGATGCGCACGGGCTGCTACGACATCCACGAGCGCATCCGGGACATGAACGCCAACGGCGTGCTGGGGTCGATGTGCTTCCCCTCGTTCGTGCAGTTCTGTGGCCAGCTCTTCGCCCGCACCGAGGACAAGGACCTGGCCATCGACATGCTGCGGGCCTACAACGACTGGCACATCGACAGCTGGTGCGGCGCCTACCCCGAGCGTTTCATCCCGCTGTGCATCCCCCCCATCTGGGACCCCGGTCTCATGGCGGGCGAGGTGCGGCGGGTGGCGGCCAAGGGGTGCCACGCCGTCACCTTCTCCGAGAACCCCTCCAAGCTGGGCTGGCCCAGCTTCCACTCCGAGCACTGGGACCCGTTCTGGCGGGCGTGCGAGGAGGAGGGCACGGTGGTGTGCCTCCACATCGGGTCGTCCTCGCAGCTCGCCATCACCGCCCCCGACGCCCCCTTCGACGTGCTCATCGCGCTGCAGCCCGTGAACATCATCCAGTGCGCCGCCGACCTCCTGTTCTCGCCCGTGCTGCGCAGGTACCCGCGCCTGCGCATCGCCCTGTCCGAGGGCGGCATCGGGTGGATCCCCTACTTCCTCGAGCGCGTCGACTACGTCTACCAGCACCACCACAAGTGGACGGGGCAGGACTTCGGCGACCGCCTGCCCAGCCAGGTGTTCAAGGAGCGCATCATCACGTGCTTCATCGACGACGCCTTCGGCGTGGAGAACCGCCGCTTCCTCGAGCTCGACAACGTGTGCTGGGAATGCGACTACCCCCACTCCGACTCCACGTGGCCCAACGCCCCCGAGATCGCCATGAAGTACCTGGCGGGCGTGCCCGACGCCGACGTGAACAAGATCACCCACGAGAACGCCATGCGGCTGTTCCGCTACGACCCCTTCTCCACCCGGCCCCGGGCCCAGTGCACCGTGGCCGCCCTGCGGGCCGAGGCGGCCGACGTGGACACCTCGATCCGGCCCCGGCGCGAGGGCGCGGCCCGCAAGCAGACGCTGGCCGCGGACCTGGGGGCCATGGCCCACGACCGCAGCTGACCCCGGCGACGGGCCCCGGTCGGTAGGAGCGAAGCGGTGCCCGGTGTCGACCTGACGCGCCTGCCCGTGGTGGTGGGCGCCGCGCAGCGCACCAACCGCGACGAGGACCCGCGCTCGGCCCCCGACCCCTTCGCCCTCATGGAGGAGGCGGCGCGCGCCGCCGCGGTGGACGCCGGCGTGGCCGGCGGGTCGCTGGCGGACCTCACCCACTGCTTCATGGTCCACTCGCTGTCGCTGCGCCACGGCGACCCCGCGCCCGAGCTGGCCCGGCGCCTCGGCGCCCCGGGCGCCGTGGCCCGCTGCTCGGGCATGGGGGGCTCGATCCCGCAGTGGCTGGTGAACCGGGCGGCGGAGATCGTGGCCGGCGGGGGCCAGCCCCGCGTCCTCGTCGTCGGGGCCGAGGCCCTGGCCACGCGCCGGCGCGCCCGCAAGGCGGGCATCACCCTGGACTGGCCCTCGGCCGAGGGCTGGCCCGACACCTGGCCGCCCATCGAGCCCGACGTGGGCGTGCACGCCAGCGAGCGGGCCCACGGGCTCGTGCAGGCGACCACCATGTACGCCCTGTTGGAGACCACCCTGGCCCACGCCGCGGGCCGCGACCCCGCCGCGCAGGCGGCGGTCATGGGCGAGCTCATGGACCGCTTCAACGCCGTGGCCGCCGCCAACCCGCTGTCGTGGTTCCCCACGCGGCGCGACGCGCACGAGATCATGACGGTCACGCCCGACAACCGCATGATCAGCTTCCCCTATCCCAAGTACGTGAACGCCGTCATGGACGTGGACATGGCGGCCGCCGTCGTCGTCACCGACGCCGCCTCGGCGCGCGCCGCCGGGCTCGGCCCCGACGAGGTCGCCTACCTCAGCGGATGGGCCGACGCCCACGACCTGTGGTACGTGTCGCAGCGGCCGGTGCTGCACCGCTCGCCGGCGCTGGCGGCGTGCGCCCGGCGCGCCCTGGGATCGGCGCGCATCGCCATGGACGACGTCGACGCCTTCGACCTCTACGCCTGCTTCCCGAGCTCGGTGGAGGTGGCCCGCGACACCTTCGGGGTGGGCGCCGCCGACCCCCGGCCCATCACGCTCACGGGCGGCCTGCCCTACCACGGTGGGCCGGGCAGCAACTACGTCACCCACGCCATCGCCAACGCCCTGCACTACCTGCGGTCCGGGCGCGGCGAGCACGTGCTCGTGCACGGCAACGGCTACTACCTCACCAAGCACTCGGTGGGCCTCTACTCGCGACGGCCCCCGGCGGCGGCTCCCGTCCCCCCCGACGGCCTCCAGGAGGAGGTGGACGCGCTGGCGTCGCCCCTCGAGGTGGCCGAACGGGCCGGTGCGGGCGAGCCCGGGGCCCTCGTCGCCTACACCGTCCCCTACGACCGCGAGGCGGGGCCCGGGGCCGCCCTGGGGATCGTCGAGGCCGGTGGCCGGCGCCTGGTGGCGCGCGGCGACGAGGCCCTGAGCGCGGCCCTCGTGACGTGCGACGGGGTGGGCAGCGCGGTCACCCTCGACCCGGGCGACGACGGCAACGTGATGCACGGCGCCTGAGGGCGCCGTGCATCGCGCCCTACCATGGGGCGGTGCCCGGTCCGGGGGTGCGCCGGTCCCTTCTGGCCCTGCCCGTGCTGGGCGCCCTGGCGGGGGTGCTCGCCTCCGTGGCGCTCGCCACCTCGGGCCCGCGGACCGTCGTGCGGCCCGTGACGGGGACGGTGCGCGGCACCCTGGTGGCGACGGGCGGCCCGGCGGGGACGTCCGACCGTCCCCTCTCCGGCGCGGTGTACTTCGTGGACGCCGGGGGGCGCAGCACCGCGGCGGCCGCGGGGGCCGACGGCACCTTCCGCGTCACCTTGGCGACGGGCCGCTACCGGGTCGAGGGGCGCAGCCCCTCGGTGGGGTCCGGCGAGGGCTTTCCATGCACGGCGGGCCCGGTGACGGTGCGGCCGCGCGCCACCACCACGGTGGCGGTGGTCTGCCCGCGCAAGTGAGCGCCCCGTCCCCGGGGGGGCGCTCAGTCCTCGACGGACAGGGCGTGCTCGGGGCAGTTCTCGACGCCGCTGTGGGCGGCGTCCTCGTGGCCGGCGGGCACCTCGTCCACCAGCAGGACGCAGTGGCCCAGGTCGTCGGCGTCGAACAGGGCCGGGGCCAGCGTGTAGCAGCGCCCGTGGCCCTGGCACGCCTCGGCGTCGAGCTTGATGCGCACGAGGCGTCAGGCGTCGGGGCCGAAGACGAGCGGCAGCGTGGTGAGCGACCGCAGGCCCGGCGTGTACTGCAGCACCGTCCCCGGTGCGAGGTGGTACTCGGGGATGCGGCGGTGGAACTCGCGCAGCGCCACGCGCAGCTCGACGCGCGCCAGGTGCGATCCCAGGCAGCGGTGCACCCCGCCCCCGAAGGCGAGGTGCGGGTTGGGGTTGCGCCGCAGGTCGACGGTGTCCACGCCGGGATGGGCGGCGTCGTCGGTGTTGGCCGAGCCGAGCAGGAGCATGACCTGCTCGCCCTTGCTCACCGGACAGCCGTCGAAGACCACGTCCTCGGTGGCCACGCGGGGCACGGCCGGCACGGGGCTCTCCCAGCGCAGGAGCTCCTCCACCGCCGAGGGGATGGCCGACTCGTCCTCCACCAGGAGGCGCCGCTGGTCGGGCTCCTGGGCCAGGTAGGCGAAGAAGCAGTCCAGCGAGTCGGTCACCGTGTCGAGCCCGGCGATGATGAAGAGGAAGCAGATGTCGAGGACCTCGTCGTCGGTGAGGGACACCCCGTCGATCTCGCCCGCCATGATCTGGCTGAGCAGGTCCTCGGGGACGTCCTCGGGGGCGAGCGCCCGGCGGCGGGCGACCTCGGCGCCGAAGTAGTCGTAGACGGCGAGGCCGGCCTTGGCCCGGTGCGGGGCCTGCTCGTCCATGGTCAGCCCCGGCGGCCTGATGATGTCGTCCTTCCAGGCGAGGAAGAGGTCGAGGTCCTCGAGGGGCAGCCCCATGAGGCGGAGGAACACCGTGCACGGCAGGGGGACGGCGAACTCCTCGTGGAAGTCGCACGACCCCCGGGCGGCGAAGCGGTCAACCAGCTCGTCCACCAGCGTCACGACCTCGTCCTCCAGGAGGGCCATCTTCTTGGGGGCGAAGAGGGGGTCGAGCACGCGGCGGTACTTGACGTGCATGGGGGGGTCGATCATGAGCGGGATGAGCGGGCGGATGTTGCCCAGCTCCATGGGGACCTCGCTCCAGCAGAACTGCCCCGACTTGCGCAGCGCCTCTTCGATGTGGGCGCGCCGGGTCACCAGCGTGAAGGTGTCGATGCGGTGCACCGCCTGCTCGCGCAGCATGCGCGCGATGGCACGCGGGTCGTCGGAGGCCGCCAGGTCGGCCACCATGGCAGGGGTGATCTCCGTCGCCTGCTCTTCAGCCTGCATCCCGGACTCCTCTCGTACCGGCGGGCAGACCGCACATGCCGGTGGCGTGCTCGTCGTCGAGCCCCGACGACGGCGCCCAGCCCGGCGGCCCCCTCGGTACGTTACCGTTTCCTGACACAAATGTCAGGCCTGAGGGGCCTCTCACGGGGCGGGTCGCGGGGGCCGGGCAGGCCCTGCGACCTGGGCGAACCGTTGCCCCGCCCGGGGCGCGCCGGGCGTGGGCCGCCTCAGGCGCCGGGGCCCGCCCCGCCGCCGGGGGCGCAGATCCGGCAGGGCGCGAGCCCGCCGGCGTCGCCCTCCACCACGCGCAGCCCGCCGGGGTGGTGCGCCACCACGGGGCACCCGGGGTCGTGGTAGGTCGACCCCTCGGCGGTGCGCACGTAGCGGCCGTTGCCCTCGGCGCCCCCCGGCGCCCCCGGGGAGGCGGGGGGCGCGGCGTCGGGCGCGCCCAGGCGCTCGGCGACGGCCAGCAACGTCTGGCGCAGGGCCCGGATCTGCTCCTCGTGGTGCAGGTCGGCCTGGTCGTAGAGCCGGTACAGCCAGTGCGCCCAGTACAGGAGCCCGCCCAGCACCATGCACCCCAGGCCGGCGAAGGACCCGCTCACCAGGTAGGGGATCTGCTGCTGCACGTAGGGCGTGTGGGCCGCCCCGAACCACGCCATGAGGATGAGGGCCACCCCGAGGGGCACGAGCACCGAGCCCGCCACCACCTGCCAGGCGTTGCGCAGGTCGAGCCCGTCGGGGCCCTCGCCCAGGGCGCGCCGGACGATCCGCCCGCCGGGGAGGCGCCCGCCGCGGCCGCCCCCGGCGGGACCGCCCGGGGGTGGCGGGCCGTTGGCGCCGGCGCCCGGGGAGGGGCGCGACGCGGCGTCGCGCAGCCGGCGGTGGCGGGGGGCGCGCAGGGGCGTGGAGATGCTCATCGTCTTCTCCCGGAGAGGAATTGCCACCTGGCCGCCAGCAACATCGGATAGGTGACGAGCGTGCACAACACGATGGCGGCCAGCACCCAGGCCACCGGGACGGGCAGCCCCAGCGGGAGGCGGTGCGCGGCGCCCGCCAGCAGGGGGCCCGATCCCGGCGGGCCCGCCCCCGCGCCGGTGAGGAACTGGTCGCCGCCGGCCACACCCGCGCCGGCGGTGGCGCCGCCCGGGGTGGCGCTGGAGGCGGTGCCGGGCAGCGACGGGATGCCGAGCGACACCGGGCTCGTGCCCGAGGGCGGCCCGAGCACGCCGCCCAGGTCGCCCAGGGTGCCGGCCAGCGTCGCCTGCGCGCCGGCCACCGCCGCGCCCAGGGTGATCGACGTGACGGCGCTGTAGGTCCCGGCCGGGAGGTTGGTGTTGCCCAGCTCGGGGACGGGCACCGAGGGCTCGCCGGGGATGAAGGGCACGTCGAACTGGTGCGTGACCGTCACCACCAGCCCGCCGGCGTCGCCGCTGCCCTGGGCCCCGTCGGTGGTGGTCGAGGGGTCGACCAAGCGCACCGAGATCCCGTCCTGGGCGAAGGTGTTGTTCACGGCCGCCTGGGCCTGGGCCGGGGTGACGCCCGTGGCGCTCGTGCTCGTCCCCGAGACGTGCACGCCCTGCTTGTCGATGTAGGCGGGCTGCCCGTCGGCGGTGACGTCCACCAGGTGCAGGGTGGCCGACGGCGTCCCCTGGTTGCCGTCCGAGGTCGTCGAGGCCGAGCTCACCAGCTGGCTGATGTCGAGCACCCCGCCGATGTCGACGGCCTTGAGGACCGAGCCCGCCGTGGCCGTCACGGCGTCGCTGGCGATGGTGACGGCGTTGGTCGACTGGACCGTGCCCACCGACACCGCCGGCGACGCCGCCGACGCCGCGCCCAGGCCGCCCAGCACGGGGAGCCCGCCCGAGGCGGGGGGCGGCCCCAGCTGCGCCAGGGCGGCCGTCGGCCCCGACGGCGACGAGGCGCGCACGTCGACCAGGGTGGCCGTGACCCGCGCCGTGGACTGGTCGGCGTGCGCGGTGGCGCTGAAGACGTCGGGGGACAGCGGGACGCCCGGCGGGGGCGTGCCGCCGAACGAGGCGTCCTCGCCGTGGCCGGGGGCGGGCGGGTAGTTCGCCAGGGCCAGCAGCGGGTCGTTGGGGAAGCTGGGCGAGCCCGGAGGGGCGAACTCGGCCAGCAGGCTGCCGAAGTTCCCCAGGATGTCGCCGGGGTAGTAGGGCGCCCCCAGGGCGTTCACCACCGGGCCGCTGCTCACCGTGGTGCGGGCGAAGGGCACGTCCTCCTCGACGAGGTTCTCGTCGGGCAGGGGGATGAGATCCGGGATGTTGAAGGCGATCTGCACGCCCAGCGCCTGCGCGTTGGCGGTGTAGCCGCCGATGCCGGCGCCGGGGTCGGCGGCCGCCGCGGGCGCCACGACGGCCAGGGCGGCCGCCCCGAGCAGCACGGCCAGCGCGGCGCGCCGCGTCCGCCGCCGGTGACGTGTCGTGCTCATCGCAGCTCCCTTCCTCTCGTCCGACGGCACGGCCGGTGCTGGCGGGGTCACGGGCGTCATCCCCCGAGGTAGGCCGACACCAGGCCGCCGCGCCGCACGTCGGCAGGCTCGCCCACGTCCACCACCCGGCCCTTGTCGAGCACGTAGACGTAGTCCGCCAGCGCCAGGGCGGCGTCCACGTACTGCTCGACGAGCAGGAGGCTCGTGCCCGCCGCCGCCTGCGCCCTGAGCTTGTCGAACAGCTCGGCCACCACGAGCGGGGCCAGTCCCATGGAGATCTCGTCCACCATGAGCACCCGCGGCCGGGACAGCAGGGCCCGGGCGAGCGCCAGCATCTGCTGCTCGCCGCCCGACAGCGTCCCCGCCGCCTGGCGCAGGCGCGCGCCGAGGACGGGGAACAACGCCGCCGCTCCCGCCACCGGATCGACGTCGTCACCCACGGCGTAGGCGGTCATCTCGAGGTTCTCGCGCACCGTGAGGGAGGGGAAGACGCCGCGCCCCTCGGGCACGTGCACCACGCCCAGGCGGGCCACGGCGTGGGGCGGGCGCCGCTCGACGCGCACGCCGTGGACGACGATCCGGCCCCGGTCCGCGCGCACCAGGCCCGACAACGCCCGCAAGGTGGTCGTCTTGCCGGCCCCGTTCGGGCCGAGCAGGGCCACCACCGCCCCCTCGGGCACGACCAGCGACACGTCGTGGAGGGCGGGGATGCCGCCGTAGGACACCGACACCCGGTCGAGCTCGATGGCGGGCTCAGGCGACATCGGTCTCGCCCAGGTAGGCGGCCCGCACCGCCGGGTCGCGCCGGATGTCCGCCGCCGGCCCGCACGCGATCCGGCGGCCGAAATCGAGCACGGTGATGTCGTCGCACACCTCCATGACCAGCGCCATGTCGTGCTCGACGAGCAGCACGGCGGGCTCGCCCCCGCCCCGGGCGCCCACCACCGAGCGCAGCACGTCGCTGAAGCGCCGGGTCTCGTGCACGTCGAGGCCGGAGCTGGGCTCGTCCAGGAGCAGCACGCGCGGCTCGGCGCACAGGGCCCGGCCCAGCTCCACCATGCGTCCCTGCCCGGTGGACAGCTGGCCCGCCAGGCGGCCGCCCAGCGGGCCGAGCTCGAGGAGGGCCATGACCTCCGCCACGCACCGGCGGCGGGCGGCGCGTCCCCGGCCGAAGACGGCCCCGGGATGCGCGGCCTCCCACGCGGCGACGAGGTTGTCCTCCACCGTCATGCGGGTGAAGAGCTCGAGGCGCTGGAAGGTGCGGGCCATGCCGGCGCGCCCCCGGCGGTGCGGCGGCCAGCGCGTGACGTCGGAACCCGCCAGGCGCACGGTGCCCACGGCCGGGGCCAGCAACCCGGTCACGACGTTGAACAACGTCGTCTTGCCGGCCCCGTTGGGGCCGATGAGCCCGGTCACCTGGCCGGCGGGCACCGTCAGGTCGACGTCGTCGAGGGCCTGCAGTCCGCCGAAGCGCACCGACACCGCGGTGGCCTCGAGCAGCGGGGTGCGGGCGTCACACGCCACTGGCGACCTCCGGCCGTGCGTGCCGGGGCGCCTCGGCGGGCGCGCCCAGCTGGCCGAGGACGACGCGACGGCGGGGCAGGGGGCGCAGCACGCTCAGCGCCTTGCGGGCCTCCGCCTTGGAGAGCGACAGGGTCCCGTCGGGGTTGGTGGCGAGCCCGATGACGCCCGCCGCCACCGCCAGGGGGAGGTACTTGATGACGCCGTTGGGGATGGGCAGGAGGTGCACGACCTCGAGCGAGTAGACGGCCCCGGCGATCACCGCCCCGCTGATCACGGCCCGGCCGCCCAGCACCACCAGCAGGAGCAGCTCCAGGGAGGCCCCGAAGCTGAAGTCGGTGGGCGTCACCGACTGCTGCACGGCGCCGTAGAAGGCGCCCCCCAGCGCGGCCACGATCCCGCACGCGGCGAACACCACGAGCTTGGTGACGGTCAGGTTCACGCCCAGGGTGGCGGCCGCCATGGGCGAGTCGCGCAGGATCTGGAGGCGGCGGCCCACGGGGCCGCGGTACAGGGCCAGGGCACCGAGGCCGGCGAGGACCACGACCACCACCACCAGCTCGTAGAGGGCGGTGACGCCCGCGAACGAGATGCCGGCGATGCGGGGCCGGGGCACGGTGATCCCGGTGAGCCCGCCCGTGAGGCCGGGGCGGTTGAACACCAGCCCGTCCATGAGCAGCGCGAAGGCCATGGTGGCGAGGGCCAGGTAGAGCCCCTTCAGGCGCAGCGACACCCATCCCACCACCAGGGCGAAGGGCAGCGCGATGGCCATGCCGGCCACGGCGGCCAGCACGAAGGTGCTTCCGGTGGCGCCGGCCAGGTGGCCGGCGGTGAAGGCCCCGATGCCCACGAAGCTGAACTGCGCCAGCGACACCTGCCCGGCCCAGCCGGTGAGGACCACCAGGGTGAGGGCGATGAGCACGTACACCGCGCCCGCCGTCATGTCGGTGAGCTGCGGCCCGTGCACCACCGCCGGGGCGCCCAGGGCCAGCCCCGACACGACGAGGCCCGCCACCACCCGCCCGTCGCGGCGCCGGCGCGGCGCCGCCGGGCTCGGGGCGTCGGGGGGCGCCGCCGGGGCGGCCGCCGTGACCCGGGCGGGGACGCCGGGCTCCTTCAGCCACGGGCCCAGCACCACCAGCAGCACGAACAGCGCCAGGTACGGGATGGAGGCCTCGAGGTCGGCCACGGTCCCCGAGCTGCCCCAGCGCGACAGGACGCTCACCACCATGCCGAGGGCGAGCGCCCCGACGAAGGCCAGGGGCATGCTGACCATCCGCCCCAGCACGGCGGGGGCGAAGGCGTAGATCACCACGGTGGTGAGGACGTACACGTCGAGGCCCTGGGTGGGGCTGAGGAGCACCCCGACCAGGGCGGCGAACACCGAGGACACCACCCAGGCCGCCCGGCGCACGTT
>DATJBC010000127.1:0-4798 GCA_035515515.1 Acidimicrobiales bacterium
CCGGGCGTCAGGCTCGTCCGGGCGCCGCCGGGCCCGGGACCCACGTGGCGAGGCGCCGTCGCAGCGCCGCGGGTCCCCGGTAGCGGACGGCGCGGAACCCCACGCTCCTGGCCGCCCGGCAGTTCTCCGTCGCGTCGTCGACGACGACCGAGGCCTGGGGCGCGATGTCCAGCGCGGCGGCGAGCCGGGTGAAGGCGGCCGGGTCGGGCTTGGTGGCGGAGACCTGCCACGAGAGCACGACCCGATCAAACAGCGACACCACGTCGCCGAGCTCGTGGGCGAGGCACTCCCCGAACACGGGCCCGTTGTTGGAGAAGGCGAAGAGGGGCCGGGGCAGCTCACGCACGAGGGCGCACAGGGGCCCGTTGGGCACGAAGGCCTTCGACCACGCCCCGATCAGAGCCGGACGGTCGATGCGGCGCTCGAGCGCATCGAGCACGGCGTCGACGGCCTCCTCGGATCCGAGAGCACCCCGTTCAGCCCGGGCGTCGAGGCCCGATCCCCACAGGGCCCGGTGGACGACGTCCTGGCCGAGGCCGCTCGCGCGGGAGAGGGCGGCCAGCCGGGCCTGGGGCCGGAACCGGCAGACGACCCCGCCGAGATCGAACACCAGCGCCACCGGGGTCACCGGGGACGAACGGTACCGTCCGGAGGGGCGGCGATCCGGAGGTCGCGCCGGGGCTGGCGTCAGTGATCGGCCGCGGTCACCGCCACGGCCGCCAGGCTGGACGCGTCGACGAGCACTCGGTTCCCCAACGGGTCGGCCAGCGCCGTCGTCAGGCGGACCGACACCGCCGGAATGGCGCAGGGCACGCTGCCGCCGTGGGGACTGACATGGACCTGCACGGCCACGGCCGCGTCGGAGGCGCCCACGTCCATCGAGTAGCTGGCCGTGCAGGGCCCGGTTCCCGCCGGCGCGCCCGCAGTGTGCACCGTGAGGGTCCTGCCGCCGGATCCCACGGTGGCGCTTCCCACGGCCGAGGCTTCGTCGAGGGGCCGCGGGCCAGTGAAGATCCGTGCGGGAGCCACCGCGAGCACTGCGGCTGGGCCCTCGACACCCTCGAATCCGACGTTCCACGACGGCAGCACCCGGCTGCCCCGATCGGTGTCGAAGGAAGCCGTTCCCAAGGTCACGGACGTGGCGACGAGCTGCGAGGTGGCGGGCGGCCCCGTTACCTTGGCCGCCACCAACGCGTTGAACGCCGCCCGGGCGCTCACGAGCCCATAGCCGTCGGCCGTCCGGGGACCACCCGGGAAGACCTGTGGGGGTGTGATGGCGCCCTCGAGGAAGGCGTCCTTGTCCGCACCGCTGCGGAAGCCGGCGGATGGTGCGTTGACCGTGCCCCCCGTCAGCACGAGGGGGCGCGGCGAGGCGTGCACGGGAAACCTCGCCCACGCGGCGAGGGCTGTCCTCACTGCAGCGGTCACCGGGCCCGACGAAGGAGACGTGCCGTGCGTGCAGCCAGCCGTGAGCAGCGCACAGACCCCGAGGACCGACACAGAGAAAGCCGACAGCCGCAGCCGAGGCACCGGCCTGCATCCTCCCAGACGGGACGCGTGACCGTCCGCGGCCGAGAACCCCGCCCGCAGCCGTGCCGGGACGGCGCGACCGGGCTCGGGGAGCGGGCGCTCAGGCGGCCAGGGCCGAGGTGGGCACCCGGCAGACGTTGCCGGCGCCCGACAGGAACGACATGCCCAGGACCTCGACCACGGCCTCGCCGTGCGCACGGCGCACCACCGCCACCTCGACGAGCCCGTCGGCACCGTCTCGGTGGGGCACGAGGAACACCGCCGCCTCGTCGATCACCGCCCCCGGGATGAACATGGCGTCCCAGCCGTCGCCCAGGTCCTCGACCCGGCACTGCAGCTTCGGGTTCGTGCTCATCACAGATAAGTACGGCCCGGGGAGGCGCGTCTCGCGCCGGGTCGGCGGATTTCCCCGGTTCCCGAGGGTCCTCCGGGCTGCGCCTGCCCCGGGCGGGCGGCGGGGCGATCAGCCGAGCAGTTCCAGCACCCGCTCCCCGGGGCGGGCGATCACCGCCCGGTCGCCGCGGACGACCACCGGCCGCTGCATGAGCTCGGGGTGCTCGAGGAGGAGCTCCACGACCGCCTCCGGTGTGCGGTAGTCGGCCGGGTCGAGGCCGAGCGCCACGAACGCCGTGTCCTCGGTGCGGACGAGCTCGGCCACGGGTCCGGCGAGCTTGGCGACGACCATCTCCAGGGTCTGTCGTGACGGCGGCGCCACGAGGTACTCGACGACGCCGTGGTCGACACCGCGCGCCTCGAGGATCCCGAGAGCGCCGCGGCTCTTGGAGCAACCGGGGTTGTGGAAGATGGTGACGTCGTGGCCCTCGGCCTGTGTCGCATCGGAATGGGGCATGGACCCACTCTCTCACCGCTCTCTCCCGCGGGCTGCCCGACGGCCCCCGGCGGCGGCGTCGCCATCCGTCCGGCCCCGTGCAGGCGGCCGGTAGGATGCGCGGGTGGCTCGGCCCGTGCTGTCCCGGCTAGCGGCTCGGGCGCGCCGGGCGCTCGGCGTCGAGCAGGTCTCGCAGCGGCTCGACGCCATCGAGGGGCGCATGGCGGCATTGGGCGAGCGCTACCCCAATCCCCCGCTGTACTTCGGCGACCACACCGCGCTGGTGGCCACGCGCTGGGGCGGGAAGCTCATGGTCGACACGCGCGACGCGGCCATCGCCCCCTGGCTCGTCCTCGACGGCCTGTGGGAGGCGCACGTCACCGGATGGCTGCAGCGGACGCTCACCCCCGGCCAGGTGTTCGTGGACGTGGGCGCCAACGTGGGCTACTTCACCGTGCTGGGCGCCCAGCTGGTGGGGCCTCAAGGACGCGTGGTCGCCGTGGAGGCCCATCCCCGGCTGGCCGAGCTGCTGCGGCGCAACGTCATCCTGAACGGCCAGCACGGGTTCGTCACGACGTGGCACCGGGCGGCATGGTCGAGCGCCACCGACGTCAAACTCCACGTCCGCACCAGCTTCGCCGGGAACTCGAGCGTGGGCTCGATCGGCGACGAGGCCCTCGACCGCCTCGGTGACACCGAGCAGATCGTCGAGGTGCCCGCCGTGCCGGTCGACGACCTGTTGGAGGGCGTGGGGCGCGTCGACGTCCTGAAGGTCGACGTCGAGGGGGCCGAGGTGCACGTCTTCACGGGGCTCGCCCGCACGCTGGCCGCCAACCCCGGCATCGTCGTCATGTTCGAGTGGGCCCCGGCGCAGATCGAGTCGGTCGGTGACACCACCGAGGCGCTGCTGGACCTGCTCGAGGGGCACGGGCTGCGCTTCCGTCTCGTCGAGAACGACCTCGCCCCCATCGGTCGCGCCGCGCTGCTGGGTCTCGACTACGGGAACGTCGTCGCCACGCGCTGATGGCCGTCGACACGTCGGTGGTGGTGGTGTCGCACCGCCCCGGGGACTGGCTGGGGGCGTGCCTCGGCTCGGTGCTTCCCCAGGCCTCGGAGGTCGTCGTCGTCGACAACGGCTCCGACGGGGCGGCGGTCACCGCCGTGGCCGGCCCGCTCGGGGCGCGCGTGGTGCGGGCCGACACCAACCTCGGCTTCGCCGGCGGCGTGGCCCTGGCCCTGGGCCACGCCCGGGGTGACCTCGTGGGCGTCCTCAACGACGACGCCGTGGCCGGGCCCAACTGGCTGGCCGCCGCCCGGGCGGTATTGGGCGACCCCTCGGTGGCGGCCGTCACGCCCAAGGTGCTCCTGGAGGGCACCTACGCCGAGATCCTCCTGGAGGACGACCCGTGGTTCGCGCCCGGGGACGCCCGGCCGCTCGGGCGGCAGCTGCACTCGGTCACCGTCGACGGCGTGGAGGTCATCGAGGCGCTGCGGGGCGCCGGCGTGCACGGCACCGAGTACGGGCCCGACCCCGGGGGTCCCGTGCGCGCCGACGGCGGGGGGCCGCATCGCCTGTGGCGATGGACGTCGGGACCGAACCCCTTCTACGTGCCGGTGCCGGACGCCGGGCGCCACGAGGTGACGCTGGACGGCCACGCGGTGGCCGTGCGGGGCCTGTGCCACCTCGTCAACCACGCCGGTTCGTTCCTCGAGCGCCACGGCGTGGCCGGTGAGTACGGACTGGGCGCGCCCGACGACGGGCGCTTCGACGCCCAGGCGGAGCGCTTCGGCTTCAGCGGGACCGCCCCCGTCTTCCGCGCCGAGACCCTGCGGCGCATCGGCGGGCTCGAGCCGCGGTTCTTCGCCTACAACGAGGACACCGACTGGTGCCTGCGGGCCCGCCTGGCCGGCTACACCATCGCCTACGACCCCGGGGCCACCGTGGTCCACCGTCTGTCGGCCACGAGCGGTGGGGCCACGAACCCCCGGGTCCGCTTCCTGGCCCGACGCAACGCCCTTTTGTGCCTGGCCCGCACGGCGCCGGCCCCGATGGCGTGGCGGTCGCTGTGGCGGCGGCTGTCGGCCGGCCCCGACGACGGCGTCCGGCGCAGCGTGATCCGGGCCCTGCCCTTTGCCGCCGCCGTCCACAAGGTGGTGGACGACGCCGAGCTGCGACGGCGATTCTCCGTGGCGGCCCGGGACCGGGTGGCATCCTTCTCGCTGCCGCGGGCCCGTCGCCGCTTCGTCGAGCTGGTCACGGCGGCCATCGCAGCCTGAGCGGCGTCTACCCTCCCGAGGCCTTCGGGCCCCGGGACATGTCGTCGCCGACCGCCTCGAGACGGGCGGGGGCGGTGTCCCAGGTGGTGTCGGCCCCCGCCCAGCGCGCCCACACCGCCGCGGGCGTGGTGGTCCACGACCGGCGCATGCGCGCGCGGGTGG
>DATJBC010000128.1:0-3781 GCA_035515515.1 Acidimicrobiales bacterium
CTCGTGTCGATGTGCTGCGGCGGGGCGCTCGCCACCGGCACCATCATCGAGCGCCTCTGACGCTTCGCCCTGGCCGCTCGGACCGCGGGCGGCCCTCAGGGCGAACAAGGATGGGGGCATGCGCGCCGCCGTCCCCCACCATCCGTCCGTCCCCGCCCCGGTCACAGGCCGGAGCGCCCCTCTCGTCCGCCCGACCCGGCGCCTCGGGGCGCTCACGGGCGCGCTGGCGATCGTCCTCAGCCTGGCGCTGTCCGGGGGCGCCTGGGCGCACCCGCGCTCGGCGGGCGCCCTCTCGGCCGACCCCAGCGCCGCTCACGCCGTCTTCGGCTCGAACTGGCCCGTGTACCACCTCGACGGGCTGGGCGACGGGAACGACCCCACCGGCACCGACCTGAGCCCGGCGGCCCCGGCGTGGACGTCGGCGCCCGTCGACGGGCCCATCTTCGGCGAGCCCCTCGTGGTGGGCGGGCGCGTGGTGGTCGCCACCGAGAACGACACCGTCTACGAGCTCGCCGCCAACACCGGCGCGGTCCTGTGGTCGACCCACGTCGAGGCGCCCGTGCCCTCGGGCGACCTGGCCTGTGGCGACATCGCCCCGACGGTCGGCATCACGGGCACGCCGGTGATCGACGCCGCCCGAGGCGAGGTCTTCGTGGTGACCGACGAGTCGGCGGGCGGGGGCGGCGCCCAGCACTACCTCGTCGGCCTGGACCTCTACACCGGGGTCGTTCTGCTGCACCAGCCCATCTCGCTCCCGGGCTCGAGTCAGCTGGACCAGCTGCAGCGCCCGGGCCTGGCCCTCGACGGCGGCAACGTCATCGCCGCCTTCGGGGGGAACGACGGGGACTGCGGCACCTACCACGGGTGGGTGGTGTCCGTCCCCGAGGGCGGCGGGGCCCAGCAGTCCTTCGAGGTGGCGACGGCGCCGGGCGACCACGAGGGCGCCGTCTGGATGGGGGGCGCCGCGCCCCTCGTCGACGGCCAGGGGGACATCTGGCTGGCCACCGGCAACAGCGCCATCACGTCGCCGGGACAGCCCTACGACGACGGTGACGGGGTCCTCGAGCTGTCCCCGTCGTTGCACCTCGTGCAGTTCTTCGCCCCCTCCACGTGGGCCTCCGACAACGCCACCGACTTCGACCTGGGCTCGAGCGCGCCGGCCCTCATCGGCAACGGGCTGGCCTTCCAGGCCGGCAAGTCCCACGTCGGCTACGTGCTGTCGCAGGCGGACCTCGGCGGGGTGGGTCATGAGCTGCGCGACGTGGGGAGCTTCTGCACGGGCACCGTCGACGGCGGTCCCGCCGTCTCGGGGGCCACCGTGTACGAGCCCTGCCAGGCGGGCCTGGTGGCCGTGTCCACCTCGCCGCCCGACAACGCCACGATCCTGTGGCGCACCAACACGGGGGCGGGCGGGCCCCCCGTCGTGGCGGGCGGGCTGGTGTGGACCATCGCCCCGGGGAGCGCCACCCTCTACGGCCTCGACCCCGGCACGGGGGACAGCGTCGAGAGCTTCGCCCTGGGGTCGGAGGCGAACCACTTCCCGACCCCCACGGTGGCCGACGGCCTGTTGCTGGCGGCGTCGGCCACCCAGGTGCACGCCTTCGTGGGGCCCGCCGGGCTCCCTCCCGCACCGCCGCCTCCTCCGCCCCGCCCCGGGTACTGGACGGTGGCCTCCGACGGGGGCGTGTTCAGCTTCGGGGGCGCCCCCTTCGAAGGATCGCTCGGGCGCGTGCACCTGGTGAAGCCCATCGTGTCCATGGCCGCCACCCGCGACGGCGGCGGCTACTGGCTGGTGGGCTCCGACGGGGGGATCTTCGCCTTCGGTGATGCCGCCTTCGCCGGCTCGATGGGCGGCCGCCCGTTGGCCAAGCCCGTCGTGGGCATGGCCGCCGGCCCGCAGGGGGCCGGCTACTGGGAGGTGGCCTCCGACGGGGGGATCTTCTCCTTCGGAGGGGCCCCGTTCTCCGGCTCGATGGGCGGTCGCGCCCTGGCCAAGCCCATCGTGGGCATGGCGGCCACGCCCGACGGCGGCGGCTACTGGCTGGTGGCCTCCGACGGGGGGATCTTCGCCTTCGGCGACGCCCGCTTCCTCGGGTCGACGGGCGGGCTCCGCCTCGCCCGGCCGGTGGTGTCCATGGCCGACACCGGCGACGGCGGCGGCTACTGGCTGGTGGGCTCCGACGGGGGGATCTTCGCCTTCGGCGACGCCTCGTTCGAGGGATCGGTGGCCACCGCCCGCCTCGCCGCGCCCATGACCGGCATCGCCGGGGCGCCGCTGCCGTAGCGGCCCGTCAGCCGGTGCCCTCCCGTCGCCGCCGCGATCGGGCGGTCACGGCGGGCAGGCGCGCCGTGTCGATCACGGCGAACTCGCCCTCGGCCTCCACGCACACCAGCCCGTCCTGGACCAGCCGGCCGCGGCTGGTGACGCGCCGGCCGTCGGTGGACACCACCTCGGCCTCGAAGCGGGCCTCCACCCCGATCAGGGTGGGCCGCCGGAACCGCACCGTGAGCCACACCGTGGGGCCCGCGGCGTTGGCCATGTGGTTGGCCGCCGTGAGCACGATGTCGAACGCCGCGGCGATGGCCGCGCCGTGCACCCACCCGGGCCCGCCCTCGTAGGGGGTCGTGAAGGTGGCCGTGCCGATGGCGAGCGGGGGCTCGAAGGAGATGGACACCGGCAGGGCGACGGGGTTGTAGCGCCCCACCACGGGGTCGTAGGGCATCGACCCGTCCATCGACCGCATGGGGTCCGGCCCCCCGCCGTCCGGCTCCTCGGGCCGTGCCGGGAGCTCGGGAGGCTCCACGAAGCGGGGGAGGGGCCGGTCGGGGACATGGCGGGCGAGGACCTCGGCGCCCGCCCGCAGCTGGCGCACCACGTCGTCGAGCACCTCGGGCGCGGCGCTGTTCGTCACCACCAGCTCCACCAGGCGGCGAACGACGTCGGCCAGCTCGCCCAGGGGCCGCTCCCGTCCCGCCACGGCCGGGTGGATGCTCCGCCTCCCTTCGAGGTCCGCTGCTCCGTCCTCCACGTCCCCCACGACTCCTCCTTCTCGACCCCGTCAGGCCGCCGCCGTCAGGCCCTTCGTCCGCCCTCGGTCGGTCTCGGGGCGTGCCGTGCCTGTCTAGTGGCAGGCCTCGGCGGCCTTCACATCGAGGAGCGACGGGGGGCCGCCCGTCGAGACGTGCAGGGCCGCCGCGGGCGCAACGGCCGGACTGTCGGCGGAACTGGAATCCGTTCTAATGTCGGTGCGCCCTCTGTCGTCAGCGGGGGAGGAGCCGGCCGTCAGGCGGCACCCCTCCAGCACCGGCGACGGACGAGGCGAGGCGTGACGCAGCGCCCGAGCGCGAAGGAGACGACAGCTGATGCCCACCCCCGGCACCGAGAACCTCACGTTCGAGCGCCACGGGGCCACCGCCGTGGTGACCATGAACCGGCCCGAAGCCAAGAACGCCCTGAGTCTTCCGATGCTGGTCGGCATGGTCGACGCCTGGGCGGAGATCGACACCAACGACGACATCCGCTGCGCCATCCTCACGGGCGCGGGGGGCACCTTCTGCTCGGGCATGGACCTCAAGTCGATCTCGTCTCCCGAGGCGGAGAAGTACCGGCACCGGACCGAGGAGGACCCCGACCTCCACTGGAAGGCGCTGTTGCGCCACTACCAGCTGCGCAAGCCCCTGCTGGCGGCCGTCGAGGGGTGGGCCGTGGCAGGCGGCACCGAGATCCTGCAGGCCACCGACATCCGGGTGGCCGGCGAGAGCGCCAAGTTCGGGGTGTTCG
>DATJBC010000129.1:0-2264 GCA_035515515.1 Acidimicrobiales bacterium
GCCGGGGGGGCGCTGGCCAAGCCGTTCGTCACCCACCACAACGCCCTGGGGACGGACCTCTACCTGCGCATCGCGCCCGAGCTCTACCTCAAGCGGCTGGTGGTGGGGGGGTTCGAGAAGGTCTTCGAGATCGCCCGCGTCTTCCGCAACGAGGGCCTCTCCCCGCGCCACAACCCCGAGTTCACCATGCTCGAGCTGTACCAGGCGTACGCCGACTACAGGGACCTGGCGGTGCTCGTGGAGGAGCTCGTGTCGGGCCTCGCCCTGGAGCTGTGCGGCACGACCACGCTGCCGTACCAGGGCCGCACGGTCGACCTGGCCCCGCCGTGGCGGCGGGCGACCATGGCCGAGCTCGTGCACGAGGCCACCGGCGCGCCCGCCGACGTGCACACCGACGTCGACGAGCTGCGGCGCCGGGTGGCCGCCGCGGGCGTGGAGCCCGACGCGGCCTGGGGCCCGGGCAAGCTGCTGCTCGAGCTGTACGAGAAGACGACCGAGCCCGGGCTGTGGGGGCCGGTCTTCGTCATGGACTACCCCGCCGAGGTGTCGCCCCTGGCCCGCCGGCACCGGGACGACCCCGACCTGGTGGAGCGCTTCGAGCCCGTCGTGGCCGGGCGCGAGCTGGGCAACGCCTTCTCCGAGCTCGTGGACCCCGACGACCAGCGCGCCCGCTTCGAGGCCCAGGCCCGGGCGCGCGCCGCCGGCGACGAGGAGGCCATGGTCGTCGACGAGGACTACCTGCGGGCGCTCGAGTACGGGCTGCCCCCCACCGGCGGCCTGGGCATCGGCATCGACCGCCTGGTGATGCTGTTGGCCGACGTGGCCAACATCCGCGAGGTCATCGCCTTCCCCACCATGCGCCCCGAGCGCTGAGCGCCCGGCGCGCCGGGCGTCCTCTCAGCGCGGCGGTGAGAACTCGTCGATGAACGAGCGCGCCAGGTGCTCGAGGGCGGCGCCGAGCGCACCGTCGTCCAGCGCGCGCGCCGCCGCCACGGCGTCGTCGACGAAGCGGTGCCCCGCCTCGACGGTGCGGGCGATGGCGCCGGAGGCGGCCACGATGGCGCGTGCCTTGTCGCGCTCGGGTTGGTCGAGGCGCTGCCCCAGCAGGGGCCGCAGCTCGGGCCCGGCGTCGGGGTCGCGCAGGGCGGCGATGACGGGCAGGGTGTAGATGCCCTCGGCCAGGTCCTGGCCGGCCGGCTTGCCGAGCTCCTCCTCGCTCGCCACGACGTCGAGCATGTCGTCGCGCAGCTGGAAGAGCATGCCGAAGCTCCGCCCGAACGCACTGAGGAGGTCGACCTCGGGCCGGGGGCGCCCGCCCGTGATGGCCCCGATGCGGCACGAGGTGGCCATGAGGGCGGCGGTCTTGCCCTCGATGGTGCGCAGGTAGTCCTCCTCGGTCCGCCCGGGGTCGAAGGCGGCCCGGACCTCGGTCACCTGCCCCTGGCACAGCCGACCCAGCGTGTTGGCCAGGAGCCCGGCGATCTCGGTGCCCAGCGAGGCGGCGATCTCGGCCGACCGGGCGAGCAGGAAGTCGCCGGCCACGATGGCCACCAGGTTGCCGAAGCGGGCGTTGACGCTCTCCACGTTGCGCCGCACGAGCGCCTCGTCCATGACGTCGTCGTGGTAGAGCGAGGCCAGGTGGACGAGCTCCACGGCGCAGGCCCCCCCGAGGTCCTCGGGGCCGGCCGGCCGGCGCCCGCCGGTGGCGGCCGCCAGCGCCAGGCACGGGCGCAGGCGCTTGCCCCCGGCGGCGATGAGGTGGGTGGTCACCTCGTCCAGGAACGGGTCGCCCGATCCCACGGCCTCCCGGAGCTCGGGCTCGAGGCGGCCGAGGTCGTCCCGGAGCGCGGGGAGGCCCAGCAAGGGAGCGGTGTCCACCAGGGAGAACGATAGGCGAAGGACCCCCGCGTCCGACAACGAGGCCGGCCCCGGCCGGCCGGCCCGCGACCACGGCGGCGCCCCCGCCGCGGGCCGGGAGGGCCAGGTCCCACCACCGAGGGTGGTTTGCGGTCAGGATCCAGGGCGAACGCGCCGAAGGTATGGGGGTGCCAATGGGACCTCGAGATCCTGGGGGCCGGCTTCCGGCGGTGTTGGTTCCCGCAGGGCGGCCGGTAGACTCAACTCAGGATTCGAGCCGTCGAGGGAGGCGGTCTGGTGTTCGAACGCTTCACTGACCGTGCGCGGAGGGTGCTGGTGCTGGCGCAGGAGGAAGCGCGCCTGCTCAACCACAGCTTCATCGGCACCGAGCACATCCTCCTCGGCCT
>DATJBC010000130.1:0-8482 GCA_035515515.1 Acidimicrobiales bacterium
AACATCGGGTCGCCGTGCAAGGCCGTGTACGGCAACACCTTCGTCAACGACGTCTCCCACGACGCCGCCACCATCGGGGGCGTGATCCAGGGCATCCACAGCCACGCCGCCAACGCCACGGTGTTCGTCGTCGGCTACCCCGACATCCTCCCCCAGAGCGGCAACTGCTACCCGACGATGCCGCTCACCACCGGGGACGTGTCCTACTTGAACACGCTGGAGAAGGATCTCAACGCCATGCTTCAGTCCGAGGCGAGCGCCAACAACGCCACCTTCGTGGACACCTTCACCCAGTCGGTGGGCCACGACTCGTGCAAGTCCTCCAGCGTGCGCTGGGTCAACCCCATCATCGCCAGCGGCGGGGGCATCTCGGTGCACCCCAACCCCACCGGCGCCTCGAAGATGGGGTCGGCCCTCCAGGGTGCCATCGGGGCCAAGGGCCTGTAGGACCCGGCGCCGGGGTCACTCCTCGACCGAGGTCATCCCGAAGTCGCGGCGCCACCCGGTGGGGAGCAGCATCTCGAGCACGTCGTCCACGGTGATGACGCCGACCATGCGGTGCTGCTCGTCCATGACGGGCGCCACCGTGAGGTTGAAGTCGGTCATCTTGCGGGTGACGGCGTGGAGGTCCCAGTCGGGGTGGACATGCGCCGGGTTGGGCCGCACCACCGACCCCAGGCGCTCCGAGGGGGGCGCCTGCACCAGCGAGACCATCGAGGCCGAGCCCGTGACGCGCCCGCCCACGCCGCGTGCGAAGACGACCGCCAGGGCCTCGGGGGGCGCCTTGCTGGCCCGCACGGCGTCGAGGACGTCGCGGACCTCGGTCGACTCCTCCAGGCACAGGAAGTCGGGGCTCATGATCCCGCCCGCGGTGTCGGGGTTGTAGTTGAGCAGCGCGCGCACCTTGCGCTGCTGGGCCGGGGGCAGCAGCTGGAGCACCGGCAGCCGGCGCTCCTGGTCGAGCTCCATGATGAGGTCGGCGGCGTCGTCGGGGGCCATGGTGGTGAGCAGGCGGGCCGCCTCGGCGTCGGTGCGGCTCTGGACGAACTCGATCTGGTGGTCGGCGTCGAGCTCCTCGAAGACGTCGGCCTCGAGCTCGCGGTCGTGGCCCACCGCCTCGATGATCTCCTCGCCCTCCTCGTGCGACGCCGCCTCCACCAGGTCGGCGATCTGGGCGGGGTGCAGGCGGGCGAGCTTGCGGTAGGGGATGCGCAGCCGGGCGGTGGGCACGTGGGCCACGAAGGGCTCGATGCTGGCCCAGTCGACGACCTTGCCCGCCGGGATGCGGCGCCCCAGGAAGCGGGGCAGCAGCCTGCGCAGCGCCACGCGGGGGCTGGGGTCGACGGCCACCACCTCCCAGCGGCCGTCCACGCGGGCCAGCTCGATCTCGTTGGCGCGGATGAGGCGGGCCCCCTGCAGGTTGATGAGGTGGCGCGCCCGCAGGTCCTGGGACAGGAGCAGCTCGGCCGGCCGCCGCTCGAAGCGCTGGAGGCTGACGGTGTCGCCCACGAACGTGACCCGGCCGGGGCGCAGCTCGGCGATGCGGTCCATGGGGAGGAAGAGCTGGCGGTTGGCGATGCGGACCACGGCGCCGCCCACGGGGGGGTGGGGGGACATGCCGAGCCGGGCGATGAGGTCCTCGACCCGCCCCAGGCGGTCGCCGTCCCGGTCCACGAGCGCGCTCTTGACCACGCTCGACAGGTGCAGGATCTCGACGGCCATTGCTCGGCGCTCCTCGAGCGACGCGGTGCGGTGCAGCCATCGCCAAGCTAGTGGACGCGTCCGTCGTGGGACGCGTACCGGGCGGTCCCCGCCGCGCCCCCCGCGCCGCCCACCGGGCGGGCCCCGTGCCCCGGGGGCGGCCTCTCCGGGCGGGGCGGGCCCCGGCCGGCACCCCGTGTGACCAGGTCGTCGAGGGCCGCGACGGTCGCCGCCGGGGTGCCTCGGGCGCCCCGCGCCCGCCGCCCGCCGTTTGCGCCCGGGCGGGCATCCGGGGGAGGCTGATCGGCCATGGTCGCTCACGAGAGCACCGCGCGTGCCTAAGAGCCCCAGGCAGCGCTGGATCGAGATCAAGGCATCCTGGGAGCGCAGCACGCATCTGGAGGTCCCCCCGGCGCGCCCGGCCGCGCCGGCTGCGCCCGGCGGGCTGCGCGTCGCCTACCTCGTGTACCGGGGGAACCCGCGCTGCGGGGGCCAGGGCGTCTACACCCGGCACCTGGCGCGCGAGCTGGTCGGCATGGGCCATTCGGTGGAGGTCTTCGCCGGCCAGCCGTGGCCCGTCCTCGACCCCGAGGTGGGTTTCACGCCCGTGCCCGGCCTCGACCTCTATCGGGACCCCGACCCGTTCCGGGTGCCGCATCCCCGCGAGTTCCACTCGGCCGTCGACCTGCTCGAGTTCGCCGTCATGTGCACGGCCGGCTTCCCCGAGCCGCGCACCTTCTCCAGGCGCGCCCGCCGCCTCCTGTCGGAGCGGCGCGGCGACTTCGACATCGTCCACGACAACCAGTGCCTGGGGTCGGGGCTGCTGGGCATGCTGGAGGACGGCTGGCCGCTGCTGGCCACCCTCCATCACCCCATCACCGTCGACCGCGTGCTGGCGCTGGCGCACGCCGAGAACGCCTACCGCCGCTTCACCCAGCGCCGGTGGTTCGGGTTCCTCGGCATGCAGATGCGCGTGGCGCGCCGGCTGCCCCGCATCGTGACGGTGTCGGAGTCCTCCAAGCGCGACATCGCCGAGCAGATGGGCGTGGAGCTGTCCCGCATGACGGTCGTGCCCGTGGGGGTGGACCACACCGTGTTCCGCCCCCGTCCCGATCGGCCCCGCGTCCCGGGGCGGATCATGGTCACGTCGTCGAGCGACGTGCCCATGAAGGGCCTCGTGCCGCTCCTCGAGGCGGTGGCCAAGCTCCGCACCGAGCGCGACGTGGAGCTGGTGGTCATCGGCCGCCCCACCGAGGGCGGCCGGGTGGCCCGCACCATCGACCGCCTGGGCCTCGCCCCCGCCGTGCGCTGCGTGAGCGGCATCTCCGACGACGAGCTCGCCGGCCTCTACGCCGAAGCGGAGGTGGCGGTGGTGCCCTCGCTCTACGAGGGGTTCTCGCTGCCCGCCATCGAGGCCATGGCGTGCGGGGTGCCGCTGGTGGCCACCACCGGGGGGGCGCTCCCCGAGGTGGTGGGGGAGGACGGCGAGACCGGCCTGCTCGTGACGCCGGACGACCCCGAGGCCCTGGCGCACGCCGTACGGCGCATCCTCGACGACCCCGACCTGGCGTCGAGGCTGGGGGACGGGGGGCGCCGGCGCGTGCTGGGCCGCTTCACCTGGCAGGCCACCGCCCGGGGGACGGCCGAGCAGTACCGGGTCGTGCTGGACGAGCTCGGCCGGGGCGGCCCCGGGCGGACGGCGGCCTGACGTGCTCACCGTCGACTACGGCCGCCTCGGGGTGCGGCGCGGCGAGCGCCTGCTCGACCTGGGCTGCGGCGGCGGGCGCCACGCCTTCCAGGCGGCGCGCCTGGGGGCGCGCGTGGTGGCCCTCGACGCCGATGACCGCGAGGTGAAGCACGTGCGCGACACGATCGGCGCCATGCTCGACGCCGGCGAGATCGAGCCCGACGACGAGGCGGGCGCCGTCCAGGGCGACGCCCTGCGGCTCCCCTTCGCCGACGCGAGCTTCGACCGCGTCATCGCGGCCGAGGTGCTCGAGCACATCCCCGCGGACGCCGACGCCATGGCCGAGCTGGCCCGGGTGCTCCGGCCCGGCGGCACCATGGCGGTGACCGTGCCCCGCTTCGGCCCCGAGGCCGTCAACTGGGCGCTGTCCGACCAGTACCACAACGTCCCGGGCGGGCACGTGCGCATCTACCGGCGCTCGACCCTGGTGGGGCGCCTGCGGGGCGCCGGCCTGCGCCCGGTGGGGTCGCACCACGCCCACGCGCTGCACTCGCCGTACTGGTGGCTGCGCTGCTGGGTGGGCCCCTCGCGCCAGGACCACCCCCTGGTGCGGGCCTACCACCAGCTGCTGGTGTGGGACATCACCCGCGCGCCCGCGCTCACCCGGCTCGCCGACCGGTTCCTCAACCCCTTCCTCGGCAAGAGCCTCGTCGTCTACCTGGAGAAGCCCGCATGACGCGTACCGAGGGAGCCCTGCCCGTCGCCGCCGGCCTGCCCGAGGACACCGACCTCGTCGGCTCCCCGCCCCTGGCCCCGGTGCCCGAGGTGCCCGGCGTGCTGAGCGCCCGGGAGGTGGTGGACACGGCCGCCTCCATCGCGGCGGTGCAGTGCCACGACGGCATGATCCCGTGGTTCGAGGGCGGCCACTGCGACCCGTGGAACCACGTCGAGTCGGCCATGGCGCTCACGGTCGCCGGCTTCCACAAAGAGGCGGTCCACGCCTACCAGTGGCTGGCCGACGCCCAGCTGCCCGACGGATCGTGGTTCAACTACTACCTGGCGGGCAGCGGGGTGAAGGACCCGCGCCTGGACACCAACGTGTGCGCCTACGTGGCCACCGGCGCCTGGCACCACTTCCGGATCACCGACGACCTCGCCGTGCTGGAGGCGATGTGGCCGGTGGTGGACAGGGCGCTCGCCTTCGTCCTGCGCTACCAGCGAGAGGACGGCGCCATCCTGTGGTGCGTGGACCCCGACGGGCACCGCGGCCGCTACCCGCTGCTCACCGGCTCGTCGTCGATCTACCACGCGTTGCGCTGCGGCGTGGCCTGCGCCGAGGCCCTCGGCCAGGAGCGCCCCGACTGGGAGCTGGCCGCCGGGCGCCTGGCGCACGTCATCGCGCACAGCCCCGAGGTGTTCGAGCCCAAGCACGAGTTCGCCATGGACTGGTACTACCCGGTGCTCTCGGGCGCCCTGAACAGCGGGGCGGCCGACGCGCGCCTCGACGCGTGGTGGGAGACCTTCGTCATGGAGGGGCGCGGCGTGCGCTGCGTGTCCACGGGCCCGTGGGTGACGGCGGCCGAGACGGCGGAGTGCGCGCTGGCCCTCGACGCCGTGGGCCGCCCCGACCGGGCCCTCGACCTCGTGACCTGGGCCCAGGCCCATCGCCGCGCCGACGGCTCGTACTGGACCGGGATCGTCTATCCCGAGCGCGACACCTTCCCCTTCGCGGAGCGCACGACCTACACCGCCGGGGCCATGGTGCTCGCCGCCGACGCCCTGGCGCGGGCCACCCCCGCCTCGGGGCTGTTCCGGGGGGAGTCGCTGCCGGACGGGCTCGACCTCACCGAGCCCCGCCGGGCGGCGCCACCCGCCTGAGCACGCGCAGCGAGCCGCACTCCCCGTCCTCGACGAACTCGGCCCCCGCCAGGGCGGCGCGCCACAGCTCGTAGGGGGGGCGCCCGCCCTGGGCGGGGTCGGGGAACACGTCGTGGATGGCGAGCCAGCCGCCCACCGCCACGTGCGGTGCCCAGCCCCGGAAGTCCGCCCACGCCGGCTCCTCGCCGTGGCCGCCGTCGATGAAGCAGAACACGAGCGGGGTCGCCCACCGGCTGGCGACGGTGGGCGAGTCGCCCACCACCCCCACGACCGAGGCGCTCAGCTCGGCGCCGTCGATGGCGCCGCGCCAGAACCGGAGCGTGTCGATGCGCCCGCTGTCGTGGTCCACCACGCCCGTGTCGTGGTGCTCCCATCCCGCCTGGTTCTCCTCGGAGCCGTGGTGGTGGTCGATGCTGAAGAGCACGGACCCGGTGGCCTCCGCCGCCGCCCCCAGGTAGATGGTGGACTTCCCGCACCACGCCCCGATCTCGACGAAGGTGGCCCCCGGCCGGGACCGCCCGGCGCGCGCCGCGGCGCGGTACAGGGCGTCGCCCTCGTCGTCGGGCATGAACCCCTTGGTGGCGCGGGCCCGCCGGAAGAGGGCCTCGATCCTGTCCTCCACGTGCTCTCCTTGTCCGTCAGGCCGGCGCTGCGGCGCGCGGCCGGTGCGGCCGAGCGCCCACGCGCCGGGCACGGGTGGCGCCGATCATGCGCCCGCCGCCGACACCGCGCTGTACGCCGCGAAGCCGACCAGGGCCACCCCCGCCACCCGGCGGATGGTGGCGAGCGGCAGGACCCGCAACAGCACCCGCCCGCCCAGCACCCCGAGCCCCATCACCGCCACCAGCGCGACCGCCGACCCCACGAACACCGACAGGACGTCGTGGTAGCGCGCCACCAGGTTGGCCGTGAGCAGCTGGGTAATGTCGCCGGTCTCCGCCACCACGATGATCGCCAGGGTGGTGAGGGCGATGCGCCGCGCCGAGGCGGCCTTCTCGGCTTCGGCCTCGCCCTCGCGTTGCGCGGTCTCCTCCCTGGTGACGAGGAGGTAGACGGCGCCCGCGGCGAACAACCCGGCCACCACGGCGTCGACGGCGCGGTGGGGGAGCAGCTCGAGCAGCCGTCCTGCGGCCACGGCGATGGCGGCGTTGACGACCATGGCCGTGGACGCCCCGACGAACACCGGCAGGGGACGGTGGCGGCTGGAGAGGACGATCGTGGCGATCATGGTCTTGTCGGGCAGCTCGGCGACGAAGATCAGCCCGAAGGTGACGGCCGCCGTGGTCAGGCTCATGCCGGTGCGGGCGTCAGCGGGCCTCCAGGCGTCGAAGGGCGCCCTCCAGCACCGGTGTGGCCTCGGCTGCCAAGGCGCCGGCGAAGGTGACGTTCACGTCCAGGCGCTCCAGGACCTGTTCCACGGTGCGCGCCCCGATGGGGAGCGGATGGGCGTCGACGAAGCTGCGGATCTCGGCCGCCGCCGCCGCGTCGCGGCACTGCAGCTTCAGGCCGTCGAGCATCCGGGGCAGGATGTTGGAGGGGAGGCGGGCCACCATGTCGTCCCAGTGGTCGCGCACCCGCATCCACGTGGCGGGGCCGTTCTCGCGGCCCGACAGCAGCATGTGGATGAGGAACGGGGCGTTCTGGGTCCGGACTTCGCTGCGCGCCAGTTCGAAGGCGCGTGCCGCCAGGAGCGGTTGCGTGAAGCCCGCCAACGCGTAGAGGTAGCGCATCTCCTCCTGGGGGGTGGCCGGCTTGCGGTAGTGCGCCAGGAAGTCGTCGAAGTCCGTGGGCCCGCCCCCCGCGGCCAGCGCAGCCAGGACCGACGCGAACAGGTCGGGGGCGATCGACGCGGCCCCCGCCGCCGCTGCCGCGTAGCGCCGGCGCGCCTCGGCCCGCACCGTGTCGTCCTGCCCGACCGTGCCGAGCGACCCGATGACCTGGGCCCGCAAGGTGGCGGTGCGGGGGCCCTCCTGGTCGGTGGCGTCCCAGCCCAGGCGGTCCAGGACCGGGGACAGCAGCGCGCGGTCGAGGGCCGCCAGGATGGGCCGCTGCTCGTCGGTGACGGCGTGGTCGAGGAACGACAGGGCCCCCGTCACCTGGGCCCACACGTCGGGGTCGTCCTCGCCGCCGAGCGCCTCGGCCAGCACCAGGAACTCGTCGAGGGGGGCGCGCCCGGCCACCACCACCGCCCATGTGTCACCGAGCAGGTTGAAGCGCTCGAGCACCTCCAGGCCTTGGAGGTCGCCGGCCAGCGTGCGCAGGTGCTCGGGCGCGTAGCGGACGCGGTAGTAGCCCGACCCGTGCGCGTTGAGCACCACCGGCGCCGACCGGTCCCCCACGGCCAGGGGGGCGGGCTCCGTGCCCAGGAGCACCCGGTGCTCGCCCACCGTGCCCACGGCCCGGGCGATGAGGGGGACCGACCAGTCCGCCCCGATGGCGCTGCCCGTGGCTCCCGGCGCGTAGGAGAACGGCTCCTGGCTCGCCACGAGGTCCCCGTCGGCCTCGTGCACCGTGACGAGCGGGAAGCCGCCCTGGAGGAGCCAGGTGTCCATGATCCGGCGCACGGGCTGGTCGCTCGACTGCTCGATGGCGGCCCACAGGTCGGCCGTCTCGGTGTTTCCCAGCCGGTGGGTGTCCAGATAGCGCCGCACGCCGTCGCGGAAGGCCTCGGCCCCGAGGAACCGCTCCAGCATGCGCAGGACCCCCGCCCCCTTCTGGTAGGTGAGCACGTCGAACATCCCCTGGGCCTCTTCGGGAGGCCCCACCGGGTACTCCACCGGGCGCGTGGAGTGCAGGGAGTCGGTGGCCATCGCCACGTCGCGCTCGAGCCCGAAGGTGACCCAGCGCTGCCAGTCCGGCCGGAAGGCGTCCACGCACAGCAGCTCCATGAGCGTGGCGAACGCCTCGTTGAGCCAGATGCCGTTCCACCACTTCATGGTCACGAGGTCGCCGAACCACATGTGGGCGATCTCGTGCGCGATGACGTCGGCCACGCGCTCGAGCTCGACGCGCGAGGCGCGTGCCGGGTCGACGAGCAGCAGCGCCTCGCGGAAGGTGACGCACCCGAGGTTCTCCATGGCCCCGAAGGCGAAGTCGGGGATGGCGAGGAGGTCAAGCTTCTCGGCGGGGTACTCGATGCCGAACCAGTCGGTGAAGAACTCCAGCGCGTGCTGGGCCACCTCGAGCGCATAGGCGGTGAGGGGACCCTTGCCGGGC
>DATJBC010000131.1:0-3253 GCA_035515515.1 Acidimicrobiales bacterium
GCTGGCCGCGCTCTACGCCCGGGGCCCCGCGCGGGTGGCGGCCGGGAGCGGCGCCGTGCCCGCGCGGCGCCACCACGTCCCGGCCCTGGGCCCCGGACCGGCGGCCACCTGATGGGCGCGGGCAGCGGCGCGCCGCGCCACGTGCTGTTGGTGGACAGCTCGGGCTACGAGGACCTGGGCGGCGCCTCCACCGTCATCAACGAGCTCATCGAGCGCGTGGACCGGTCGCGCTTCTCCCCCGCCCTGGCGTGCCTGTCGCCGGGGCGGTGGCCCGAGCTCGTGCGCCAGAAGGGCACCCCCGCCTACAGCCTGCCCCGCTCGCGCCTGCGCTCCCCCGCCAACCTGGTGCGGCTGGTGGGGGGCCTGCGCCGCATCGTCCGCCTCGAGTCGGCCTCCCTCGTGCACGCCAGCGAGAACTCCGCCCTGCTGTACGCCGCGCTGGCCGGGCGGCTCACGGGGACACCGGTCATCTGGCACATCCACTCCCCCCTGCGGGCGCGGGCGCGCTCGGAGCGCGCCGTGGCCGCCGTCCTGCGCCGGGCGCCGCCCGCCCACATCGTGTTCACCTCGCCCGGCGCCCGCGACCGCACCATGGAGTTCCCCGGGGTCCCCACCTCGGTGGTGCTCCCGGGCATCGACATGGCCCGCTACCGCCACCTGGACCCCGCCCGGGGGCGCGCCGCGCTCTCCATCCCCGACGACGCCGTGGTGGTGTCCATGTTCGCCCGCATCGAGCCCATGAAGGGACAGGTCGACTTCGTGCACTGTCTGGGCCGGCTGGCGGCGCGCTACCCGCGGCTCCACGGGGTCATGTGCGGCCCGGCCGACAAGGCCTCGGCCTACTGGGGCACCATCGAGCGCCTCGTCGAGCAGTACGGCCTCGGGGACCGCCTCATCGTCCCCGGTGACGTCCGTCCCCCGCTCAAGGACGACGTCGTGGCGGCGTCGGCGGTGGTCGTGCACCCCTCGCACGCCGAGTCCTTCGGGCTGGCGGTCCTGGAGGCCATGGGCGCGGGACGGGCCGTGCTCGTGGCCGCCACCGACGGGCCGCGCCTCATGATCGAGGACGGGGTCGACGGCGTCCTCGTGCCGCCGGGGGACGTGGACGCCCTGAGCGACGCCCTGGCCGCCCTCCTCGACGACCCCGACCGCAGGAGCCGGCTGGGGGACGCCGCCCGGAGGCGCGCGGCGCGCTTCTCGGTCGACGACATGGTGGCGCGCTTCGAGGCGCTGTGGGACGACGTGCTCGACGGAGCGGCGTCGCGCTGAGCGCCTCGGCTCAGCCGCGCCGGCGCGCCGCGCGACCGAGCACGGGGATGCGGCGCCGCCAGCGCACGTAGCGCATGTAGCGCGCGTAGAGGTCCTCGTACTCGTGGCGTTGCCCGACGGCGTCGGCCATCCACGACGGCGGGTCCGGCAGCGGCGGCGCGCGCAGGTGCTCGTGGCCGCCGCGCAAGGCGTCGAGGGCTTCGACGGCGCGCCCCAGTGCGCCGTCGTCGCTGCCGCCCTCGGCGCGCCGGGCGGGGCCGGGCGACACCGACGCCGCCGCTTCCCCCAGGGCGGCGTCGGTGTCGTCGACGGCCACGGCGCGCGACCGCAGCCAGGCGCGCACGGCGTCCAGCTCGGACGCGGGCTGCGCCACGAGCTGCTCGTAGCGGAGGACGTAGGCGTCGTGGCCCTCGAGCGCGGCCAAAGCGGCGCGCGCGTAGCGGTCCCACAGCGCCAAGGCGAGGCTGGGCACGAACCCCTGGCGCTCCCCGAGCGAGCGCGCCACGGCGGCGGGCGCCCGCCACACCAGGACGACGGCGAGCGGCGCGGGGAGCAGCGTGCGCCACCACGGCAGGAGCAGGCACAGCCGGGGGTCCTTCCACACCAGTGGCCCCTGCCCGGGGAACGCCCGGCGCGCGGCCCGGGCCGCCGGGGCGCGCAGGGGGGCGAGCGCCGGGGCGTGCTCCCACCCCGCCTCGAGGGCGGGCGGCGCGCTCCACGACCCGCGCAGCAGCGTCAAGGCGTCGTCGTTGAGCGCGGTGAGCGCCGCGCTCTCGTAGTGCACCGGGTTGTCGTAGCGGCCCGAGACGAGGTCCGTCGCCGCCGGGACCGACAGCCCCAGGCGCCCGAGCGCCCCCGTCAGGGCGGAGGTCCCGCTGCGGTGCATGCCCGTGACGAGCACCCAGGGGCCGGGGGGGAGCCCGAGATCGCCACCTCCGGCCACCGCGCCCCCTTGCCCGAGTGCCGCCGTCGCCCCACGCTATCGGACGGCGCGAAACGCGGGTCGCAGTAGCCTGCTGCCCCGATGGACGATGCCCGGCGCGCCGACGCGTTGTGCGAGCGCCTGTCGGCGGCGGTGCCGGCCGAGGCCCGTGTGGTGGTGCAGGTGGGGCGGGGACCGGGATGGCTGGGCCCCCGCCTGCCGGGGCGCGTCGTGCACCGCGTGGAGGCCACCGAGCGGGCCGACGACACCGGTGGCGGCGCCAGCGGCCCCGACGCCGTGCGGGCGGTCGACCTGGCGCGCGATCCCCTCCCCTTCGAGCCGGGCACGGTCGACGCCATCGTGTACGCCGACGCCCTCCCCCGCCTGCACGACCCCCTCGGGGCGCTGCGGCGCCACGGGCGCGTGCTGCGGGCCTCGGGGGCCGTGGTGTGCTCGGCACCCAACCTCCAGCACCACGGGACTCTCACCCAGCTGCTGCGCGGGGACTTCCACTACGCGCCGGGCGGTCCCCTCGACCCGTCGTTCGTCCATCTCTTCACGGCCACCGACCTGGTGCAGCTCTTGCTCGACGCCGGGTTCGTGCCCGACGTGGCCGGCCGCATCGAGGACCCCGGGCCGGGGCCCGGCGCGGCGCTGTCGGCCGAGGCGGCCGTGACGGCGGGCGCGCCGCTGCTCGAGCTCCTCGGGGTGGGGACCGCCGACGCCCGGCGCGACCTGGCCACGGGGTGGCTGGTGGTCGGCGGGGTCCTCCAGGAGCCCGTGGACCCCGCCGACGAGGCCCCCCTGACCGTGGTGGCGTGCGTCAACGACGACGCCCAGCTGGAGGCGAACCTGCTGCGCTCGCCGTGCCTGGCGCCGGGCGGCCCCCACGAGGTGCTGTTGTTCCGCGACCGCACCAGCGCGGCGGAGGGCCTCAACGCCGGCATCGAGCAGGCGCGCAACGAGCGCGTGGTGCTCGTCCACCAGGACGTGTACCTCCCCGAGGGGTGGCCGGCACGCCTCGCCCGGCAGTGGCGCCGGGCCGCCGCGCAGGGGGGCCCG
>DATJBC010000132.1:0-21712 GCA_035515515.1 Acidimicrobiales bacterium
CACCCGCATGGCGAGCTCGCACACCGGGCACCTGGCGGGGTCCGACGCCGTCGTCGAGGGGCTCTTCGCCCAGTACGGCGTGGTGCGGGTGCGCGACCTCGACGAGCTGCTCGAGACGGCCGCCCTGTTCGCCAAGCTGCCCCCCGGCACGGGCGGGCGCTGCTGCCTCTACTCCATCTCGGGGGGGTCGGGCACGCTCATGGCCGAGGTGGCCGAACAGGCGGGGACGCCGGTGCCCCTGCTCTCGGCGCGCACCCAGGCGGCCCTGCGGGAGATGATCCCCGACTACCTCACGGTGGCCAACCCCGTGGACAACGGGGCGCAGTTCCTCCTGTCGGCGCCGGCCGAGGACCGCCGGCGCGTCTTCGAGCTGGTGTGCGCCGACCCCGGCGTCGACGTGGTGGTGGTGGGGCTCACCGGCGCCCTGGGGCGGCTCACCGACCGCTTCGCCGAGGACATCGTGTCGTTCATCGACGACCTGCCCAAGCCGGTCGTGGTCACCTGGAACTCCTTCAAGACCGACGAGCCGGGGTTCCGCACGCTGGTCGAGGCGGGCGTCCCGCTGTTCCGCTCCTTCCGCAACTGCTTCGGGGCGCTGCGGGCCCACGCCCGCTACACCGAGGCGTCGTCGTCGTTCCGGCCCCGCAAGGCGCCGTCACGGCGCCTGCCCGCCCAGGCGGCCGCCGCCCTGGGCGAGGCGGGGACCGGGGGCGGCCCCCTGGGCGCCGCCGCCGCCCGGCGGCTGCTCGAGGCCTTCGGCGTGCCGCTGGCGGGTGAGGGCCTGGCCTCCTCGGCGGCGGAGGCGGCCCGGATCGCCGCGCACCTCGGCTTCCCGGTGGTCATGAAGATCGCCTCTCCCGACTTCCCCCACAAGTCCGACGCCGGCCTGGTGCGCCTGGGGGTGGCCAGCGCGGCGGAGGCCCGCGCCGTCTACGCCGAGCTGCTGGCGCGGGCGGCCAAGGCCCGGCGCGGCGCCCGCATCGAGGGCGTGCAGGTCCAGGCCCAGGTGGAGGGGGGCACCGAGATGATCGTGGGCGTGACGCGCGACCCCGTCTTCGGCCCCGCCGTGCTGGTGGGCACCGGCGGCGTGTTCGCCGAGGTCCTGGCGGACGTGGCCGTGCGCCCCCTGCCCATCGACCGACGCGACGCCCAGGAGATGGTGCGCGCCCTGCGGGGCCACGCCCTGCTGGCCGGCGCCCGGGGACGGGCCAAGGGCGACGTGCGCGCCCTCGTGGACGTGGTCATGGCGGTGGCCCGCCTGGCCACGGCGTGCGGCGAGCGCCTGGCCGAGCTGGACCTCAACCCCGTGGTCGTGGGCGCCCACGGCGCGCTGGCCGTCGACTCCCTCGTCGTGACCTCGGGCTGAGCGATGGACCTCGAGCTCTCCGACGACCAGCAGGCCCTCCAGGAGTCGGTGCGCGCCGTGCTCGAGCGCGAGTGCCCCGTCGCCGTGGTGCGCGCCGTGGTGGAGGAGCACAAGCGGGCCGATGCGCTGTGGAGCCGCATGGTCGAGCTCGACTGGCCAGGCCTGGCCGTCCCCGAGGAGCACGGGGGGCTGGGGCTGGGCTTCGTGGAGCTCGCCGTGGTGGCCGAGCAGCTGGGCCGGGTGATCGCCCCGGCGCCGTTCCTCGCCACCGCCACGCAGTTCGTGCCGGCGCTGCTGGCCGCGGGCGACGACGCCCAGCGGGCGCGCTTTCTTCAGGCGGTGACCGGCGAGGGGATCGTGGGCACCCTGGCCGTGGCCGAGGCCGCCGGCCGCGTGGGCCCCGCCGCGGTGGCGGCGCGGGCGCGCCCCGACGGGGAGGGGTACGTGCTCGAGGGGGACAAGCACTTCGTCTTCGACGCCGACACCGCCGACGAGATCGTGGTGGCGGCCCGGCTGGAGGGGACGACCGGTGACGACGGCATCGGGCTCTTCGTCGTGCCCGGCGCGTCGGTCGAGGCCGAGCCCCTGGCCGGCCTGGACGCCAGCCGCGTGTACGCCACGGTCGCCCTGGGCGGGGTGCGGGTCCCCCCCGAGCGGGTGCTCGGGACGCCCGGGGACCTCGGCCCGGTGCTCGTGGCGCTGTGCCAGGAGGCGGCGGTGGCGCTGGCGGCCGAGATGGTGGGCACGTGCCAGGCGATCTTCGACATCGTCCACGCCTACGTGCAGGAGCGCGAGCAGTTCGGCGTGAAGATCGGCTCGTTCCAGGCCGTCAAGCACAAGCTGGCGAACATGTACGTGGCGCTGGAGTCGGCCCGGGCCACCACCTACTTCGCGGCGGCCACCATCGCCGAGTCAGACGAGCGGCGCGACGTGGCGGTGGCCATGGCCAAGGCGAGCGTGGGCGACTGCCAGAAGCTCCTCGCCACCGAGGGCATCCAGTGCCTGGGGGGCATCGGCTACACCTGGGAGCACGACATGCACCTCTTCGTCAAGCGCGCCAAGGCCGGGGCGGCCATGTTCGGCACCGGGGCCGAGCACCTCGAGCGCCTGTCGCACCTGCTGGGCCTGTAGCGCCCCCCGGGGGCGCCCGCCCCGGGCCCGGCGCGGGGACGGCTCAGGGGATGGACGGCTCGGTCACGACGGTGGCCCCCGCGGGCAGGCCGAAGTCGCTGTCGGGGGGGCTCGAGGACAGGCTGGTGAGGGTCACCGTGTCGCCGCCCGCCTGCACGTAGGCGAGCAGCCCGGCGGTGGTGACGCAGTCCTTGCCCGTCTGCCCCGCGCCCGAGTACGTCACGCACTTGGCGTCCTGTCCGGCGTAGCTGGCCGAGGAGAACGACACCGAGTAACCCGCGGCGTGCGCCTCGGCCTGGGCGGCCGCGCCCTGCAGGACGCCCAGGACGGTGTGGGGGTCGAAGATGGCGGTCAGCGCGGCCAGCGGGTTGGTCCCGCTGGCGGCCAGACAGCTCTGGGTGCCGCCGCTCGACGAGCAGAAGTAGGTCTTGGTGCCGTCGTTGATCACCGAGCCGCTGTCGGTGGAGAGGACGGACTTGGGCGGCTTCTGCTCCACCGTGATGGTCTGGCTCTTGCCGGCGCTCTGCACGCTGTAGGCGGCCTTGAACGTGCTGTGCTCCGCCGCCTGGACCTGCGACGAGAGCGCGTTCAGCTGCGCGGCGGTCCCGCCGCCGTTGCCCGCCGCCGCGCCCCCCGCGCTCGAGGAGGTGGACCCCGACGCCGTGGTGGCGGTGGAGCTCGGCGAGCTGCTGCACGCCGCCACCGACAGGGCGAGGGCGGCCGCCAGCGCGCCGAGCACCGCGGTGCGCTGCGGCGCCCGCAGGCGCGGCGCGGTGGACGAGGAGGTGGCTGCGCGCATGGAGGGCTCCCGGGGGTCGGTGGTCAGCGGCCGGCGCCAGGGTAGCCCCCGCCACCGAAGCGCGTGTCGAGCGCGTCGTAGTCCACCGCGAAGCCCTGGCGCGGGAGCGCGTCGACGAACTCCACCGTCTTGGGCTTCTTGTAGGACGCAATTGTCTGGCGGCAGTGGGCGAT
This sequence comes from Acidimicrobiales bacterium, assembly GCA_035515515.1. Taxonomy (GTDB): domain Bacteria; phylum Actinomycetota; class Acidimicrobiia; order Acidimicrobiales; family UBA8190; genus DATJBC01. The sequence continues at coordinate 3,470 of DATJBC010000132.1, forward strand.
GATGTCCTCCGCGGAGGCGCGGGCACCCTCGCGCAGCACCACCACCGCCGTGACGTTCTGGCCCCAGGTGGGGTCGGGCACGCCGATCACCGCGGCGTCGGCCACGGCCGGGTGCGCCCGGAGGCAGCCTTCGACCTCGGTGGGGTAGATGTTCTCGGCCGCCGACTTGATGAGCCGCGTCTTGGGGCCGACGAAGGTGAGCGACCCGTCGGGCTCGAGCCGCCCGAGGTCGTTGGTGTGGTGCCACCCGCCCGCCTGGCGCTCGGCGTTCAGCTCGTGGCGGTTGAAGTAGCCGTTCATCACGGTGGGCCCGCGCACGGCGATCTCACCGGTCTCCCCGGGGGGGAGCTCGGTGCCGTCCGGGTCGAGGACGGCGATGCGCACGAACGGTGCGGGCCGCCCGCTCGAGCCCACCGAGGGCTCCAGGGCGTTGAAGGTCGCCAGGCCCATCACCTCGGTCTGGCCGTAGCCGGCCGGGCGCCGGCCCCACGGGCTGTCGTCGACGGTGATCATGGCCGTCCACTCCGGCTTGCCCGCGAACCCCCGCAGGGAGGACAGGTCGAAGCGGCCGTCGGCGTTGAGCTCGACGATCTGGTCCATGGTGGGCGGCATGATGAACGCGCCCGTGCAGCGCTCCTGTGCGATCAGCCGGCACAGCTCCTCGGCGTCGACCCGGGGGGTGAAGACGTTGTTCCCCCCGGCCAGGAAGGTGGCCAGCGTGGTCATGAAGGTGGCCACGTGGAACAGCGGGCCGCAGTCGAGGTAGACGTAGTCGGGACCCACGCCCTGGATCTGGGCGATGAACGAGCCCTGCACCACGAGCGCCCGGTTGGAGAGCAGCGCCCCGTTGGGCCTGCCGGTGAACGCCGCGGTGTACATCATGAGCACCGCGGCGCGCTCGTCGTCGTCCCCGGCGGGGTCGTGCTCGGCCCCGCCCGCCAGGAAGGCCTCGTAGCCGCCCTCGCCCTCCCCGTCGTGCTGCAGCCACAGGGCCTTCGATCCCGTCTCCTCGCGCACCGTGGCCAGGGCGTCGCCGATCTCGGCCTGCTGGAAGAAGACCACGGCCGGGTCGCTGTCCTCGACCACGAAGGCGAACTCCGCCGCGCTCTGGCGCCAGTTGGCCGGGCAGAAGACCGCGCCGATCTTGGCCGCCGCCAGGAGGCCCTCGAGGAGCCGGTGGCAGTTCTGCCCCAGCCACAACAGGCGGTCGCCGCCGCCCACCCCCGCGGCGGACAGGGCGTTGGCCAGCTTGTTCACGCGCCGGTCGAGGGCCTCGAAGCTCAGCCGGTGGTCCCCGCACACCGCCCCCAGCGACGCCGGCCGGGTGCGGGCGTGGGCGCGCAGGACGTCCGCCAGCGTGAGGTCGTGGAGGGGGTCCTTCACTCGTCGACCACCCGGGCGGCCTTGTACCCCGAGCGGGGGATGGTCTCGCGGGCGAGGATCTCGACGGTGGCGTCGATGCCCAGGTGCTCGCGCACCGCCGCCGCGCAGCGCCCGGCGAGGACGGCGTCGTCCTCGGTGGCGCCCGCGCCCTTCTCGACGCGCACCACGAGCGGCCGGTCCTCGTGGGCGGGCTTGACCATCTGCCACTCGAGGGTGGGCTCGGTCACGCCCGTCACGTGCCGCAGGGCGGACTCGACCTCGGCGGCCTGGAAGCGCTTGCCCTGCACGGCCATGAGGTCCTTGAAGCGCCCGCCCCACAGGCCCCGGATGCTCGTCTCGCCGCACGGGCACGGCTCGCGCAGGATGGCGCAGGCCTCCTCGAGGTCGTAGCGCACCAGGCCGTTGTCGCGGTCCAGCGTCGTGACCACGAGGTCGCCCCACTCGCCGTCGGGGACGTCCTCACCGGTGGCGGGGTCGACGGCCTGGACCACGGCCCAGTCCTCGTTGATGTGGGCGCCGGGCATCTGGCCGCAGGCCCCGCCCACGTAGGCGTAGCACTCGGCGCCCGCGGTCATGAGGGGCATGCCCTTGCCCATGCCGAAGCCGGGCATGCCCTTGAACTCGAGCCCGGCGTCCTTGGGGTCGATGCCCACCTTGGAGGCCACCTCGAAGAACCGGCCCGTGGAGAAGCCCATGAAGGGGATGTCGGGCTTGACCCGCGTCCAGAAGCGCAGGCCCTGCTCGGCCAGCTCGTCGGTGTCGGGGGGCGGCACCCAGATGTTGAGCATGCCGAAGTACTCGTAGGAGCCCGACAGCATGGGCCCGCCGCCGTAGAGGTAGGCGGGGTGGGCGTGGGTGACGATCATCCCGGGCCGGTAGCCGTAGCGCCACCACGTGCGGGCCGACGACTCGTACTCGATCCACAGGTCGCGTCGCGTCCACAGCGAGATTGTCGGGGTGCCCGTCGTGCCCGTCGAGGTGCCGATGCGCACGGCGGCGCGGGCATCGGTGAAGCGGTACTGGCCGAAGGGCGGGTGCTCCCCCTCGGAGTCGCGCAGGTCCTGCTTGACGGTGAGCGGCACGTGGCGCAGGTCGTCGACGGTCTTCACGTCTTCGGGGGCGGCGATGCCCGCCTCGGTGAGCTTGTCCCTGAACAGCGGCACGGGGAGGTCGAAGACCTTGCGCAGGAGGACGCCCAGGCGGTCGTTCTGCAGGGCGCGCAGCTTCTCGGGGTCCATGGTCTGGATGTCGGGGTCCCAGTACTTCTGGTCGGGGTCGCGCGGCGGCGGTCCGATGACCTCGGGTCCGTAGCTGGGCATGGGCGGCCTCCTGTGCTGTCCGCCCCGTCAGCGGCGGGGCAGGCCGAGCACGCGCTCGGCGATGATGTTGCGCTGGATCTCCGACGTCCCCCCGGCGATGGTGCCGGCGAAGCTCTGCAGCCAGTGCACGAGCCACGCCTCGCTGTCCCCGCGCCCCACCGAGGGCGCCTCGTGGCGCGTCAGGTCGAGCCCGGCGGCGCCCAGCGCCTCCCCCACGTCCAGCGCCAGGTTGCGGCGCATCTCGCTGCCGAGGAGCTTGAGGACGGAGTGCTCGGGGGAGGCCATGCCCTTGGCGAACTTGGCGAAGCCCCGGTAGCCGAGGAGCTTGAGCGCCTGCGACTGGACGTAGGCCCGGGCCACCGTGGCGCGCACCAGCGGGTCGTCGGCCAGGCGCCGCCCGTCGGGCAGCGGGGTCACGGCGGTGGCGATGACGCGGTCGAGGATGCGCTCGGTGCCGCTCGCCTCGTTGATCCACAGCATGCCGCGCTCGTGCGCCAGCGAGCCGCCCGCCACCGACCAGCCCCGGTGCAGCTCCCCCACGAGGTTCTCGGCGGGGACCTCCACGTCGGTGAAGAACACCTCGTTGAAGTCCGCGTGCTCGCGGTCGGTGAGCTCGGCGATGGGCCGGGTCTGGATGCCCGGGGTCTCCATGTCGATGATGAGCACGCTGATGCCGGCGTGCTTGGCGGCCTCGGGGTCGGTGCGCACGAAGCAGAAGCAGAAGTCCGAGTCGTGCGCGCCCGAGGTCCACACCTTCTGCCCGTTCACCACGAAGCGGTCGCCCAGCAGCTCGGCCCGGGTGCGCAGGCCGGCCAGGTCGCTGCCGGCGTTGGGCTCGCTCATGCCCAGGCACCAGCTGATCTCGGCCCGCAGCGTGGGCAGGGCGTAGCGCGCCTTCTGGTCCTCGGTCCCCCAGTCGAGGATGGACGGGGTGATGATGGACAGCCCCTGGGGGTTGCAGCTGCGGGGCACGCCCAGGCGGGCGAGCTCCTCGAAGTACACCATCTGCTGCACCGGCGTGGCGTTGCGCCCCCCGTACTCGGGGGGCCAGCCCGGGACGAGCCACCCGTTGTCGAACAGCTTGCGCTGCCAGGCCCGCGCCCAGTCGGGGATGTGGGCCGAGGACCGCACCCGCTCGGCCCGCTGCGCCGCGGGGGGCAGGTTGGCCTCCATCCACGCCCGCAGCTCGCCGCGAAACGCCTCGGTCTCGTGGTCGTAGTGCAGGAGCACGGGGGGATCGTACCTGGCTGACGTTCGTGTCAGCGAAGTGGGTCCGCACCCCGGCGGGCCCCGGACGCGCCTAGGACGCGCCCCGGGTGAGCAGCATGCAGCCGGCGATCGGGCCGCCCCCGGCGGCCACGGCGGCCACCTCGGGCGGGCCCGCCACCTGGCGATCGCCGCCGTCGCCGCGCAACTGGACGCACGCCTCGTGCAGCATGCCGAAGCCGTGCAGCCGGCCGGCGGACAGCTGGCCGCCGCTGGTGTTGAGGGGCAGCGCGCCGTCCAGGGCGATGCGGCCGCCCCCCTCCACGAAGGGGCCGCTCTCGCCCCGGGGGCACAGGCCGAGCTCCTCCAGCCACACCATGGTGAGGATGCTGAAGCCGTCGTAGAGCTCGGCCACCTGCACGTCGGTGGGCCGCAGGTCGGTGCGCGCCCACATGCTGGCCGCCGCGTCGCGGGCCGAGAAGGTGGTCATGTCGTCGAACTGGTCCCAGCTGGGCCGGCCCTGGATGGCGGTGCCGATGGCGTTGACGTGCAGGGCGGGCCGGGGCGTGTCGGGCGCGTAGTCGGCGTGCGACACCACCACGGCGGTGGACCCGTCGCACGGTGCGTCGCAGTCGTAGAGGCACAGCGGCGTGGTGATCATGCGCGCCGCCAAGTAGTCCTCCATGGACATGGGGTCGCGGTAGATGGCCTTGGGGTTGCGCGCCGCGTTCTTGCGGGCGTTGAGGGCGATCTGGGCCAGCTGCTGGCGCGTCAGCCCGAACTCGAACATGCGCCGCTGGGCGATCCACGCCAGCCAGTTGGCCGCCGACACCGCGCCGTAGGGGATGGTCCACTGCAAGAAGCCCGCCATGCGGGGGACGCCCCGCCCCCCGCCCCCGATGCCGGGGCGGTGGCCCGCCCCCTGGGCGCTCGACTCGGTGACGGTGCGGTACACGAGGACGTGGCGGGCCAGCCCGGCCGCCACGGCCAGGCAGGCGGCGAACACGGCGCGCAGCTGGCCGGGCCCCTCGAGCCCGCCGTCGTGCCAGGTGAGCTTGAGGCGCAGGGCGTCTTGGACCTCGGGGCTCGACGGGCCGGCGAAGCCGCCCGTGCCCACGCCGGCCCCGGGGAAGGTGGCCAGCCCGTCGATGTCGTCTCGGGTGAGCCCGGCGTCGGCCACCGCCTGCAGGCAGGCGTCGACGGTGAGGTCGAGGTCGCTGCGGCCCAGGCGCCGGCCCACCGCCGACTGGCCGACGCCCGAGATCACCGCCCGGCGCTCGAGGAGCTCGGGGGGGCTCACCGGGCCTCCGGGCGGGGCCGGAACAGCGGCAGCCACACGTCCTCGGCCTGTTCGAAGACGACCTCGAGGGCCATGCCCACCCGCAGGTGGTCGGCGTCGCAGTCGACCACGTTGGTGGTGAGGCGGACGTCGTCCTGCTCGGCGATGGTCACCAGGCCGATGACGTAGGGGTCCGACCCGGGGATCCACTGCTGGTGGTTGACCGTGAAGGAGTGCAGCGTGGCGTGCCCGCTCACCACGTCGGGGGCCAGCGCGTCGTGCAGGCAGTACGAGCAGCGGGGGGCGGGGGGGTGCACCAGGCGGTGGCAGGCGCCGCAGCGCAGGAAGCGCAGCCGCCCGTCCTGTCCCGAGGTCCAGAAGAAGGAATTGGTGGCGTCGAGGCGGGGCAGCACCCGGATCGACGGGCCCCGCGCCAGGTCGGGGCCGCTCACGGGGGGATCGGGGGGCCGTCGGTCACGGGGCGGAATGCTACGTCACGGGCACAGAACCTGACGGCGCCGTCAGATTCGCGACGGTAGGATCCCGCCCCGGTGACATCGGTCGCGGGCCTCTCGGGCCGCCGGGTGCTGGTGGTGGGGGCCTCCTCGGGGATCGGGCGGGCCCTGGCCGCCCAGGCCGGGGCGGCCGGCGCCCGCGTGGCGCTGGCGGCGCGCCGCCTCGAGCTGGTGGAGGACGTGGCGGCCGGCATCCGCTCGGGCGGGGGGGAGGCCCGGGCCTGGCGCTGCGACGTCGCCGACCCCGCGGCGTGCGACGCCGTGGTGGACGGGGCCGCCGCCTGGATGGGCGGGATCGACATGGTGCTGTACATGGCGGGCCGCTCGCCGCTGGTCAAGGTGGCCGACGCCTCCTCGGCGCTGTGGCACGAGCTGCTGGCCACCAACCTGGTGGGCGCGGCCCTCGTCACGGGCCGGGCGCTCCCCCACCTCCGGCGCGCCGAGCGCCCCGTCGTGGTGGTCACCACGCACTCCATGGGGGTGCCGTGGCCGTGGCTCGGCGTCTACGGGTCGACCAAGGCGGGCCTGGCCGAGCTGGCCCGGGCGCTGCGCGCCGAGGAGCCCGGCCTGCGCGTGGTGTGCGTGGCGGTGGGCAACACCGCCACCGCCTTCGCCGAGGCCTGGGACCCCGAGACGGCCACCGAGGCCTTCGAGCTGTGGTTCGCCCGGGGCATGCTGCGCTACGAGGTGCTGCAGGCCGACGACATGGCGGCGCGCATGCTGGGGGCCGCCCTCGACCCCGAGGGCCCCGACGACCTGCTCATCGCGGGCGCCGAGACCTCAGCGGCCGGGAGCTGACCCCGCCGCCACGGCGCGCAGGGCGGCGCGGTCGACCTTCTCCATCGCCGTGCGGGGCAGTTCGGGCACGACCACGAGGGCCTCGGGGAGCTTGTAGGCGGCCAGGCGCCCCCGGCCGTGGGCCCGCAGGGCGTCCAGCGTGACCTCGGTGCCGGGACGGGCGACCACCACCGCCACGCCGATCTCGCCCATCACGGCGTCGGGCCGCGCCACCACCGCCACCTGCGCCACGCCCGGGTGGTCCGACAGCACGTTCTCGACCTCGAGCGGGTAGACGTTGTAGCCGCCCCGCACGTACATCTCCTTGGTGCGCCCCGACAGGTGGAGCCGTCCCCGGTCGTCGAGGAAGCCGAGGTCGCCCGTGCGCACGGCGCCGTCGGCGGTGAACACGGCGCGCGTGGCGTCGGGGTCGCGCCAGTAGCGGTCCATGACGGCGGCCGACTTCAGGCACACGTGCCCGATCTCGCCCACCGGCACGGCGCGGTCCTCGTCGTCGCGCACCGTCAGCTCCACCCCCTCGCGGGCGCGGCCCACGGACTCCTCGGCGTCCTCGGGGGGGTCGGCGGGGGACGTGCCCACGCCCACGCCCGCCTCGGTGCACGTGTAGCGCACCACGACGGGCACGCCGAAGGCATCCCGCGCCTCGCGCACCAGGGCGGCGGTGGCCGGGCCCCCGCCCATGGCGATGGCCCGCACGCTCGAGACGTCGGTGGTGACGAAGCGCTCGTGGCGCAGCATGAGCGCCACCTGGGTGGGGATCCCGCCCAGGGTGGTGATGCCGTGGCGGGCCACCATGTCGAGCGCGTCCCCCGCCGACCACCGGTCCATGAGGAAGGTGGTCCCCCCGCCCCGCAGCGCCTGGGGCAGCTTGGTCATGTAGCCCAGGTGGGCGAACGACGTCGCCGACAGGCCCCGGCCCCCGCCGCCCCAGCGGCTGGCCCCGTCGATGTGGGCGATGGCGTCGAGCTGGCGCCCGCCGAACACGGCCCCCTTGGGGTCGCCCGTGGTGCCCGACGTGAACACCACGGCCACGGCCCGGTCGGGGTCCGGAGCCGTCCACACGCCCTCGGCGTCGCCGGGCCGGCGCACCTCGGCCAGGACCTCGGCGGGCGCCACGGTGGCGTCGACCTCGAGCACCTCCTCGACCTCGGCCACCGCACCGGGCGCGCTCGACGCGGCCAGCTCGGCCGACGCCAGCACGAGCCGGGGCCGGGCCACGGCCAGGCAGCGGCGGCGCTCGGGGGGGGAGAGCCGGTCGTTGACGCCGGCGGTCACCGCGCCGATCTTGGCGGCGGCCGCATAGGCCACCGCGTAGGACGCGCCCGAGGGCAGCAAGAGCGCCACCACGTCACCGGGGCGCACGCCGCGCGCGGCGAGGCCCACGGCGGCCTCGTCCGACAGCCGGTCGAGCTCCTTGTAGGACAGGGCCCGCCCGTCGGTGGCCACGTACAGGGGCGCCTCGCCGTAGCGGGCTGCCGCCTCCCGGACGATCTCGGCCAGCACGCTCAGCGCGCGCCGGCGGGCGCCGCCCCGGCGGAGGCGTGGGCCGGGAGCCGGTACAGCTCGGCGGCGTTGGCGCCCAGCACGAGCGCCTGCACCTCGGGCGCCAGCGGGGCGATGGTGCGCCTGAGGGTGTCCACGGCGCCGGGGAAGGTGGCGTCGTGGTGGGGGTAGTCCGAGCCCCACACGATGCGGTGCTCGCCGATGATGGGGGCCAGGGCCGGGAGGGTCTTCTCGTCGATCTCGTAGCTGATCCAGCACTGGCGGGCGAAGTACTCGCTCGGTGCCAGGCGCATGTCGGGGCAGAAGGCGCCGAAGCTCTCGGTCTGCTCGTCCAGGCGCTCCAGCCAGAACGGCGCCCACCCGCCGCTCGACTCGAGGAAGACCACGCGCAGCCCGGGGTGGCGCTCGAGGACGCCGAAGGCGATGAGCTGGGCGCAGGCCAGCATCTCCTCGAAGGCGTGCGACACGGCGTGCAGGACCAGGGGGTTGAAGGGCCGGTCCGAGCCCAGGGTGGGGACGATGACCGAGCTCCCCTCGTGGACGGCCACGGCTACGGCGCACTCCTCGGCCGCCGCCCACACCGGCTCGTAGGCCGGGTGCGACAGCGAGCGGCCCCGGCACGGGTTGGGGCGCACGAAGGCGGCCACGAACCCGAGGTCGCCCCGGGCCCGGCGCAGCTCGGCCGCCGCCGCCCGGGGATCCTGCATGGGCAGCATGGCCGCGCCGAACAGGCGCCCCGGGCCCGCCGCGCAGTACGACGCCAGCCAGTCGTTGTAGGCGCGGGCGATGGCCGTGGCCGCCACCGGGTCGTCGAGGGCCCAGAAGTACAGGCCCACCGACGGGAACAGCACGGCCTGGTCGATGCCCTCGGCGTCCATGTCGGCGAGGCGCGCCCGGGGGTCGGACCCGCCCGGCCAGGCCTCCTCGAGGGACAGGAACGACGCCGGGTCGGTGAAGCGCGCCCCGGGGGTGGCCAGGGTCCCCAGGGGGACGGCCAGGATCTCGGTGTCGCCCACCACGACGTGCTCGTAGCCCTGGGTGTCGCGCTCGATGCGGGGGCGCAGCTCCCCGGGCACCGACGCCCACGCCGTGCGGGGCTCCACCACGTGGCCGTCGGCGTCCACGACGGGGCCGGGCGCGTCCACCGCGCTCACGGGGCCGGCGCCCGCCAGTCGTCGGCGGGCGGCATGGGGTGGCGGAACAGCCGCGCGGCGTTCTCGGCCGCCATCATGCGGACCTCGGCCTCGGGCAGGTGCCCGAGCGTCTTGTGCACGACGGTCTGGGTGTCGGGCCACGTCGAGTCGGCGTGGGGGTAGTCGCTCTCGAGCATGATGTGGTCGACCCCGATGCGGTGGCGCAGCTCGATGACCGAGGGGTCGTCGATCGTGCAGAACCAGAAGTTGCGCTTGAGGACCTCGCTGGGGGCCATGGCCGAGGACCACCCCGTGCTCTCGGTGCCCGACCCCGAGTGGGCGAGCACGTAGTCGGCCCGGTCGAGCAGCATGGGCACCCACCCGATGCCGCCCTCGGACATGGCCACGGCCAGCCGGGGGAAGCGCACGGGGACGCCCGACCACAGCCACTCGGCCGCCGCCACCAGGGCGTTCACGGGGAAGAGCGTGGGGAACAGCTCGAAGGGAGGGTCGGGCGACGCGAAGGGCGCCCACGCCGAGGCCCCGGTGTGCAGGCACAGCACGGTCCGGGTCTCCTCGCACGCCGCGAAGAACGGGTCCCACTCCCCCGAGAAGATCGACGGCAGCCCCAGGCGGGCGGGGAATTCGGGGAAGCTCACCGCCTTGAACCCCCGGGCCGCGTTGGCGCGCACCTCCTCGGCGGCCACCGCCACGTCGCGCAGCCACGGCAGCTGCAGGGGGATGATGCGCTCGGGGTAGGTGCCGGCCCACACCTCGATGTGCCAGTCGTTCCAGGCCCGCAGGCAGGCCAGGCCGAGACCGGGGTCCTCCGAGCGTGAGAACACCGACCCGCAGAACCCCGCCACCAGCGAGGGGAAGCACAGCGACGCCCACACGCCGTTGATGTCCATGTCGGCGATGCGGGCGTCGATGTCGAAGCAGCCCGGGCGCATCTCGTCGAAGCGCGAGGGGTCCATGCTCCAGGTGTCGCGGCGGCGGCCGGCCACGGCGTTGAGGCCGACGTTGGGGTAGGTGCGCCCCTCGTACAGCCAGTGCTGGACGCCGCCCTCGGCCTCCACCACCCGCGGGGCGCGCTCGGCCAGCGCGGCGGGCATGCGCCCCTCGAAGAGGTCGGGCGGCTCGATGAGGTGGTCGTCCACCGAGATGACCGGCACCGTGATGGCCCGGGGCTCGGGGTCGGGCAGGAGCACGCCGCCCCCGTTCGTGGCCGGGCTCACGGCCGCAGGGCCGCCGCGCAGAAGGCCCACAGTTCCTCGGCCAGCTCGGTGGGGGGCTCGTCGATCTGGTGGCAGATCAGCGCGTGCAGGTGCGAGAGCACCAGGTGGAACAGCGTGCGGGCGTCGCGCCCGGTGTCGCCGGGGCGCACGACCCCGCACGCCTGGGCCCCGGCCAGCGCGTCCTCGAAGACGGCCACGAAGGGCTGCAGCACGCCGCGCAGCTGGTCGGGGTGGGCCTCGGCCAGCCGGAGGTGCTCGCGTACCAGGGCGGCGGCGTAGGGGAGCTGTCCCTCCACGGCGAGGAACCGGAACAGCCCCACCACCGCCTGGCGCAGGCGCTCGAGGGGCGTGGCGCACGCCGCCACCGAGGCGGCCAGGGCGTCGGCCCCGAGGCGGGCGTCCTCGGCGAACAGGGCCACCACGAGCTCGTCCTTGGACCCGAAGCAGCGGTAGAAGCTCTTGAGCGACGTGCCCGCCCCCGCCACCAGCTGGGTCACGGTGAAGCTGGGGCCGCCGGCCTCGCGCACCAGGGCGCGCGCCGCCTGCAGCAGCCGGGCCGCCACCTCGGCCTGTCGGACGCCCGGCACGGGCAGGGCCCGGAGGGCGCCCCCGTCGCCGGCGGTGTGCCCCGGGGCCGCCCCCAGCGCGCTGCGCGCTCCTGACGCCATCGGGAACGGAAACTATCATCCGGCGGAGAACGGCATTCTCCCAAGGGGGACGACGGTGGGCGAGGCGATCGGGCTGGTGATCGACGGGGGCGTGGTGCCCGGTGACGAGGGCACGTACCCCGTGACGAACCCCGTGCGCCCCGCCGAGGTCGTGCTCGAGGCGCCCTCGGCGTCGGCCGCGCAGGTCGACCGGGCGGTGGCCGCGGCGCGCGCCGCGGCCCCGGCGTGGGCGGCACGCAGCCACGACGACCGCGCCGAGCTGGTGGGCAAGGCGGCCGCCGCCGCCGGCGCGGCGGTGGAGGCCCACGACCTCGCCACCCTGCTCACCCGGGAGCACGGCAAGGTCCTGTGGGAGGCGCAGTTCGACGCGGGGACCATCGGCGGGATGGCGGGGGCCTTCGCGCCGCTGGCGGCCGAGGCCCTCGAGGGCCGTACCCTCGGCGGCGGGGGGCGCAGCACCCGGGTGGTCCACGAGCCCTTCGGCGTGGTCGCCGCGGTGCTGCCGTTCAACTGGCCGGTGTCGGTGTTCGGCAACAAGGTGCTCCCCGCCCTCCTGGCGGGCAACACCGTGGTGGTCAAGGCCCCGCCCACGTGCCCCGGCGCGGTGCTGGCCGCCGCCGCGGCGCTGGCCGAGGCGCTCCCCCCCGGCGTCGTGAACGCCCTGAACGGCCCGGCCCCCGAGCTGGGCGAGATGCTCGTGTCGCACCCCGGCGTGGACATGGTGTCGTTCACCGGCGGCGTGCCCACGGGCCGCGCCGTGATGGCCGCGGCGTCGGGCGCGGTGCGCCCCGTGGTCCTCGAGCTGGGCGGCAACGACCCTGCCATCGTCGCTCCCGACGTCGACATCGACGCCGCCCTGGCCGACCGCATCGCGGGGGCGGCCTTCATCACCACCGGGCAGGTGTGCATGGCCATCAAGCGCCTGTACGTGCCCGAGGACAAGGTGGGCGCCATGGTCGACGCGCTGGTGGCGCGCCTGGGCCGCGAGGTCGTGGGCGACGGCCTGGCGCCGGAGGTCACCATGGGCCCCGTGCACCGCCCCGCGGCGCGCGACCGGGTCGAGGCCATGCTGGCCGAGGCGGCCGACCGGGGGGCCGCCGTGCACCGCCCCGCCACCGTGCGCGACGAGGACGCCGCCGCCGGCGGGTACCTCGTGTCCCCCGCCATCGTGGAGGGGGCGCCCGACGACGCCCAGATCGTGTGCGAGGAGCAGTTCGCCCCGGCGCTGCCCGTGCTCGGCTACCGCCACGTGGACGAGGCGCTGCGGCGCGCCAACGACTCCTCCTACGGCCTGTGCGCGTCGATCTGGACGGCCGACGACGAGCTGGCCGAGCGGGCCGGGCGGCGGCTCGAGGCGGGCACGGTGTTCGTCAACAACCACGGCACCGCCGCCATGGACCACCGCGCCCCCTTCGGCGGCTGGAAGCAGTCGGGCTACGGGCTCGAGCTCGGCCCCGAGGGGATGCGGGCCTTCACCCGGCCCAAGACCATCCTGGCGTTCCCCGCCCCGGCCCGCTGAGGGAGGCGCCGTGCTGGACCTGCTCATCCGGGGGGGCACCGTGATCGACGGCACGGGCGCGCCCGGGCGCCGGGCCGACGTGGCGGTGCGCGCCGGCCGGGTGGTGGGCATCGGGCCCGGTGACGAGCCCGCCTCCCGCACCATCGACGCCACCGGCCTGCTCGTGACGCCGGGCTTCGTCGACCTCCACACCCACTACGACGCCCAGCTGTCGTGGGACCCCAGCGCCAGCCCCTCCCCGCTGCACGGCGTCACCACGGTGATCGGGGGGAACTGCGGCTTCTCGCTGGCGCCGTGCGGCCCGGAGCACGCCGAGTACCTGGCGCGCATGATGGCGCGCGTCGAGGGCATGCCCATCGCCTCGCTCCGGTGCCTGGACTGGGCCTGGACGTCCTTCGGCGACTGGCTGGGCCGGCTCGACGGCACCATCGCCGTCAACGCGGGCTTCCTGGTGGGGCACTCGGCGCTGCGCCGGGCGGTGATGGGCGACGACGCCGTGCGCGCGCCGGCGTCGCCCGCGCAGCTCGAGGCCATGGTGGCGCTCCTGCACCGCTCGATCGAGGACGGCGCCCTCGGCTTCTCCACCTCCCAGGCGCCGACCCACAACGACGGCGACGGCGTGCCCGTCCCCTCGCGCGCCGCGGCCCGCGACGAGCTCGACGCGCTGTGCGCGGCCATCGCCCTGCACGCGGGGACCACGCTCGAGCTCATCGTGCCCGGGTGCCTGAACGGGTTCAGCGACGACGAGATCGACCTCATGGCACGGCTGTCGCTCCTGGCCGACCGGCCCGCCAACTGGAACGTCCTGGGCGTGTCGGCCCTGAACCCCGGCGGCCTCGAGCGCCAGCTGTCGGCGTCGAGCATCGCCGCGGAGCGCGGCGCCACCGTCGTCCCGCTCACGCTCCCCCACACCATGAAGATCCGCCTGTCGTTCGAGCACGGCGCCATCATCGACGCCCTGCCGGGGTGGCGCGAGCTCTTCGGGCTGCCCGTGCCCGAGCGCATGGCCCGGCTGTCGGACCCCGCGGCGCGCGCCGCGCTCGACGCCGGTGCGAAGTCCAAGGAGGCGGGCATCGTGGGGGCCCTGGCCCGCTGGGAGCACCTCGTCATCGAGGAGACCTTCGACCCCGCCAACGCGCCCTACGAGGGCCGCTCGGTGGGCGACGTCGCCGCCGAGACGGGCAAGGAGCCCTTCGACGCCATGCTCGACGTCGTCCTCGCCGACAAGCTGCGCACGGGCCTGCGCCCCCCCATCGTGGCCTCGGACGCCGACTGGGAGCTGCGGGCGACGGTGTGGCAGGACCCCCGCACCGTGGTGGGGGGGTCCGACGCCGGCGCCCACCTGGACGTGATGTGCGGGGCCATCTACTCCACGTCGATGCTGGGCGAGGGGGTGCGGGAGCGGCAGCTGCTGTCGTGGGAGGAGGCCGTGCGCCAGCTCACCGACGTGCCGGCCCGCCTCTACGGGATCCGCGACCGGGGGCGGCTGGCCGAGGGCTCGTACGCGGACGTGGTGGTGCTCGACCCCGAGCGGGTGGGCCACGGGCCCGAGCGCACCCGCGACGACCTCCCCGGCGGCGCCAGCCGGCTCTACGCCGAGGGCGTCGGCATCGAGCACGTGATCGTGAACGGCGAGGAGATCGTGCGGGCCGGGGCCTTCACCGGCGCCCTGCCGGGGGCCGTGCTGCGCTCGGGGGCCGACACCGACACCGTGACCGCCGGGTCCTGGTCGGCGTGAGCGCACCGGGCCGCACCGTGCGGGCCGCCGTGGTGCACGAGGTGGGCGCGCCCTTCGTGGTGGAGGACATCGAGCTCGCCCCGCTGGGGCCGCACGACGTGCGCGTGGCCATGGCGGCCAGCGGCGTGTGCCACTCGGACCTCTCGGTGCAGAACGGCACCATCCCGTTCATGTTCCCCACGGTGCTGGGCCACGAGGGGGCGGGCGTGGTGGCCGAGGTGGGCGCGGCCGTGACGCGGGTGGCGCCGGGCGACCACGTGGTGCTCACCTGGATGCCGGCGTGCCGGCGCTGCCCGGCGTGCCTGGGCGGGCAGGCCATGCTGTGCGAGGTGGGCCTGGCCGAGGCGCTGTCGGGCGCCTACGCGCACGTGGGCGGCCGCCCCCTGGTGCGGGGGCTGGGCACGGCCACCTTCGGCGAGGAGACGGTCGTCCCCGAGGGCGAGGTGGTGCCCATCGACGCATCGGTCCCCCTCGAGCTGGCCGCGCTGGTGGGCTGCGCGCTGGCCACCGGGGTGGGCGCCGTGTGGCACACCGCCCGCGTCGCCCCGGGGTCGTCGGTGGCCGTGATCGGCTGCGGCGGCGTGGGCCTGTCGGTCATCCAGGGGGCGCGCCTGGCCGGGGCGGCCACCGTGGTGGCCGTCGACCGCGTGCCCGCCAAGCTGGAGATGGCACGCGCCATGGGGGCGACCGACACCGTCGACGCCGCCGCCGGCGACCCCGTGGAGGCCGTGCGGGCCGCCACCGGGGGCCGCGGGCCCGACTACGCCTTCGAGGTGGTGGGGCGGGCCGACTCCATCCGCAGCGCCTTCAGCTGCGCGCGCCGCGGCGGGACCGTCGTGCTGGTGGGCGCGGGGTCGCCGGCCGAGCAGGTCACGTTCTCGGCCTTCGAGCTCTTCGTCGACGCCAAGACCGTGATGGGGTGCGTGTACGGGTCGACCGACGCCGACCGCGACTTCCCGGTGCTCGTCGACCTCATCCGGCGCGGCTCGCTCGACGCCGAGGCCCTCGTCACGAGGCGGATCGGCCTGGACGACGTCAACGACGCCTTCGCGGCCATGGAAAAGGGAGAGGTGGCGAGGAGCGTGATCGTCTACGACGGGAGGGGAGCCCCATGAGCGCGGACCTGTACGTGGTGGACGCCGACGCCCACGCGGTGGAGCCGATGGAGTTCTTCGCCGAGCTCATGGGGCGCTTCCCCGACCAGGTCACCGTGCGCACCGACACGCGCCTGGGCGTGCTCATCGAGGGGCGGCCCTATCCCCAGTACGAGGGGCCGGGCGCGGGGTGCCCACCCCAGCACGGGCTCACCACCGCCCCGGGGGTCGACCCCGGCACCGTGGACGGCGTGCTCGCCAACGCCGACACCGACGGCATCGACGAGATGGTGCTGTTCCCGAGCTTCGGGCTGTGCGTCCCGACCATCGAGGACCCCGCCCTGGGCGCCGGGCTGGCCCGCATGTACAACCGGTGGGCGTCGGAGTTCTGCGCCAAGAGCGGCGGGCGCCTCCACGGCGTGGCGGTGACCCCCATCGAGCACGGCGCCGAGGCCGTCGCCGTCATGGAGGAGGCCAGGGGCCTGGGCCTGGTGGCCACGATCGTCCCGCCCGCCCTGCGCACGCGGAACCTGGACCATCCCGACCTCGACCCCTTCTACGCGGCGGCGGCCGCCATGGACATGCCGCTCGGGGTGCACGGGGCGCCGGGGATCCACCTCCCCAAGATCGGGGTGGACCGCTTCGACAACTACATCCAGGTCCACTGCATCAGCTTCCCCTTCGACCAGATGACGGCCATGACGGCGCTGGTGAGCGGGGGGGTGTTCGAGCGCCACCCCTCGCTGCGCGTGGCGTTCCTCGAGGCCGGGGCGGGGTGGCTGCCGTGGTTCGTCGAGCGCCTGGGCGAGCACTACGAGTCGCGCGGCGACTGGATCCCCGGCGGGTGGCAGCGCCCGCCCGCCGAGTACGTCGCCGCGGGCAACGTGACCGTCACGTGCGAGCCCGACGAGGACGCCCTGGGATGCGTGGTCGAGCTCCTCGGCGACCGGTGCGTGATGTTCGCCAGCGACTACCCGCACTGGGACGGGGCCTGGCCCCGGGCCACGGCCGAGCTGCGGGCCCACGCCGGAGCTGCCCTGTCGCCCGGGGCGCTCGCCCGGGTGGCGGCCGACAACGCCCGCCGCTTCTACGGGCTCTCCCGCTGAGCGACCCACCGTCGCCCGGCCGGGCGCGGGCCGGCCACCGGTAGTGTCGGGCCCCGTGGACGACGGGCGACGGCGCGGGCCCGGGGCCGTCGACGCCCCGGACGCGCACGAGGACCTGCGCCGACGCGTGGGGGCGCTCGTGCGCGACGTGGAGGGGTTCCCCGAGCCGGGGGTGACGTTCAAGGACATCACCCCCGTCCTCATGGACGCCGACGCCTTCACCGACGCCGTGACGTGGCTGGGGGCCCCCTTCGCGGGGCGCGCCACCAAGGTGGCGGCCATCGAGGCCCGGGGCTTCATCCTGGGCGCCCCGGTGGCCTACGCGCTGGGGGTGGGCCTCGTCCCCGTGCGCAAGATGGGCAAGCTGCCGGCGGCCACCGTGACCGAGGCCTACACCCTCGAGTACGGCACGGCCACCCTCGAGGTGCACGTGGACGCCATCGGGCCCGGCGACCGGGTGCTGGTGGTGGACGACGTCGTCGCCACCGGCGGCACGGCCCTGGCCACCGCCGCGCTGGTGCGCCGGGCGGGCGCCGAGGTCCTGGGCCTGTCCGCCCTCCTCGAGATCGCCGCCCTGGGCGGCCGGGCGCATCTGGCCGCGCTCGACCTGCACGTGCTGCTCACCGTGTGAGGCGGCCCGCGGTGCCCGAGCCCATCACCCTGGAGGACCTGGACCGCCAGGAGGCGCGCATGGCGGGCGCCTTCGGGACGGGGGAGGTGTCGGGCACCCGCGACCTCTACGACCCCGACGTCGTCTACCTGAGCCCCACCACCCGGCTCTTCGGGTGGCCGGCGCGCATCTGCGGGGTCGACGCCACGCTCGAGTTCATCGCGCGGACCATCGCCGGGGTGACCGACATCGCCTACGCCGTGGACGAGCGCGCCCTCATCCCCGAGGGGCGCGGCGCCTACGTGCGCGTGCTGTTCGACTTCACCGTGGGCGCCGCCCGGCTGCGCTCGGCCTACGTGGTGGTCTACCGCTACCGCGGGGGGCGCATCGCCCAGCAGGAGCTCTACTACGACCCGAGCGCGCCGTTGGAGCGCCTGGGGCCCTGAGCCGCTCAGGGCCGGGGCATCTTGATGGCGCGGTCGGCGATGATGTTCTTCTGCACCTCGGTGGTGCCCGCCCCGATCGAGGTGTAGCGCTGCCACACGTAGTTGTGCGCCCAGTGGCCCTTGTCGACGGCGTCGGGGCCCCCCTTGGCCAGCACGCCCGTGGTGCCCAGCACGTCCACGCCGAGCTCGGCGATGGTCTGGGAGAGGTAGCTCCACTGCAGCTTGGCCAGGGGGACCTCGGGCCAGTTCTTCTCGCCCTTCAGGATCTTCGACAGCGCCCGGGCGTTGAGCAGGCGGGTGAGCTCGAGCTGGGTCCACACCCGGGCGATGCGGTCGCGGATGGCGGGGTCACAGAGGGCGGCCGGGTTGTGCACCCGCGCCGTGGCGATGAGGTTGTCGAGCTCGATGCGCATGGACACCGACAGGCCCGAGGTGCCCACCCGCTCGTTGGCCAGGGTCCCCATGGCCACGTTCCAGCCCTGGTTCTCGTCCCCGAGCCGATACGCGACCGGCACGCGGGCGGCGTCGAAGGCCACCTCGCAGAACAGCTCACCGCCGGTCATGTCACGGATGACGTTGACCTCGATGCCGGGCAGCTCCATGTCGACGATGAGGGCGGTGATGCCCTCGTGCTTGGCGCCCCGCTCGATGGCACCGGCGTCGGTGCGCACCAGGAACAGGCCCCACT
>DATJBC010000133.1:0-10772 GCA_035515515.1 Acidimicrobiales bacterium
GGCCACCAGCCCGCCCACCAGGGCCGCCACCAGGCCCAGGAGCACGGTCCCCGCGCCGATGGGGGCGGACAGCTTGATCTTGGTGGAGCTGGCCGCCGTGGTCGCCTGGTGGAAGATGCTCCCCACCGTCGACGCGCCCACGGCCGCGCCGGAGCTGGTGGAGGTGAGCTGCGGGCCCAGCGCGCCGATGGCGGCGCAGATGCCGATGCCCAAGGCGACGCCCAGCACCGCCCCCAGGACCCCGATGCCCACCGTCTCGCCCACGATCTGCCGGATGACCCGGCCCCGCGACCATCCGATGGCCCGCAGCGTGCCGATCTCGCGCACCCGCTTGGCCACGCTCGACAGCGTGAGCAGCGCCGCGATCAGGAAGGCGGCGAGGAGCACGATGACCGCCAGCGCGCCGCCGAGGTGCGTCGCCAGCGTGTGGGCGTCCGACAGGCTCCCGGTCACCTGGTTGGCCAGCGACTTCGAGGTGAGGACCTGGGCGCCGGGGAGCTCCTTGTGGATGGCGGCCGCCACCGCGCTCACGTCGGACGACTTCGACACCTTGACGAGCACCTCGTTCACGCGGCCGCTGTTGGAGCCGAGCGACTGCAGCGTCGAGATGTCGAAGTAGATGTCCGAGGTGTCCCCGGTGAGCGTGGGGTTCACCAGCCCCACCACCGTGAAGGTGGTCTTGTCGATGGTGAGCTGCTGGCCCACCTTGACGTTGTTGGCGCTGGCGTAGGCGGTGTTGACGAGGAGCTCGTCCGCCGGCGACGAGCCGAACCACTTCCCCGCCACCAGCTGCGCCTTGGTGATGAGGCCCGTGGAGGTGTCCGTCGGGTTCACCCCGGCCACCGTGTAGGTCTTGGTCTGCGTGTCGGTCTGGGGTGGGTTGAGCACGCGCGTGATGGTCTGCTCGGGGACGACCACCTTGGCGATGTACTGCTGGTCGGCCTCCGGCAGGCACTCCTGGAACGCGGCGCCGCCGCCGAAGAGGCCGAAGCGACCCCCGCCACCACCACCTCCCCCGCGACCGGGCGAGGGGGCCGTGGTGGCGGTGGGACCTGCCCCCGAGTTGCCCGTGGCGCCGCCCCCGGAACCGAAGGTCACGCCCTTGGACTCGAGGCACTGCTGGACCTGCTCCTCCTGCGCCTGGGTGAGCGGCGGCGGGCGCACGGTCTGCTGCACCGTCTGTCCCCCGGTCGTGACGGTGTCGGTGAGGTTGGGGACCGTCCCCGACTCGTGGATGGCCTGGAGCGACAGCCCCGGCACCGCCGAGGAGACGCCGGGGATCTTCGACACCACCGACACCGCCTGGTTGGGGAAGGTGATGAGCGTCCCGGGCACGAAGAAGTCGTAGGTGAACTGGGTGCCCGCCGGCCCGAGCTTGGACAGGTCGGTGAGCACCGACGAGTTGGCGTCGAGCAGGGCCGCCTGGTCCGAGGAGTTCAGCTGGTTGATGCCGGCCGCCCCGCCGAGGCCCCGGCCGGCTCCCCCGGCGAAGAAGCCGCGGCCGCCACCACCGCCGCCACCACCACTACCGCCGCCGCCGCCGGGGAACCCTCCGGGGGCCGTCGTGGTCGTGGTGGTGGACCCCGTCGACGACGTCGCCCCCACGGTGCGGGTCACGATGATGTCGGTTCCGACCGTCGAGAGCGGGGACAGGACCTTGTTCTGGGCCTGGGTCAGGCCGTTGGACACGCCCACGATGCCCATCACGAGTCCCACGCCCGCCGCCAGGCCGACGGCTGTCACCACGGTGCGGCTCCACCGCCGGCGGAGCTCGTTCCACGCGTACCCGACAGAGACCATCAACACCTCCGACACACGCCGCCCGACGCGGGGCATGGTAGGCATCGAAGCTGGCAAGTCTCTGTGAAGTGACGCCCGGGCGGCCGTCGCCCTGGGTTTCTCAGTGGTTTCTCAGTTGCCGGTGCACGGCGGTGCGGGCGTCCGCGCCGCGCACGCGGCGCGCGCCGGCGTCAGGCGTCCTCGAAGCCAGGGGGCGGGCCCTCCTGGGGGCCGAGGAGCGGCGAGAACCGCGCCGCATAGTGCTCGAACAGGGGCCGCCATGCCCCCGCGGCCGGCGCCCGGCCCACCAGCCGTTCCAGGCAGACGTCCCATCCGGCCGCGTTGCGGGCCGCCGTGGGGCCGGAGAGGACGTCGCACCGCACCAGGCGGGTGCCACCCGCCGGTGTCGGGCTGAGCTCGAAGCGCAGCACCTCGTCGCCCCACGTGTAGACGAGCAGGCGCGGCTCGTCCCGGGCGAGCACCGTGCCGGTGAGGACCGTGTCGCCGTGGCCCGGGAACCGGAAGACCATCGCCGACCCCACCTCCCACTCGCCGATGTCGATCCGGCACGGGAACCAGGCCTCGAGCTCCGACGGCTCGGTGAGGGCGCGCCACACGACCGCCGGCGGGCCCTCGAGGTCGCGCTCGAAGCGGATGACGGCGCGGCCCCCCTCGGTGTGCACCGTGCCCAGGCGCGTGGCGTCGGCGCCGGGCTCGCTCACCGGGCGCGCCCCGTCGTCCGGGCCACGTGGGCGCCCAGGCGGTCCAGGCGCTCCGCCCACAGGCCGCGGTAGGGGGCCAACCAGGCGTCGAGATCGGCCAGCGGCTCGGGCCGGATCCGGTACAGCCGACGCTGGCCGTCGGGGCGCACCTCCACCAGGCCGGCCTCCTTCAGCACCCGCAGGTGCTTGGACACCGCCGGTTGGCTGAGCGCCAGCGGCCGCACCAGGGAGCCCACGGGGCGTTCACCGTGGCGCAGCAGGTCGAGGATGCGCCTGCGGTGGGGCTCGGCCAGCGCCTCGATCGCCGTCATCGCGGCCATGCCAGCGTATGCCTCTACAGAAATATCTCTGTCAAGGCATAGATGGGGCCCTCGCCCCTCGGGTCAGCCCCGACCGAGGGCGCGGGCCAACTCGGACTTGTTCATGCGGGACCGGCCCCTCACGCCGCGCTGGCGGGCCTCGTTGTACAGCTGGTCGTAGGTGGGCCCGCCCGGGCCCCGGTGGGAGCGCAGCCCGCCGCGCCGCCCCGACGAGATGTCGCGCACCGAGGACGGGCTGGCCGTGGCCGACTCCCCGGCCCGCGCCCGCTCCTTGTTGACCGTGCGGGCCGCGATGGAGGTCGCCTCGTCCTCGGAGCGGCCGTGCTCCTCGAGGCCCTCCCTGATGTGCGTGTACTGCCGTGCGCGCGTGTCGCTCCACGAGCCCTGGGGCATGGACCCTCCTCTCCTCGCCGCCGTGCAGCACGCCACCGCCGGTCGACGTCGGCCGGCGGCGCCCGGTGCGTCCCTGGGCACTACCCCGATCCCCCCGGCCCGAACCGGGCCCTGTCAGGCGTTCCTGACACATCGGTGCGGGGACCTCCGAGGCCGTCACCCTGCGTGGCCCGGACCCAGGGAGTGCGACGTCGCGCGGTCGGGCGCGCCGGACGAGCACCCTCCGGGCTCGCCACGGTCCCGCTGCGCGCGCCCGTTACAGACGGGGTATCCGCCCGCCGATGACCTTGTCGTGGACCGACGACCCGACATGAGCCCCACCCGCGACGCCGGCGGCACGCGGACCCCGCTGGTGTGCGCAGCCGCCGTGCTGGCGGTGTTCGTGGTGACCGTGACCGTCCTGGCGGTCAAGGCGGGCGCCAACGCCGCGATGCTCGCCACGATCTTCATCGTCGTGATGGCCGCCACCGCCTGCGGCCTGTGGGGGACGGCCATGGCCGTGCGCGAGACCCATCCGCACGGCCAGATCACCGAACCCGTCGTCGACGAGCACCTCGCCGCGTCGGGCGTCGACGCGCTCCACCGCACACCCAGCGCCTGAGACCTGCCAGGCGCGGAGGCGAGCCGGCGCCTCGGTGCGCCAGCGCGTTCGGGCACGCCAGTGGCTGCGCACGCTCCGGCGCGTCAGCGCGTCAGCGAGCTCCCGCCGCCACCGCCTGGCCCCACGTGTAGACGTAGTACGAGGGGCTGCGGTTGACGAGCACGAAGAGCTCGGTGTCGCTCATCCACGGCGCCGCCCCCGCGGGGGAAGCCTCGGCGGCACCCATCACCAGGACGCCGTGGGAGGCGGCGATCTGCGCGGCCGAGAAGCCCAGGATGTTGTCACGGTGGCCCCAGCACCCGCCGCCGCCCCCGCCGCACGCCAGGTTGCCCGACCCCGGACCGTCGTCGTACATCCAGCTGTAGTTCGAGCCCAGGGCGCCGGCGTTCTCCGCCCAGTTCGACGCCCACGCCAACATCCCCACGCCGGGCGGCACGACGCTGGGGGTCGGGTCGGTCATGCTCTGGGCGGCCGACTGGGCGTCCTCGTCGAACTCGTTCACGAGCCCGATCGCCGGTGGCAGTCCGCGGTCGACGCGTTCGGTGTCGGCCAGCACGAACAGCTGCTCGGCGGGCGTCAACGCGCTGTAGTCGGACGGAAGCGCCATGGAGCCCAGGCCCTCGCGGGCGCGGGCGTTGTCGGTGGCCTGCAGCGTGGCGGCCAGGCACGGCGCGGTGACGGCGCCGTCGGACCGGCAGATCGACTCGAACTGGGGGCTGGGGCTGAGGCTCGCCGGCGGGTTGCCGGGCGGCAGGATCCCGGCGGCGTGGGCGGGCGCCGGTGGCGGCGCGGGGCGCGGGGCCGGGCGGGGCGCCGGCCGGGGAGGGGGGGCGGGGGCCGGACGCGTGTGGGGGACGGGCGCCGCCGCCACGGCGGCCACGGGCGGCGCGGGCGCCGTCGTGGGGGGGGCCGGAGGCAGGGGCGGCGTGGTGGTCGGGGTGGTGACGGTGGTGGCGTCCTGGTGCTCGCGCTGCTCCTGTTCGATGATGCGCCGCATGGCCACCAGCGGGTTGGGGCGGTGCGGGCCGGCCGTCGTGTGGCGCGCGTGGTCGTGGGTCTTGCCGGAGGCCGACGCCGCCGCGGTGCCCGCGGTGGCGGCGAGGATCCCCGCGCCGGGCAGCGACATCATCACGCCCAGGCGCGCGATCGACCGGCTGGCGGGGCGACGGGCGTTACGTCGCGCCGAACGCACGGTGGTGACAGGTTTGCCGGTCATGTCGCGTTCCGGGCGCCGTACGTGACCAGCCGCGCTGTCGCGGCACGTGAAGATGCGCGATCCGCCTCTTCCGCCGCTCCTCCGCCCGGCAGGGCACCCGTGTGCGACCGTAGTGAACGATGCACGTGTGTGCCAATCCAGAGGGACAACGTTCGGCCAAAGCGCGGACACGATCCGCCACGGCAATGAGCACCAGCCTCACCGGGAACGACGCGCCCATCAAACACGTCGCACCTCAAGGGTCACAATGGTGGCAATGACAACTGCATCCCACCGTCGGGCCACGCACCGGCGCGGACGCTCCTGATGGCGCGCACCAGCGCCGGGCTCCTGCTCTACCGGTGGAACAGCGACGGTGACCTCGAAGTTCTCCTCGTGCACCCGGGTGGGCCGATCTGGGCGCACCGCGACGCCGGGGCCTGGTCCATCCCCAAAGGTGAATACACGGCGGACGAGGATCCCGCGGCGCGCGCCGAGGCGGAATTCGCCGAGGAGCTCGGGCAACCCCCGCCACCGGGACGGCGCGTCGACCTGGGCGAGATCGTGCAGGCCGGCGGCAAGCGGGTGCGCGCCTGGGCGGTGCACGGCGACATCGACGTCACCGCCGTGACCAGCAACCAATTCGAGATGGAGTGGCCGCCGCGTTCGGGGCAACGTCGGGCGTTCCCCGAGGTAGACCGGGCGGCGTGGTGCGCGCTGCCCGACGCCCGCGCCAAGCTCAACGTCGGCCAACTTCCCCTCCTCGACCGCCTCCCCGATGCCATCACTACGGACGACCACGACGGGGCTTGCGGGGGTTGAGGGGCCGCCCTGGGGGTAGTGGGACGGATGTGGCATGGGTGAAGGTGCGGGGCCGTCGCGCGCCCGCGGAGGGCTCGACGGCACCCTCGACCGTGCGTCGGTCCGACCTCCGTCGGGCCGTGGCGTCGGGGATGGGCGCCGTCGTGGCGCTGGTGGTGGGATCGGACCTCGGCGACGTGCACGGGCACGAGCTGCACTCCAGGTTGATCGCCCTCGGCGCCGCGCTGGCCTTCGTCGTCCTGGCCACCACCGCGCTACGGGGGGCGGCGGGAGCGGTCTTCAGCGCGGCGTGCCTGCGCGTCGGGAGCAGCGGCGCGAGCGCACTGCGCCTGCTCATCACGTTCGCCGGCTACGTCGTGGTGCTGATCACGGCGCTCGGCTTGCTGGCCGTCCCGGTCGAGCATCTCGTGCTGGGCGGCGCCCTCACCGGTGTCGTCGTGGGCATCGCCGCCCAGCAGAGCCTGGGCAACGTGTTCGCCGGGCTCGTCCTGCTGCTCACCCGCCCCTTCGCCGTCGGGGATCACATCCGCATCCGCGCCGGCGCCTACGGCGGCGAGCTCGACGGCACCGTGCGGACGATCTCGCTCACCTACGTCACCGTCGACACCGGCGACGGGCCGCTGCACGTGCCCAACTCGGGCGTGCTGGCCGCCGCCGTGGGGCCCCGCCCCACCCGCGGCGAGCCGCCCCACGCGTCCGGGGCTGCCGTGCGCGTCGTGTCCGGTGCAGCGCCCGGGAAGCTCGCCACGGTCGCCTCGAGCGGGCGCCGGCGCGTGGGCCGGCGCCCGTGACCTCAGGGGATGCCGCCGTCCACGCGCAGGAGCGTGCCCGTCGTGAAGCTCGACGCCGCGCTGGCGAAGTACAGGGCGGCACCCACCACCTCGTCGGGCCGGCCGAAGCGCTGCAGGGCGTGCCGCTCCGCACCGTGCTCCAGGGTCTCGGGGTCCCAGGCCTTGGTGACGTCGGTGAGGAACGGTCCCGCCATGATGCAGTTGACGCGCACCGTGGGCCCGAGCGTCTTGGCGAAGCCGTCGGTGAGGGCGTTCACACCCGCCTTGGCCGCCGCGTAGGGCAGGATGTGCGGGGTGGGCCGGATCGACCCCACGCTGCTCACGTTGATGATCGAGCCACCCCCGTCGCGCACCATGCGCGTGCCGACCAAAGCGGTCAGTCGGAACACGCCTTTGAGGTTGAGGTCGACGACCTTGTCCCACATGGCCTCGGTGACCTCGAGCACGTCCCCGTACAGGAGCGACATGCCGGCGTTGTTGACGAGCACGTCCACGCGCCCGAAGGCGTCGTAGGCGGCGTCCGCCAGAGGCTCGAGCTCGGCCCAGTTGGACACGTTGCACGCGTGCGCCAGGCCGCGCCGCCCCATGGCCTCGACCTCGGCCACGACCCGGCGGCAGGCCTCGAGCTTGCGGCTGGCCACCACGACGTCGGCGCCGGCCGCGGCGAAGCCCAGGGCCATGGCGCGCCCCAGGCCCCGGCTGCCCCCGGTCACCAGGGCGACCGTGCCGGTCAGGTCGAACGCCGACAGGCCGCCCCTCGTGTCCTGGGGGCCGGTCACCGCGGGCCGGTCACAGTGACGTGGTGGACGCGAGCTCGGCCGCGCTGCGCCCCAGGCGCAGCACGACGTCCCCGAAAGCCTCCATCTTGGGGTTGTCGGCGCTGCCCTGCACGACGCGCGCGTAGCCGCCCTCGAGCACGACCGCCAGCTTGAAGCGCGCCAGGATCACGTAGTAGTCGATCTCCTCCACGTCCCGACCGCTCTCGGCGTGGTAGTAGTCGAGCAGCTCCGCACGCGACGGCAGGCCCGTGTAGTCGACGTAGCTCCCGGTCGCCCTGTCGTCCTCGGCGTCGAGCCACCCCTGGATCACCCATCCGAGGTCGAGCAGCGGGTCGCCCACCGTGGCCATCTCCCAGTCCACGATGGCCGCCAGCCGGGCGGGGGCGCCGTGGCGGTACATGACGTTGGCGAACTGGTAGTCGCCGTGCATGATCCCCGGCTCGTAGTGCCGGGGCTTGTGGCCCCGCAGCCACTGCGCGGCGACGTCCAGGCCCGGGATGTCGCGGAACTGCACGGCGGCGAGGTGCGCCATCCACCGGTCCACCTGGCGCTCGTGGAACCCCTCGGGGCGGCCGAAGCCCTCCAGCCCCGCGGCGCGCCAGTCCACCTTGGCCAGCTTGGCGATGCCGTCCACCAGCTCGAAGGCGAGCCCGCGCCGCGCGTCGAGGTCCGTGTCGAACGGTGCCGGCCAGCCGCCGCCCCCCATGGGGGACCAGCCGTCGACGTACTCCATGAGGTAGAAGCAGCCCCCCAGGAGCCCGGGGTCGTCGCACACCGCCAGGGCACGGGCGTGCGGCACGTCGCTGCCGGCCAGCGCGGCGAGGAGCCGGTACTCGCGCAGCATGGTCTCGTTGCGTCCCTCGGGGACCACACGCGGGGGGCGGCGCAGCGCCATCCGGTGGGGGCCCCGCCGGATCTCGAACAGCTCGTTGGAGGCGCCCCCCGTCACGAAGCGCGCCTCGAGGGCCTCCCCCCGGCCGGGGAGGCCGTGCGCGTCCAGGAAGGCCTCGAGGCGGCCCGGGTCGACCAGGCCGCGGGTGCGGGCGTCGTCGTCCCCCGCCGCCGACAGCGTCTGGATGTCGGCGCTCACTGGTTGGCGACTTCGTGCTCGAGGTACTCGGCGAACTTCTCGCGCGCCGCGGCGATCCTGCGGGGCAGGTGCTCGCTGGGCCAGGCGTCGGGCGACGCCTGGTAGCGCTTGAGGACCTGGCGGGCCACCGTGACCCGGTGGACCTCGCTGGGCCCGTCCACCAGACCCATGACGGGGACCATCATCCAGTAGCCGCCCAGCGGCATCTCGTTGGACACGCCCAGGGCGCCGTGCACCTGGATGGCGCGCTGCACGACGTCGTGGAGGACCTGGGCGGTGAGGACCTTCACGGCGGCGATGTCGTGGCGCACCTTGCGGTAGTCCTGGTAGCGGTCGATCTCCCACGCCACGTACAGCACGAACAGCCGGAACTGCACGAGCTGCGCATAGGAGTCGGCGACGTAGTTCTGCACGCTCTGCTTGTCGGCCAGGACGCCGCCCTGGGTCTGGCGCGACAGGGCCCGCTCGCACATCATGTCGAGCGCCTTCTGGCACACGCCCACCGTGCGCATGGCGTGGTGGATGCGGCCACCGCCGAGGCGCGTCTGGGCGATGGCGAAGGCCTGGCCCTCCCCGCCCAGCAGGGCGTCGGCCGGCACCCGCGCCCCGTCGTAGTGGATGAGGGCGTGCATGCCCTCGTGGCCGTCGCCGAGGTGCTCGCCCATGAGCCCGATGTTGCGCACGATGTCCACACCCGGCGTGTCCGTGGGGACCAGGAACATCGACATCCCCTGGTACGCGCTCACGTCGGGGTCCGTCACCGCCATCACGATGAGGAACGAGGACGTGCGGGCGTTGGACGAGAAGAACTTCCACCCGTCGATCACCCACTCGTCCCCGTCGCGCCGGGCCCGGGTGGTGAAGCGGGTGGGGTCGGAGCCGCCCTGGGGCTCGGTCATCGAGTACGAGGAGAAGATCTCGCCGTCGAGCAGGGGCCGCAGGTAGCGCTCCTTCTGCTCGTCGCTGCCGTAGTGGGCGATGATCTCGGCGTTGCCGGTGTCGGGGGCCTGGCAGCCGAAGACGATGGGCGCCCAGCGCGACCGGCCCAGGATCTCGTTCATGAGCGAGAGCCTCACCTGGCCGTAGCCTTCGCCCCCCAGCTCGGGGCCGAGGTGGCAGGCCCACAGCTTCCGGGCCCGGACCTCGTCCTTCAGGGGGTCGACGATGCTGCGCAGCGGCTCCTCGAGTGGATGGAAGGTGCGGTCGCCCCACACGAGGTCGAGGGGCTCGACCTCGTCACGGACGAAGCCGTCCATCCAGTCGAGCTTCTCCTGGAACTCGGGCTCCGTGGCGAAATCCCACGCCAAGGCGGCCCCTCAGCTCTCGCCGTCGCCGTAGGTGGCCTGGGGGATGGGCCCCGAGGACGTGGGGGGCGTCCCCGCCGGGGCGGGCGCGCCGGCGCCCGGGTCCACCACGCCGCTCGCCTCGGCCAGCGGGCCGTTGGCCGAGGTGACGGCCACGGGCCCGTGCTCGGCCTCGTGCGCCTGGAGGAGCCCGACCAGCTCGGTGGCCCGCTTCTCCGCGGCGGCGTCGGCCCGCCCCACGCGCTGGGTGTAGGCGACGCCGCCCAGCTCCAGCAGGAGGGCGTCGGCCTTGCGCTTGGCCTGGACCTCGGCCAGCTTGGCCTGCCCCGCCTGGCCCGCCTGCTGCGCCTTCTCGGCGAGCTGCGTGGCTTGCGACTTCACCTTGTCCATCAATCCCATGACGGCCTCCTCCCGGTGACCGCGGCACGCGTCACGAGCGCGCCGGCGCGCTGCGACTGTAGGGCCGCCGGCGAGGGCGCGCACGACCGGCCGCGCCCCGTGGTGGGGGCTGGCGGCCGGCGGGGGGCTGGGCGCGTCGGCGGGGAGAGAGTCGGCCGGTACCGGGTCCGACGCGGGGGGACGGGACCCGGTACCGGCCGCGGGAGTGTCGCCCACCCCGGTACGCCAGGGGAACGGCACGGGCCCCCCCGTCTTGCGCTCGGGAGCGGTCCGTCCCGGCCGGGCTCAGGCCTCGAGCAGGTCGCGCCGCCCGTGCGCGGCGAATTGGGCGGCCAGGGCGGCGGCGTCGGCGGGCGTGAGGCGCCGGTAGGCGAGGGGGGCGGGCCCGCTCCCGGGGCGGCCGGCGGCCGCCCGGGGGGCGAAGGGGCGCCACCACACCGGGTCGTCGGTGTTCCACAGCGCCCGGCGCAGGGGCCGCTTGTCGACCTTGCCCGAGGCGGTGAGGGGGACGGCGCCGGTCACCCGCACGAAGCGCGGGGCCCACTTGGTGCCCAGGTCGGGCTGCTCCTCGAGGAAG
>DATJBC010000134.1:0-7721 GCA_035515515.1 Acidimicrobiales bacterium
TGCCCCTCGCCTCGAGGGGCACTTCCGCGTCCGGGCCCCCCCGCCCGGTGGGAACCGTTCGATGATCGAACTAGCCTGGGGGAGGGCAACGGGGGCGAGATCGAGATGGCGAAGAAGGTCGACGAGCTGGTTCGGCGCAACACGGAGCTCATCGAGTCGGCGAAGAACCTCCGGGCCGTCCTGGCCCGATTCGAGCGGGTCCTGGGAACGATGAGCCGCCTGGTCGAAGGGGGCGTCCCCGTGGTGGAGGCCCTGGACCGCCTGGGCGGCCCCCACCTGCGCCCCCAGACCACCGAGGCCCTGGACCGCTTCACCGACGCCCGGCACAACGCCCGGGTGGCCATGTTCGCCCTCGGGGTGGAGCAGGGCACCAGCCTCAGCGAGATGGCCAGGGCCTTCGACATCTCCCGGCAGCTGGCCTCCCGGCTGGCGGCCGACGCGGGGCCGGCCCGGCCGGGCCGACGGCGCACGCCGTCGCGCTCGCGCTGAGGACGACGGTCATCCCCCGGGCGCCGGTGGGCGGGCGGGGTCGGCCGAGGACGGGTGGGCGGGCGCCGGTGACGCCGGCCGGCGGAAGCCGCTGACGTAGGCGGGCACGGCGACGACGCCGTCCACGCCGGCGTCGGGCTGTGGGTCGCCCACGGCCAGCGCCAGGGGGATCTCGCCCGCCCACACGGGGAGGTCGAGGTCCTCGGGCTCCTCGACGGGCCCGCCCGTGCGCACCTTGGCCGAGCCCTCGTCGATGGGGAAGCGGACCACGGCCGTGGCCCGCAGCTCGGACTCGGTGGGTGGGCGGGCGTCGGTGCTTCGCCCCGGGGTCACGTGGTCCACGATCGCCAGCAGGGCCCGGCGCTTCTCGTCGGGGTCGTCGACCCGCGCAGCGGGGCCGAAGAGGACGACGGAGCGGTAGTTCATCGAGTGATGGAACGCCGAGCGCGCCAGGACGATCCCGTCGACCAGGGTGACGGTGACACACGCCGGCGCGCCGTCCCCCAGGGCCCGCAGCATGTGGTTGGCCGCCGCCCCGTGCAGGTAGAGCGAGTCGCCGACGCGGGCGTAGGCCGTGGGGAGCACGGCAACCCCCTCGCCGTCGCGGAAGCCCACGTGGCACACGAAGGCTTCGTCGAGGATGGCGTCGACGGCCGCACGGTCGTGGTGGCCGCGCTCGCGCTTGCGGCGCAGCGTGGCGCGCGCCGTGCTGCGGAGGGCTGGCTGCGGCTCGTCCATGCACCATTATCGCCGCGGCGGCGGCCGCCACGGACCAAGCTGGGGGCGTGCTCGTGCGCCCCCGACGGGCCTCCGACGCCGGGGCCTGCCTGGCGATGGCCCGCCAGAGTCGCATGGCCGACGGCTATCCGCCGCGCGGTCCCATCGACCTCGCCACGTTCCTCTCCCCTCCCCAGCAGCTCGCCGCGTGGGTGGCCGACGCCGACGGCGCCGTCGTGGGGCACGTCTCGCTGCACCGCACCGGGGCGGCGGTCACCGTGGCGGCTGCCGCGCGGTACCTGGGCGTCGCCCCCGGCGACGTGGCGGTGGTGGCCCGCCTCATGGTGGGCCCCGGCGCCCGGCGCTCAGGGGCCGGCCGCCGGCTCCTCGACACCGCGGCGGCCGAGGCGCGTCGGCGCGGCTTGCACCCCGTCCTCGACGTGGCCACGGAGCTCGAGGCGGCCGTGGCGCTCTACGAGCGAGCCGGCTGGGAACGGGCAGGTGAGGTCACGATCAGGCTGAAGACGGAGCCCGACCTGGACTGCTACGTCTACGTCGCCCCTCGGTCGGACCCTCACCAGTTTTGACGATGGCGTGAGGCCCGTCGGAGGGCTACCTATGGTGTGTCATTCGGGGGGCAGGGCCTGTCAGGGGGAAGCGATGCAGCCGCGCCGGGTTTCGTCCGTTGTCCGTCTCGCGCTGGCGGTGACCAGCCTCAGTGTGGTGGCGGTGCTGGTCGAGCCGTCGCTCGCCGGCGCTGCGCCGTCCACGCCGAAGTACTACGTGTCACTGGGTGACTCCTACTCCGTCGGGTACCAGCCCGCTCCCTTCAACAGCGCCACCTCGGGGTACACCGGCTACGTGGCGTCCAAGCTCAAGATGACGCTCGTCAACTTCGGCTGTGGGGGCGCCACCACCGACTCGATCCTCACCTTCAACGGCGTGTGCGGCGTCGACGCCTACGGCCCGCCCGCCGCCACCGGCGCCGGGACCGTGCCAGCCGGTGACACCCAGGAGCAGGCGGCGGCCGCCTTCATCAGCGCGCACCAGAGCCAGATCGGCCTGGTGACGGTGTCCATCGGCGGCAACGACGTCACGCCGTGCATCGCGGCGGCCCCCGGCCACCCCGTCAACGGCCAGACGAGCGCGGTGCCCTGCGTCATCGCCGGGGTGAACACCATCAAGACGAACGTGCAGACGCTGGTCAGCGACCTGCACACCGCCCTGGGGAGCTCGACGGCGCCCATCGTGGGGCTCACCTACCCCGACGTGCTCCTCGGGCTGTGGGTGAACAACAACGGCACGCCCACGTACCCGACGTCGGCCGCCGACCAGACCCTGGCCTCGGAGTCCATCCTCGCCTTCCAGGCCTTCATCAACCCGGCGCTCGACAAGGCGTACACCAGCGTCGCCCACGGCAAGTTCGTGGACGTCACCAAGGCCACCAAGGGCTACACCCCGATCACCAAGCTGGCGAAGGCGCCCAAGACCCTCACGTGGGTTCCCAAGGGAACGAAGATCCCCAAGGGCGTCGTCTACGTGTGCAAGTACACGTGGTACTGCTCGCTGGGCAACATCCACGCCAACACCCTCGGCTACACCGAGATCGGCAAGCTGATCAAGAAGGCGGTCAAGTAGCGGGCCCGGCGCCCCGGGCGGCCCCGGCGCCCGGGCGGGCGGCCTCGCTGCACGCGCGTCGGAGCGGCGCCGCGGCGCTCGACTACCATGGCCGCAGTCGCCCTCGAGGGGCGTACCGATTGGCGTGGGCAGGGGGATGGGCCCGGACATCCACAGCACCTCGGCCCCACCCGTAGCTCCCGCGGACATCAGGCCCGCGTCCGCCCACATCGCCTCGTCGCGCACCGCCCGGCGGAGGAGCCGCAGCATGCCGCGCGTCGTGCGCGAGGTGGCGGGGCTCGCCGTCGTGGCCGTCGCCGCCTTCGCGGTGATGGCCCCCGCGTTGCGCCACGGCGCCTCACTGGGCCCCTACGACGTCCTGAACCAGATGGGCCTGTCCAAGGCGCACGGCCCGGTCCACCCCACCCTGGCCTACGACCAGATCAAGGAGCTGATCCCCTGGACGGCGCTCTCGTGGACGCAGGTGCACCAGGGCCACCTCCCCCTGTGGAACCCCTACAGCGTCCTCGGGATGCCGTTGGCGTTCAACTGGCAGTCGGCGGCGTTCGCCCTGCCCACCCTGGTCGGGTACGCCCTGCCGCTGCACCTGGCCTACACGGCCGCCGTCCTCACGACGCTGCTCCTGGCGGGGGCGGGCGCCTACGTGCTCGGTCGTGTCCTCGGCTGCGGGGTCATGGCCTCGGCGTTCGCCGGGGCGGTCTTCGAGCTGAGCGGCGGGTTCATGATCTGGCTCGGGTGGCCCATCGCCTCGGTCATGTCGTGGGCGGGCTGGATCCTGGCAGCCATCGTCCTGGTACTGCGGGGGACGCACCGCTTCCGCGCCTGGCTCATGCTGGCCGTGGCGCTGGCCCTGGCGGTGTACGCGGGACAGGTGGACGCCCTCGTGCCCCTCATGGTGGGCGTCGCCGTCTTCGCCGGCGCGGCGGTCATCGTGCGCCACCGCCAGCAGCGCGCCCCCCGCCGGACCGGACGGTCCGTGCTGGACCTGGCGTCGGCGGCCGTCACCGCCGGCCTGCTGAGCGGCCCGCTTCTGTTCCCGGGCCTGCAGCTCACCCGGCTGTCGGTCCGGAACTCCTCGGGCGGCGTCGCCCTCCACGGCCACGACGCCCTGCCGGCGGGCGTCTTCACCAACCTGGCCTTCGTGGGATGGAACCGGCTGTACGTCAGAGGGAGCCTCGAGGCCTTGGGCGTGCTCGTCGTCGTGCTGGCGATCGCGGGTGTCGTCACCACGTTCCGTCGGCCCGAGGTCGTCGGGCTCGTCGCCGTGGTGCTGTTCTGCATCCTCATCGCGTTCGTGCCGCCGGTCGTCTCGTGGCTGGCCGGCTTCCCCGGCCTCCAGGCCGTGCGGGCGTCGCGGTCGATCGTGTTGCTCATGCTCGCGGTAGTGGCCCTGGCCGCGCTGGGGCTCGCCCGGATGCTCCGCTCGCTCGACGCCGCGGTGGCGTGGCGCGTGGCGGGCGGGTTCGTGGTGGCGGGCGTGGTGCTCGTCGTGCTGTGGCGCGTCGGCCTGCACGGGCACCCCGGGAGCACCCCGGCGCTGCGATGGGCCGCGGTGGAATGCGGCGTCGGCTTCGCCGGCGCCGGCGCCCTCTGGCTGGTGGCGAGGAGATGGGGACGGGGCGATCCCCGTGCCCGCGGGGCTGCCCGGGCGGTGGCCGGCGCGTTCATCGTGTGCGCCTCGGCCTTCTTGGTGTGGGCCAACGACGGAGTGTGGTCCTCGAGCCCCACCGGGTTCGTGGCCACGCCGGCGGAGGCGGCCTTGAAGCGCATCGTCGGCTCGTCGGTGGTGGGGATCGGCGTCCAGTCCAAGCGGTGGGCGTACCTCCCGCAGATCGGCATCCTGGCGAACGCCAACGTCGGCCTGGGGATCGACGAGATGTGCGTGTACGACCCGCTCACGCCGAGCTCCTACTTCAAGAGCTGGCTGCGCCAGTACGGCGTCATCGGCGGCTACGTGGCAATATCCACGTTCTGCCCGGCCGTCACCAGCGTGGGCCAGGCACAGCTCTACGGGGTGTCCTACATCCTCGAGCCGCCCGGCGACCCGGGGCCTCCCGGCACGCAGTTCGTGACGTCCCTGGCGGGCGAGGGCCTCTTCCGGGTCCCCGGGGCCGCCGTGGCCACGCTGACGCCCGCCGATCAGGGGATGCCGGCGACCGACGCGCCCGGCACGCCCGTGGCCGCCGTGCGCCCCGATCCGGCCACCTTGCGGGTGACCACCGACGCCGCCACCCCCGACGTGTTGCGCCTCCGGCTGACCAACCTCCCCGGCTGGCACGCCTCGATCGACGGTCGGCCCCTTCCCCTCCAGCCCTTCGGCGGCGTCATGCTGCAGGCGCGCGTCCCGCCGGGCCGGCACGTGATCGAGGTCCGCTACTGGCCGGAGACCTTCAGCGCGGGGCTGGCGGCGGCGTCGCTGGGCGTCGTCGTGGTGGGCTGTGTCGGGGCGGCCACCGGGGTGCGTCGCAGGCGGCGTGTGCGCCCGGGGGCGGCCCCGGGCGCGACCCTCTGATCAGAGGGTCGGGGCACGGGAGCCTGCCGGTGGGCGCGTCAGAGCCCTATGGCCTTCGACAGCACCCCTTCGAGGAACTCGGAGTAGCCGACAGCGACGTGCTCGGCCAGGTAGTACGGGCTGTAGTTGCCGATGACCACGCTGCAACGGGCCGCGCAGAACCACGGCGTGGTGTCGACGAAGGTGGCGCCCGCCGTGCGGGCCGCCCGCTGCTCGGCCTGGTCGATGGCGGGGGGCGCAGCGCGTGAGCACCGCTGGAGGGCCGTGGGATGGGCGAGGAGACAGTCGAGGTTGCCGCCGAAGGGGATGTCGCCGATCACCACCTTGCGCCCCGGCAGCGCCTGCAGGAGGGTCGCCATGGCACGCTGCCAGGCCACCGTGGAGAACAAGGTGCCATCCGGCGCGCCGTAGGTCAGTGCTTGGGAGACCACCACCAACTGGGGCCGGTCCTGGGCGATGCGGGCCCGCGCGAATCGGTGCCATTCGTCGCATGCCGCCCACTCCCCCCGGGCTAGGGGCGCGTGGACCGACAGGTCCACGGCCGGGCACGATCCCTTCGAGATGACGTCGAGCTTCCAGTGGGCGCTCCTGGCGTCGTCGTCGAGAGCATCGAACCACATCGCCGCGTGCGAGTCCCCGTAGAGCACCATGGTCCGCGTGCTGGTGGTGTCGCCGAAGGCGCAAGCGGGCACCGTCGAGCTGTTCACTCCCGGCCAGCATTGTCCGGGGGGAGCCCCGAAATTGGAGCTGTCGGAAACGTGGGACAGTGGCGGGACGAGGTCGCGGGGCACGTGGTTGATGGTGGTGGACGCCGACACCAGGTTGAGGACCTCGGCCAGCGACGCCCGTCGTGAGATCGTCGGGGTGGCGTGGGCGGTTGGCGCCACGTCGTCGTGCACGGCGACCGCGAAGACGGCCGCCACCGATGCGGCGAGTGTGATCGAGCATGCGGGGAGGAGGCCCCGGGGGACGCGTGCCCGTCGGTCGGGTTGCGCGACGCGCAGGACGGCGAGGCCCGACGCGGCCGCCAGGGTCATCAGCCCGACGAGCAGCGCGTTGCTCAGCACGGGAGGACCATAAAGGGTCGTTCAGTAACGCGACGGGTCGATGGCTTGCGCCAGGACCCCCTCGACGAACCGCGAATAGGCCACGGCTACGTGGTTCGTAAGGGCGTAGCGGTGAATGCCCTGCCAGTCGGTGTCCGCCAGTACGACGCCTGGGAGATCACGATCAGCTGCGGGTCCATCTGGTTGATCCGGACGATGGCGAAGCTGTGCCACGCGTCGCACGCCGCCCACAGGCCTTTGTGTGCATTGAGAGTACCGAGGATCGACACGGAGACGGACTCGGCCGGGCACCCGCCCTTGATAAGGGCGACGAGCCTCCACTGCGCCTTCGTCGCAATGTCGTCCAGAGCCTGAAACCACATGCGCCCGTGGGAGTCGCCGTCGAGGACCATGGTCTTGGTCCCTGCGGGGTTCCCGATCGTACAGGCCGGCACGGAGGAGACGCCGTAGCTGGGCCAGCATCCGCTGCTCGGCGGGGGGATGCCGATATTGGACAGAGGCTCGGCCTCGGCTAGCGCCAGGCGCCGCACCAGGTTCGAGGGCGCGCTCCTGATCGTGCTGGCCGCATCGACGAGACGGAGGACTGTGCAGCGCGGGGCGGACACCAGCGTGACGCTGGGCTTCGCGGCTCTGGCGCCGGCGTGGGCGGGCGCCGGGGATGCCACGCCGATCTCGGCGGTCAGGGTGCCGACGGTGAGGGCGACCATGGCCAGGCCCATCCCCACGCTCGCCCACCGGACGCGCATCAGCGGCCCGGCATGGCGGACGGGGTTCTCGAGCAGCAGGTACGTCACCGCTGAGGCGGCGACCGCCACCACCACCCAGGCGAGGTTGTCCCCTACCGGGAGGCTTGTGTGGCCGGCGTGCTCGGCCGCCAAGATCAGAATGGGCCAGTGCCACAAGTACAACGAGTACGAGAGCTTGCCGGTGACCGAGAACGGCCGCAAGCGCAGCACCGACTCCACGCCGTAGCGAGGTGCCCGCACTCCCCCGGCGATGATGAGCGCCGCTCCCACGACGGGGATCGCCACCAGAGACCCCGGGTATGCGGTGGATGCTGTGAAAGTCACGGCCGCCACGATCACCGCCGCCATCCCGATCCACGTGGCCGCCGCGGCGAGGTGCCTGGGGGCGGCCAACAGCCACGGTGTTGCCACGGCCACCAGGGCGCCTAGCGCGAGCTCCCACGCCCGGGTGAACGGGGAGAAGTACGCGCTCGTGGGATGGGCGCTCGTGTCGAGGACCGAGAAGGCGAACGACACGGCGATCACCACCGCCAATGCGACCGTCAGTCGGAC
>DATJBC010000135.1:0-29675 GCA_035515515.1 Acidimicrobiales bacterium
GCCGGGGGCAAATTCGGCGGCTCGGGCTACAAGGTGTCCGGCGGCCTCCACGGGGTGGGCGTGTCGGTCGTGAACGCCCTGTCGAGCAAGCTCGTCCTGGAGATCGACCGGGACGGCAAGCACCACGTGGCCGAGTTCGCCAACGGGGGCGAGCGCGCCAAGAAGCTCAAGGCCACCGGGCCGGCGCCCCGCGAGCGCACCGGCACCACCGTCACCTTCTGGCCGGACGCATCGGTGTTCGAGGAGACCGAGTTCCGGGCCCAGACCGTCCTCGAACGGCTGCAGATGATGGCCTTCCTCAACAAGGGCCTCGAGATCCGCTTCGTCGACGAGCGCGCCGGGCGCGAGCAAAAGACGACGTTCAAGTACAACGGCGGCATCGTCGACTACGTCAAGCACCTGAACAGCGCCAAGGAGTCCCTGTTCCGCCGGGTGTGCTCGTACGCGCAGACCGAGGACGACCAGGAGGTGGAGATCGCCCTGCAGTGGAACACCGGGTTCCACGAGTCGATCCACTCCTTCGCCAACGGCATCTCCACCATCGAGGGCGGCATGCACGAGGAGGGCTTCAAGAAGGCCCTCACCAACGCCGTCAACCGCTACGCCCGGGCCAAGGGGACCCTCAAGGAGAAGGAGGAGAACTTCCAGGGCGAAGACATCCGCGAGGGCCTGACCGCCATCATCTCGGTGCGCCTGCGTGAGCCGCAGTTCGAGGGACAGACCAAGGCCAAGCTCGGCAACGTGTCCATTCGGTCGTTGGTGGAGCGGGCCACCAACGAGAAGCTCGGCGAGTGGCTCGAGGAGAACCCGCGCGAGGCCAACCAGATCGTGCAGAAGTCCACCACGGCGGCCCGTGCCCGGGTCGCGGCGCGCGCCGCGCGCGACCTCACCCGGCGCAAGAGCGCCCTGGGCGGGGCGGGGCTCCCGGGCAAGCTCGTGGACTGCTCCTCACGCGAGCCGCGGGAGAGCGAGCTCTTCATCGTGGAGGGCAACTCGGCTGGTGGGTCCGCCAAGGACGCCCGGAACCCGCGGGTGCAGGCCATCCTGCCCATCCGGGGCAAGATCCTCAACGTCGAGCGGGCCCGGATCGACAAGATGCTCAAGAACGCGGAGATCCAGTCACTGATCTCGGCCATCGGCGCCGGGCTGGCCGACGAGTTCGACGTGACCAAGATCCGCTACCACAAGGTGATCATCCTGGCCGACGCCGACGTCGACGGGTCGCACATCCGGACGCTCCTGCTCACCTTCTTCTTCCGGCAGATGCGGCCGCTCGTGGAAGGCGGGTTCGTCTACGTGGCGCAACCGCCGTTGTACTCCACCCTCGTGGGCAAGGAGAAGCGCTACCTCAAGGACGACGCCGCCAAGGGGGCCTTCCTCGCCGAGAACCCCGACCACCGCCAGGAGTTCCAGCGGCTGAAGGGCCTCGGGGAGATGGACTTCCACGAGCTGCGCGACACCACCATGGACCCGGGGCGCCGGTCGCTTCTGCAGATCGGCGTGGAGCAGGCGGCCCTGGCCGACGAAGTGTGCTCGATCCTCATGGGCGACGACGTCGACGTGCGCCGCCACTTCATCCAGACCAACGCCAAGGACGTGCGCTTCCTCGACATCTGAGGGGCGTCTCGGCCACGGCCCGGGGACGACGCGGAGGGATCAGAGGCACATGGCCAAGCGTGGGGGCAGGGGTGGAGGTGACGCCGGGACGGACGTGCCCGAGCCGACCCCGCCGGCCATCGAGCCCATCGAGATCCAGGAGGAGATGGAGCGCTCGTTCCTCGAGTACTCCATGTCGGTCATCGTGTCGCGGGCGCTGCCCGACGTACGCGACGGGCTCAAGCCGGTGCACCGCCGGATCCTGTACTCCATGTACGAACAGGGCCTGCGTCCGGACCGCCCACGTGCCAAGTGCGCCAAGGCCGTGGGCGAGGTCATGGGGAACTTCCACCCCCACGGCGACACCGCCATCTACGACGCCCTGGTCCGGATGGCCCAGGACTTCAGCCTCCGCCACCTGCTGATCAACGGGCACGGCAACTTCGGCGGGCGCGGCCCCGAGGAAGGGCCGGCCGCCATGCGCTACACGGAGTGCCAGCTCGCGCCGCTGGCCATGGAGATGCTGGCCGGCATTGACGAGGAGACGATCGACTTCGTCCCCAACTACGACGGCACCACCGAGGAGCCGGTCGTGCTGCCGGCCCGCTTCCCGAACCTGCTGGTGAACGGGTCCCAGGGCATCGCCGTGGGCATGGCCACCAACATCCCGCCGCACAACCTGGGCGAGGTCATCGACGCCGTGGTCCACCTGCTCGACCACACCGAGGCCACGCCGGACGACCTCATGCAGTTCGTCAAGGGCCCCGACTTCCCCACCGGCGCCCAGATCCTCGGCCGCGCCGGCATCCTCGACGCCTACCGGACCGGCAAGGGCTCCATCAAGATGCGGGCGGTCGCCGAGGTCGACGAGCACCGGGGGACCACGCGCATCGTGGTCAGCGACATCCCCTTCCAGACCTCGGTCGAGGCCATCGAGCAGAAGATCGGGGAGCTGGCCAACGCCGGCGTCCTCGACGGAATCTCCGACGTGCAGAACGACTCGGCCGGCAAGCAGCCGCGGCTGGTGATCACCTTGAAGCGCGACGCCAACGCCAACGTCGTGCTCAACAACCTCTACAAGCACACGCCGCTGCAGACGAACTTCGCCGTGAACATGGTGGCGCTCGTCGACGGGGTGCCCCGGACGCTCAACCTGGCGCAGGCGCTTTCGTACTACATGGACCACCAGATCGAGGTGGTCACACGACGCTCGGAGTTCCAGCTGCGCAAGAAGCGGGAGCGGGCGCACATCGTCGAGGGCCTCCTCAAGGCCATCGACATGCTCGACGCCGTGATCGCCGCGATCAGGGCGTCCGAGGACCGCCGCGCGGCGGCGGTCGCCCTCATGGCCAAGCCGTTCGAGTTCAGCGAGCCCCAGGCCGAGCACATCCTCGACATGACCCTGGCCCGCCTGACGCGCCTGGGCCGGTCCAACCTCGAGGAGGAGATGGAGGAGCTGCGGCGCGACATCGCCGAGCTCGAGGCCATCCTGGCCGACCCGGCCCGCCTGCGCGGGGTGATCGCCGAGGAGCTGGGGGCGATCAGGACCAAGTACGCCGACGACCGCCGCACCGAGATCGTCAACGACCCCGGCGAGCTCGGCGTGGAGGACCTCATCAGCGACGAGGAGATCGTCGTGACCATGACCCGCGCCGGCTACATCAAGGCCGTCAACGCGGCCTCGTTCCGCACGCAGGGGCGCGGCGGCCGGGGCGTCCAGGGGGCGCGGCTCAAGGAAGAGGACCTCGTCGACGACGTGATCCACACCACGAGCCTGGCGCACCTCCTCCTGTTCTCCAACCGCGGCCGCGTCTACCGCCTGCGGGCGCACGAGGTGCCCATGAAGGAGCGCACGGCGCGCGGCACGGCCGCCGTCAACCTGCTGCCGCTGGCGCCCAGCGAGAAGGTCCAGGCCATCGTGGCCACCCGGGACTTCGACTCCGGGGGCTACCTCATGTTCGCCACCAAGCTCGGCCAGGTGAAGAAGACGGCCTTCAGCGAGTACGACAAGTCGAGGCGCGAGGGGTTCATCGCCATCGCGCTCCGGGAGGGCGACGAGCTGGTCAAGGTGGTGCCCACCTCGGGAGACGACGACGTCATCCTCGTCAGCCGGAACGGCAGCGGGATCCGCTTCACGGAGTCCGACGTGCGGGCCATGGGCCGCGACGCGGCGGGGGTGCGGGGCATGCGCCTGCGGTCCGGGGACGAGGTCGTGTCGTGCGACGTGGTGCGCCCCGACAACGACATCCTCATCGTGACCGACGCCGGCTACGGCAAGCGCACCAAGACCGACCACTTCGGCCGCCAGGGCCGCGGCGGCCAGGGCGTGCGCGCCATCAAGCTCACCGCCGTGCGCGGGCGCGTGGTGGCGGCCTTCATGGCCGGCCTCGACGACGAGATCCTGCTCGTGTCCTCGGGCGGGATCGTCATCCGCACCGCCGTGCGCGAGATCGCGGCCCAGGGCCGCGACGCCACCGGCGTGCGCGTCATGAGCCTCGAGGAGGGCCACCACGTGGCCGCGGTGGCCGCCGTCACCGGCGAGGAGGACGCCTGAGGGGCTGCGCCCGGGGGGCGCTCACGCCCCGGCCACGGGCGCCGGCCCGACGGCGTCGAACACGACGGGCAGGCACGGCGGCGAGCGGAAGGCCATCCCCTCCACGCGCACGGGCTCCGCCTCGGGGTCGAGCCGGAGCCCGACCAGGCGGTCGAGCAGGGCGCCGAGGCCCACGCGCAGCTCGAGGCGGGCGAGGTGCATGCCCAGGCACTGGTGGCGGCCGGTGCCGAAGGCGATGTGGGCCGGCCCGCGGCGGTCGAGGTCCCAGGTGGCGGGGTCCCGGTAGCGGGTCTCGTCGCGGTTGGCCGAGCCGGTGGCGCACACGAGCGAGACGCCCCGGGGCACGGTGACCCCGTCGATCTCGACCGGGCAGGTGGTCTCGCGGTTGACCATCGTGACCGAGGTCTCCCACCGCAGGGTCTCCTCGACGACGTCCTCCACCAGCGCCCGGTCGGCCCGCACGCGCTCGAGGACCTCGGGGTGGCTGAGCAGCGCCAACAGGCAGTTGCCCATGGCGGCGTAGGTCGTCTCGGCCCCCGCGGGCAGGAGCAGGCGGAGGAATCCGTAGACGTGCTCGTCGTCCAGGCGCTCCCCGTCGACCTCGGCGGTGACGATGTCGGACACCATGTCGTCGCGGGGATTGGCCCTGCGGTCCTCCACGATGGGGGTCAGGTAGGCGCGCATGGCGCGCGACGCCGCGATCGACACGTCGTAGTCCTCCGGGCCCTTGTTCATGTCCAGGGCCCAGGCGTGGAAGCGGGCGTGGTCCTCGACGGGGACGCCCATGACCCCGGCGATCACCTGGACCGGGAACCGGCTGGTGACGGCGGGCACGAGGTCGGCGCGCGTCGCCCCGGTCAGCTGGTCGATCAGCCCGTGGACCGCGGGCGCGATGAGCTCGGCCTCCCAACGCGCCAGGGCAGATGGCCGGAAGGCGTGGGCCACGAGGTTCCGGTAGCGGCGGTGCTCGTCGCCGTCCATGGCGACGAGCATGGTCCCCATGACCGGGCCCATCGTGTCGGCGTTGACGCGGCTGGAGAAGCGCCCTGGGTCGCGCAGGACCCGCTCCACGTCCGCGTAGCGCGTGACGACCCAGATGTCGGAGCCCGGTGCGAAGGGGCCAACGGGCCGGTCCCGCCGACACTGTGCCCAGTAGTCGTAGATGTCCGGCTCCGAGCCCGTGCCACCCGTGACCGCCATCGCCCCACCTCCGTCCCCCCGCCGTCAGACG
The DNA here is from genome assembly GCA_035515515.1 of Acidimicrobiales bacterium. Lineage (GTDB taxonomy): Bacteria > Actinomycetota > Acidimicrobiia > Acidimicrobiales > UBA8190 > DATJBC01. The sequence continues at coordinate 5,382 of DATJBC010000135.1, forward strand.
CGGGGGGCGTTCCCGTCGATGATGGCACGGTACACATCGACGTACGCCCGCCGCGAGTGCCGCCACGCCAGCTCGTCCTCCACCCGGGCCCGCCCGTAGGAGCCCATGGCGGCGCGGCGCTCGCCGTCGTCGAGGAGCGCGACGATGGCCCGGGCGAAGTCCTCCACCCGGTTGGGGGTGGCGTAGAGGGCGGCGTCCCCGGCGGACACCCGGGTCTCGGTGAGGTCGAAGGCGACGACCGGCAGGCCGAAGGCCATGTACTCCATGGTCTTGTTCATGGTCGACACGTCGTTGAGCGGGTTCTTGGGGTCGGGGGACAGGCCCACGTCCGCGGTGGAGAGCACGGCGTGCACGACCTCGTCGGGCGCCCGACCCGTGAACTCGACCGTGTCTCCCAGCCCGAGCTCGTCGCGCAGGCGCACGAGCTCGTCGAAGCAGTCGCCGGAGCCGATGAGGGTGAAGGCGATGTCGGCGCGGCCCCAGTCGTGGGCGATGAGCTTCGCGCTGCGCACCACGATGTCCACGCCGTCCTGGGGCCCCATGACGCCGAGGTAGGCGACGAGGAACGTGCGCCCGCGGCGCAACGAGGCATCGGCGGGGCCGCGTCGCAGCCGGTCGTCGTCGGGCCCCGTGCGCACGATGGTGACGGCGTCGGGGTCCTTGCCGCTGCGCTCGACGGCGATGCGCCGGTAGGACTCGTTGGTGGCGATGACGTGGTCGGCACTGCGATGTGAGCACCACTCGGCGGCACGCAGGCCCCAGTACGGCAGCCGCGAGGCGTCGGGGAAGCGCGACTGGTAGAGCTCGGGGCACAGGTCGTGGTGGTCGAAGACGAAGCGGGCGCCGGTGAGCAGGCGCAAGGCGATCCCGAGCGGCCAGAAGATGTCGGGGGGGTTGCAGGCCTGCAGCACGGTGATGCGCCGGCGGCGCGCCGCCTTGAGCACCAGCCAGGCCGAGGCCACGAAGGAGTAGAGGTACTCGGCCACGAACCCCATTTGGCGTCCACCGGAGAAGCGCTGGCGGTACTTGTAGAGGTGCACGCCGTCGAGCACGGCGTACGCCGGGTCGCCGGGGCCGCGCGGGCACACCACCGACACCGCCAACCCCTCGGCCCGCAGCGCCTGGCACTCGAGCCACACGCGGCGGTCGAAGGGGACCGAGAGGTTCTGCACGATGATGACCACGTGCGCCTGCCCGGTCGAGCCGCCCGGCGCCGGGGGCGGGTCGGTGGTGGCCGGCGCCACCCCGCCGTTGCCCGGGGTGGGGAGGACCGGTGCCGCCATGGTCGCTCTCCCCTTCCCGTCCCCGCCCCACGTGACGCCCGGAAAATAGCACAGTAAGAACCCGGATGACTACGCTCCGTGTCGACCGCGGTGGCGGCGCCCGGGTGGTCAGCGGCCCAGGCGCGCCGGGGGGTCGATGCCGAGGAGGGCGCTGGCGTTGGCCCGGTAGAGGCGGGCGAGCGCCGGGGGCTCGAGGGCCAGGCCCGACACCGCCCAGCGCCCGGTGGGGGCGGGCGGCGCGCCGGCCGAGTAGGGGAAGTACTCGTCAGCGGTCTCGAGCAGGCGGAAGTAGCAGGCGTACTCGGCCTCGTCGACGGGGAAGATGTCGGCGCCGAAGAGGACGCGGTCGGGGTGGGCGGCGACGAGGCGGGCGGCCGCCCGGGGCTGGCGGCCGATCTCGGCTCGTGCCGCGGTGTCGACCCAGAAGTTCCGGTAGCGCTCGAGCATGCCCGACACCCACGCCAGGTCCTCGGCGTGGCAACCCATGTGCGCGCCGACGAACGACGTCTGCGGGTGACCGGCCACCACCGCCTCGAGGGCCTCGATGAGACGCCTGAAGGCGCCCGGCCCGTGGCGCGCCAGGGAGATCGACGGGTGGCGGAGGATCTCCTCGAGACGCTCGTTGTGGCGGTCGGCGGGCTCGAAGAAGGCCGCGGGGTCGCCCACGTGGATCAGGACGGGCACGCCCAGTGCCCCGGCCGCATCCCACACCGGCGCCAGGCGCGGGTCGTCGGGCAGGACGAGCTCCCCCCCGGCGCGCACGGTCAGGCCAAGGTCCTTCCACACCTTGAGGCCCCGGGCGCCGGCGTGCACGGAGCGCTCGAGCGAGGCCACCAGCTCGCCGACACCACCGTCGCGCTCGAGCATGCCCCAGTCGAGCTGGCAGAAGGTGAGGAAGCGACCGGGGCGCGCCCGGTCATAGCGCGCCAGGTTGGCGTCGAGCTCGTCGCCCCAGCGGCCGTCGAGGTTGACGAGCAACGCCAGGTTGCAGCGGTCCATGGTGGCGACGAGCGCCCCGACGTCGGGCACCATCCAACTGCCGTCGGCGGTCAGCCAGCGTCCGAGGTGCGCGTGCACGTCGACGGCGGGGACGGCCGCCGCCGCCGGGGTGTGCTCGTCCCGGACGAGCATGCAGGCGGGGTCGAAGCGCGTGAGGCGCGGGCCCCGCCGTCGCACCGACCGGACGGTGCGAGCCAGGGGGACCAGGGGACGGAGAAGGCGGTTGCGTCGGTATGGAGCGTGGGGCGACAACGGCGGGGGACCCGTGTTCAGCGCGCACGGACGCCGCGCCGGCGCCCCGGCGCCCCGGCACCGAAAGAGCCGTGCGCGCGGGATAAAATCTCGTCTCGACGCATCGCGCTCCATTCAAGCACCGGCCGCTGGCGGCGCACTGACAACCGGCGACGGCCGGGAAGGAGGAGGGGGAGCTGTCGGCGACGCCCGTGTGGTTCGGTCCGCGTGCTCGGCCGCTGTTCGGCTGGTTCCATTCGCCCGGGGCCGCCGCCACGGGGGCGGTCGTGCTGTGCCCGCCGATCGCACGCGACCACCTGCAGTCCCACTACGCCATGCGGCGCCTGGCCGAGCGCGCCGCCGCGGGCGGTCTGGGCGCGCTCCGCTTCGAGTACGACGGCACGGGTGACTCGGCGGGGTCCAGCCAGGACCCCGGACGCGTGGACGCCTGGCTGGACAGCATCGGGCAGGCGTTGCGGTTCGTGCGGGCCTCGGGGGTGCGCTGGGTGGCACTGGCCGGGATGCGGCTGGGCGCGCTGTTGGCCGCCGAGGCCGCCGGCCGCGACGGCGCCGTCGACGCGCTCGTGCTGTGGGACCCCACGGTCTCCGGCCAGGCGTTCCTGAGCGAGCAGCGCCTCATCGCCAAGGTGGCCCTGGGCGACCGGCCCGACCGCAGCGACGGCGGGCTCGAGATCCCCGGGCTGGTGCTCGACGCCCAGGCCGTCACGGCGCTGCGCGCCATCAAGGTGGGCGCCGTGTCGCCCCTCGCCCGCCGGGTCCTGGTGCTCACCCGGCCGGGCCCGGCCCCCGCCCGGCTGCAAGAGGCCCTGGCCGGGGAGGACGTGACCTGGGGCGAGGCGACCGGGCAGGCCGAGCTCATCGACGCCGAATCACCGCACCAGGTCCTGCCCGACGTCGCCATCGACCGCATCGCCGGTTGGCTGTCGTCGGGGGCGGGGACCCGACCCGTGGCCGTGGGCCGCGCCGAGCCCGCCGGGCCGCGCGCGCTGGAAGGTCCCTTCGCGGGCGTGGTCGAGCGCCCGGTGTCGCTCGGCCCGCTCGGTCTCTTCGGGTTCGTGACCGAGCCCCCGGTCCCGTCGCCGGGCCCCACGGTGGTGTTCCTCAGTGTGGCCAACGAGCACCACATCGGGCCCAATCGCCTGTGGGTCGACCTGGCGCGCCGGCTCGCCCTGGCCGGCTTTCGCTCGGCGCGCGTCGACCTGAGCGGGCTGGGGGACAGCCCGGTGCGGCCCGGGCAGCCCGAGTTCGTCTCGCGTTCGCCCCTCGCCTTCGACGACGTGCTCGACGCCGCGCGGGCCCTGGCGGGCGACGACCCGTCGAACGTGGTTCTGGTGGGCCTGTGCTCGGCCGCCTACCAGGCGCTCGAGAGCGCGCTCGACCTGCACCCGCGCGGGGTGGTCGCCATCAACCCGGTCCTGTCGTTCCAGCCCCCCGAGGTGCTGGCCGGCGGCCACCTCGACCCCCGCCGCCGCGTGGCCATGCCCCGGACCCCGCTGGTGCAGGCCTTCCACCACGAAGGGCCGCTGTCGGGGCTGCGCCGCCGCTTCCCCGACATCGGGTGGCGGGTGCGCGGCCTCATGGATCCGAGCCGTCGATCGGCGGTGTGGCTGCGCCAGGTGGTGGCGGGCGGCACCGACCTCCTCCTCGTGTGCGGGGACCGAGAGGCCCGGCCCATCCGGCAGGGGGCGTCGGCGCGCACCCTGGGCCGGCTCTCGCACTCCGGGCGCCTGCGCTTCGAGTACATCGAAGGCCTCGACCACGGCCTCCTGCGCGCCGACCACCGCGCCGTGGTCTCGGACCTCGTGGTGGCGCACCTCGTCGAGCGCTTCTCCGCCGGGTCGGCCCCGGCGGGCCACGCCCGGGCCGGATAGGGCCGTGCGGCCCGCGGGCACGAGGGCCCCCGGGGCCGAGGAGGCCGTGGCGCTGCGGCCCAAGCTGCTGGGGGCGGCCGCCCTCTTCGGCGCCGTCGCCGCCGCCGGCGTCTACCTGGCCTTCGAGCCGCAGGAGAACCTGCTCGACCGGTGGGGCTACGACGTGGTCCCCCGCCAGGTCCACCAGCCGCTGTGGCACCACGTCGCCCAGCTCGGGGGCCCGCTGGTGGTGGCGATCGGCACGCTGCTGGCGGCGTCGTGGGCGCTGGGTCGCGCCAAGCTGCGCCCGAACCGCCGCGTGCTCGCCGTCGTGGCCCTGCCATTGGTGGCCGAAGTGCTGTGCGAGGCCGTGCTCAAGCCCCTCGTGGGACGGCGCCTGGGTGGCACCTATTGCTACCCCTCGGGGCACGTCACCGGGGCCGCCAGCATGCTGACGGGCTTCGTCCTGGCCGCCCCGCGCCCGTGGCGACGGAGCCTCGGGGCGGTGGTGGCGCTCGTGTCGTGTCTCGTCACCGTGGCCGTGGTCGCCGACAGCCAGCACTATCCGACGGACGCCGTCGCGGCCCTGGGTCTCGTGGGTGCCGTGGCGCTGTCGGTCGACGCCGTGACACGGTGGTTGGCGTCGCGGCGCCGGAGCTACCAGCCCATCCCTTCGTAGCCGGCGAGGGCCTCCACGGACGCCCCCAGTCGGCCGCTCAGGTCGAGGATCCTGCGGGGGGGCGTGGTGAGCAGCCCGTCGACGATGGCGGGGTCGCTCGAGAACGCGATGGCGACGTCGGCGTCGGCCAGGGCCTCGGTGGCCGAGTCGGCCAGGAAACGGCGCAGGTGCGGAAGCTTGGACTCGATGAACTGGAGGTTGGCCCCGACGAGGTGAGACGGGTTCACGACGGGGTCGTAGATCCGCACGGTGAACCCCTTGCCGACGAGGGTCTCGGCCACCTCGACGTTGGGGCTCTCCCTGAGGTCGTCGCTGCTCGCCTTGAAGCTCAGCCCGAGGAGGGCGACGTTGCGGCCCTCCTCGGTGGCCACGCGGTCGATCACGTCGCTCACGACCCGGTCGTTGGAGGAGATGATCCCCGACAACAGGGGCATGTCGACGCTGTGCATCCGGCCCAGGTGGAGCAAGGAGCGCAGGTCCTTGGGGAGACAGGGCCCGCCGAAGGCGAACCCGGGTCGCAGGTAGGTGGACGAGATGTTGAGGTGCTCGTCCTGGCAGAAGAGCTCCATCACCTCACGCGAGTCGATCCCGAACACACGGAACAGTCGGGCCAGCTCGTTGGTGAAGGCGACCTTGTTGGCGTGGAAGGCGTTGCATGCGTACTTGAGAGCCTCGGCGCTGCTCGTGCCGACGATCCGCACCGGATCGGGCAGGAAGTGGAAGAGCTCGACGAGGGTGTCCGCCAGGCGCGTGTGCCTCGTTCCCACGACGGTGAACGGCGGGTCGAAGAAGTCGGCGACCCCCGACCCCTCACGGAGGAACTCGGGACACATGGCGGTGCCGAACACGAACCCCTCTTCCACACCGAGCTTGTCCTCGAGCGCCGGTGCCACCACGCCCTGCACCGTCCCCGGTGGCACCGTGCTGCGCACCACCACGCTGTGGAAGGGCGGCGACGCCCCTGCCGATGGAGCGCGGCGCAGGGCGTCGCCGATGTCGTCCACGGCGCGCAGTACGAAACCCAGGTCGGTCCCGCCCGTCGGCGAGGACGGCGTCCCCACGCACACGAGGGAGACCGCCGCTCCCTCCATGGCCTCGCGCGCGGAGGTCGTGGCGTGCAGCGAGCCCCGTGCCGCCGCGTGCGCCACCAACTCGCCGAGGCCGGGCTCGACCACCGGGCTCTTCCCTGCCGCCACCATGTCGACCTTTGTGCCGTCGACGTCGATGCCCCAGACGTCATGCCCGCGTGACGCCAGGCACGCGCTCGTGACCGTGCCGACATAGCCCAGACCGAAGACTGCGACCTTCACGAACCCCCCCGCCCGCTGGTGCAAGAAGCAAGATAGCACCGTCGATTCGATTTGGGTCGGGCGACGCGTGTGTGAACGCCGTGTCACCGGCATGTAACCACTTGTCACATGACGCCGGCGCGGCTCCTGCGGCGTTGCTGGCGTTGCTCATCACGACCTGCCGGCGGAAATCATCAAAATCGATGATGACTGTCCCATAAAGCCGATGACAACATGGCTGGCGGTCGGGGGGGGACGACGTTAGATGAGCGTGACCGTTTCCGGGGCTGATACCGCCCCGGGCCCGTCAGAGCGCGCCACGGCTGCTGACGTGCCAACAACATCCACTATTGGGACCAGGCCCGCCGGGGACGCCGCGCACATGGCGTCGGTCCCGGCTCTGGTCGGCGCGGCCCTCAACGGGGAGGAGCCCGCCTGGCGCGAGCTCGTGGCCCGATTCGGCGGGATGATCGCCTCGGTCGGGCACCGGTACGGCCTGTCCCCGGCCGACGTCAGCGAGCTCCAGCAGACGACGTGGCTGCGCCTCGTCGAGAACCTCCACCGGATCGAACAGCCCGAGCGGGTGGGGGGCTGGCTGGCCACCACCGCCCGGCGCGAGAGCCTGCAGATGCTGCGCCGGGCGGCCAAGTACACGGCGGGCGCCGACCAGATGCTCGCCAACCTGCCCGATCGGAGCGCCGCCGAGGTCGACGAACGACCTGGTCACGACGTCCAGCGGGCCCTGCTCGTGGCGTGGGCCCGGCTCAAGCCGCGTTGTCGTGAGTTGCTCGGCCTCCTCATGTCCGAGGACGAGACCGGCTACCGCGACCTCGCCACGATGCTGCGCATGCCCGTTGGCAGCATCGGCCCCACGCGGGCCCGGTGCCTGCAGCACCTGCGCCGGCTGGTGGCCGAGGAGGGGATCACCGAGCTCTGAGGGGCGCCGTCCCGGGGCGGGGGGCACCTCGCCCCTGCCGGGCGCGTATCAGCGGGCACGCTCGGACCTCTTCATTACCGATCACGACACCTAGCGTGCAGGCAGGGGCATCCGGGCCTGACGCGCCCGTCCAAGGCGTTGGCTCACGATGAGAACGGCACGGTGGCTTCGATAACCCGCGCCCCGCCGCGGGCGCGGGCTCGCACCGCGTCCCGGGGACCGGCGGGACGACCCGACTGGGACACGGGCGCGGACGGGGACCCGGGAGGCTCCCGGGTGGGCCTGGTCGGCCCCGCGCCTCGCCGCAGCCCCCGTCTCCAGCTGGTGGTCGGCGACGTGGTCGCCCTCGCCGTGGCGTGGACACCGCCGCTGTTCGGCGCCTCGGGGGCGTGGCCCACCCGCGTGGTGTGCGCGGTCGCCGCCGCCACGGTCACCCTGGTGGTGCTGCGCCAGATGGGCCTGTACCGCTCGCACGTATGCGCCCACGTCGTCTCGGCGGCGAACCGTGCCGTGGTGGCCGCCGCGGCCGGGGCGGCGGTGTTCGCGGCGGCGGCCTCGCTGGTGGGCGCAGCCGCCCTCGACCCCGCCCTGGAGGGGGCGGCCGCGTCCGTCCTCATGCTGCTGGTGGTGCGCTTCCGGTTCGACCACTGGCTCCGCGCGCACCGCTCGGCGGGCGCCTTCCAGCGCACCGTGATCCTGGTGGGGACCAACGACGACGCCGAGTCACTGTGGGCCGTCCTCAACCACGAGCCCCAGCTTGGCTACCGGATCGGAGCCATGGTGGGCGAGCGCGTGCGGGACGCCCCCTGGGCACATCTGCCCAGCAGCAGCGCGACCGGCGACCTGCCCGCCCTCGCCGACCGTGTGGGGGCCTCCGGGGTCATCGTGGTGGTCAGCGCGCTGCGGCCCCGGACCCGCGAGGCGGTGGTGGCGGCCGCCCTCGCCGCCGGCCTGCACGTGCAGTTGTGGGCCGGCCTGGGAGGGGTGGCCAGCCGCCGGGTGCGGCCCGCACCGGTGTCGGGCATCCCCGTGTTCTACGTCGAGCCCCAGCGCGTGCGCAGGTGGCAGCTCCTCGTGAAGCGGGCGATCGACGTGGCGTTCGCGGTGGTGATCCTGCTCGTGACGGCCCCGCTGGTGGCGGTGGCCGCGGTCCTCATCAGGCGCGAGGACGGCGGCCCGGTCCTGTACCGGAGCGGGCGGGTGGGCCGCGACGGCGAGCCGATCGACGTGCTCAAGCTGCGGACCATGGTCCCCAACGCGTCGGAGCTGCTGACCGAGGTCGCCGCTCTCAACGAGCGCATCGGCGGCCCCTTGTTCAAGGCGAGTGACGACCCCCGCGTCACGCGGATCGGGAGGGTGATCCGGGGGATGAGCATGGACGAGCTCCCCCAGCTGTGGAACGTCCTCGCCGGGACGATGAGCCTGGTGGGCCCCCGGCCGGCGCTGCCGTCGGAGGTCGAGCACTTCGACGCCGAGCTCCGGCGCCGCCACGCCATGCGCCCCGGGATCACCGGGCTGTGGCAGATCGAGGCGCGCGACAACCCGTCGTTCAACGCGTACCGGCGCCTGGACCTGGCCTACGTGGACAACTGGTCCTTGAAGCTCGACTTCGCCATCCTCGCCTCCACCGTCCACGAGGTGGTCGCCGGATCGTTCCGGACTGCGCTGAAGCCGTTCCGGCGTCCGAGGCGGGCTGAGCCCGCGCCGCGCCCCCCCGCCGAGCCTGTGCCGCAGGCGAGATCCGGATGACGGCGGGCCCGCCGGCCGTCACGGCCGGCTGAGGGTCGCCGATGTGCGGGATCGCCGGCGCGTACCAGCAGGTGGACGGGGAGCCCACCGTGCGGGCCATGAGCGCGCGCCTGGCGCACCGGGGCCCCGACGACGCCGGCATGTACGCCTTCGCCGACGACCGGGTCACCGTCAACCTGGCCCATCGACGGCTGTCGATCATCGACCTGGCCCACGGGCACCAGCCCTTCGTCAAGGAGCACCTGGCGCTCAGCTACAACGGCGAGCTCTACAACTACAAGGAGATGCGCGCCGACCTGACGTCGAGGGGGGCGACCTTCCGCACGAGCTCGGACACGGAAGTCGTGCTGGAGGCGTGGCGACAGTGGGGCCCGGCGTGCCTGCGGCGCTTCCGCGGGATGTTCGCCTTCGCACTGTTCGACGAGGTGACCGGCTCGCTGTTCCTCGTTCGCGACCAGCTCGGGATCAAGCCGCTGCACTTCCTGGCGCGCAAGGACGGCGTGGTGTTCGCCTCGGAGCTCAAGGCCATCGCCACGGCGTTCGGCAGCGAGCTGAGGATCGAGCCCTCGGCCCTCGTGGCCTCGGCCCTCTACTACTGGGTCCCCGACCAGCGCTGCGCGCTGCGCGGGGTGGAGAAGCTGCAGCCCGGCACGTGGATCGAGTTCCACCCCGACGGCACCCGCCGGGGGCACCGCTACTGGGACGCCGCCGAGGTGGCGGCGGCGGCGGCGGCCGGCCCGCCCGTCGACCTCGGCGAGGTCATCGAGTCGTCGGTGGCTGCGCACCTGGTGTCGGACGTGCCCGTGTCGAGCTTCCTGTCGGGTGGGCTCGACTCGAGCATCATCACGACACTGGCCAAGCGCCACAGTCCCCGACTCGAGGCGTTCACGATCGCCTTCCGGTCCGAGGACCGCAAGCTCGAGGCCATGCCGGACGACGCCCGCTACGCCCGCAGCCTGGCGGCGCGCACCGGTGTCACCCTGCACGAGATCGAGATCGAGCCGGACGTGGTCGGGCTGCTGCCCCGCATGGTCGACATCCTGGACGAGCCCGTCGGGGACCCGGCGGCCATCAACACGCTCCTCATGTGCGAGGCGGCCCGCGAGGCGGGCGTCAAGGTGATCTTGTCGGGCATGGGGGCGGACGAGCTCTTCGGGGGGTACCGCAAGCACCGCGCCTGTCTCATGGCGGCCCGCTACCAGCGCCTGCCCCGCCCGGCGCGCCGGGCCGTCAGGGGAGCGGTGCGGCGCCTCCCCGTGGTGGTGGGCGGCCGTGGCCTGCGCCACGCCCGGTGGGCCAAGCGCTTCGTCACCTTCTCCGAGCTCTCCGAGGAGGCGGCCTTCCGCCGCAGCTACACCCTCTACGACCCCGGGGAGCTGCTGGGCCTGCTCAGCCCCGACCTCGCCGAGGCGGTGGACGACGTGCTGGGGGAGCACGTCGAGGTGTACTGCGACAACGACCTCTCCGACCACGTGAGCCGCATGTGCCTGGCCGACGCCCGGCTGTTCCTCACCGGGCTCAACCTCGCCTACACCGACCGGGCCAGCATGGCGGCGTCGACCGAGGTGCGCGTGCCCTTCGTCGACCCCGTGGTCTTCCGGGCGGCGTTCTCGCTCCCCGCCTCGGAGAAGGTCCACCGTGGGCGGTCCAAGGTGGCGCTGCGCAACGCCGCCCGGGCGTGGCTGCCCCCCGACATCATCCGCCGCCCCAAGGCGTCGTTCTCGGCCCCGCTGCGGGCCTGGGTGGACCACGACCTGCGCGAGGTCGTGGCGGACGTGCTGGTCGGCGGCACGCTCGTCGAGACGGGGTTCCTCCGCGCCGACGCGTTGGCCGAGCTCATCGCGGCGGAGCGGGCCGGGCGCGAGGACCGGTCCAAGCAGATCTGGCAGCTCCTGACCCTGGAGCTCTGGTACCGCCACGCCCGCGCCGCGGGCCTGGGGCTGTGACGGGCCCGTGCCCCGGGGCGAGGCCCCGGGCGGGCGGCACCGGCGACGGGAGCGGCACATGAGGCAGATCGCCCAGAACTACAAGTCGGGGGAGCTCACGGTGCTCGACGTCCCGCCGCCCACGTGCGCGCCCGGGGGCGTCCTGGTGCGCTCGCTGTACTCGCTCATCTCGACCGGCACCGAGATGATGAAGGTGAGCGAGTCCAAGCTGTCCCTTCTCGGCAAGGCCCGGGCCCGCCCCGAGCAGGTGCGCAAGGTGCTCGACACCGTCGCCCAGCAGGGGGTGGTGACCGCCTACCAGAAGGCCATGCGCCGGCTCGACTCCTACACCCCGCTGGGGTACTCCCTGGCGGGGGTGGTCGAGGAGGTGGGCCACGGCGCCGAGGAGTTCTCGGTCGGGCAGCTCGTCGCCTGCGCCGGCAACGAGTACGCCTTCCACGCCGAGCTCAACTGGGTCCCCGTCAACCTGTGCGTCGCCGTGCCGGGCGGCGTGGAGCCCCAGGAGGCCGCCTTCGCCACGGTGGGCGCCATCGCCCTCCAGGGCGTCCGCCAGGCGGACGTGGCCCTGGGGGACACCGCGTGCGTCATCGGGCTCGGCCTGGTCGGCCAGATCGCGGTGCAGCTGCTGGTGGCGGCGGGCGTGCGGGTGGTCGGGCTCGACATCGTGGCCGAGCGGTGCCGGATGGCCGAGAAGTCCGGCGCGCTCGTGTGCGCCGCCCCCGACGCCGAGGGCGTGACGGCCGTCGAGGCCGCCCTCGCCCGGGCCTCGGGCGGCGTCGGCGCCGACCGGGTCCTGTTGGCGGCGGGCGGCGACTCCAACGCCCCCGTGGAGCTGGCCGCCCGACTCGCCCGCGACCGTGCCGTGGTGGTCGACATCGGGAAGTGCAGGCTCGACGTCCCCTGGAACGCCTACTACGAGAAGGAGCTCGACCTGCGGTTCTCCCGCTCGTACGGCCCGGGGCGCTACGACCCCCGCTACGAGGTGGACGGCGTGGACTACCCCGCCGGGTACGTGCGCTGGACCGAGCGGCGCAACCTGGCGTGCTTCGTGGACCTCATCGCCCGGGGCCAGATCGACGTCGCCGCGTTGGTGTCGGGCACCTTCCCCCTGACCGACGCCGTCGAGGTCTACGACAAGCTCGGCTCGGGTGCGCTCGAGGGCGTGGGCTTCCTCTTCGAGTACGACGCCCCGTCGCCCGGCACGGCCCTGGCCGGCGCGGCGCGCACGACCGCCGGGCCCGTCGGGCTCGACGTGCGGCCCGTCCGGCGGCCCGGCCCCACGGGCGGACCAGCCAGCACAGCCCTGCGGGTCGGCTTCATCGGCGCGGGGAACTACGCGTCGTCCATGCTCCTGCCGCACCTGGCCGGCCGGGACGACGTCGAGCTGGTCCGGGTGGCCACCCGCAGCGCGCTCTCGGCCGTCAACGCCAAGCGCAGGTTCGCCTTCGGCGACGTGAGCACCGACGCCGGTGCGGTGCTCGAGGACGATTCCATCGACGCCGTCTTCATCGTGACCCCCCACAGCTCGCACGCCGCCCTCGCCTGCCGCGCGCTCGCCTCCCAGAAGGCCGTCTTCGTGGAGAAGCCGCTGGCGCTCTCCACCGATGAGCTCGAGGCGGTCACGGCCGCGGTGGACGAGCACGGCAACGACCGGCTCATGGTCGGCTTCAACCGCCGGTTCGCGCCGTTGCTGGTCCGGTTACGCGACCAGCTGGGGACGAGCCGGGGCCCCACGATGGCCCGCTACCTCGTCAACGCCGGCCCGCTGCCGGGGAACAGCTGGTACGCCGACGCGCAGAGCGAGGGCTCCCGATTCGCGGGGGAGGGCGGCCACTTCATCGACACGCTCACGTGGTGGATCGGCGCCGAGCCCGTCGGGGTGACGGCAACCGCCGTCGGAGGCCCCGACGACCTGCACGTCACCGTGCGCTACGGCGACGGCTCGGTCGGAGTGGTGAGTTACACGACCACCGGGCACGCGCGCTTCCCCAAGGAGACCTTCGACATGGCGGCCGACGGGCGCTCTGCACGGCTGGACAACTTCCGGCGCGCCAGCGCGTGGTCCGGCCGCCGCCGCCGCACGTGGCGGGCGCGGGGCCGTCCCGACAAGGGACAGAAGGGCCAGATCGACGCCTTCGTCACCGCCGTGCGCGAGGGTGGCCCCATGCCCATCCCGCTGGCGTCGCTCGTGGCGACGACCCGGGTCACGCTGGCGGCCGCGGGCGCCGGCCCGGCGGGTTCGCCCGGCCTGTGACGCCGCGCGCCTGACGCCCGCAGGCCATGGGGGAGGTGTCGCCCGGGAGCCCGGGGTGGTACGTCAACCGGCTGCGCGCCATGTCGGCCCGGGAGGTGTCGGGGCGCCTGGTGGACGGGGCGCGGCGCCGGGCCTGGCGGCGCCGCCAGGTGCCCCCCGGCGCCCCGGTGCCGGACCGCTTCGCCCGCCTCGCCCGGGGGGAGGGCACGCCCCCGGCGTCCTTCGGCGCCACCCTCCCCGAGGGTGCCGCCGGCCGCGTGCCGGCCGACGCGCGGGCGGCGGTGGTCGATGCCGCCGAGGCGATCCTGGCCGGGCACTGGACGCTTCTCGGTGTGCCTCGCCCCGACATCGAGCATCCCGACTGGTTCCTCGACCCGGTGACCGGCCGCCGGGCGCCGTCCGGCGCGTACTGCTTCTCGATCGACCACCGCTCCGAGTCCGTCACCGGCAACGTCAAGCAGGTGTGGGAGCTGTCGCGCATGCAGCACGTCACCGTGCTGGCGGCGGCCTTCGCCCTCACGTCGGACGAACGCTTCGCGCGCCGCGCCGGCGAGCACCTGCGCTCGTGGTGGGCGCAGAGCCCGTTCCTGTCGGGGGTGCACTGGACCAGCGGCATCGAGGTCGGGCTGCGCCTCATCGCCTGGGTGTGGGCCCGCCGCCTGCTCGACCGCTGGCACGGCGCGCGGCCGCTCTTCGAGGAGAACGAGCTCGCCCTGGCCCAGATCTGGTGGCACCAGCGCTACCTCGACGCCTTCCCGAGCCGCGGCTCCTCGGCCAACAACCACGCCGTGGCCGAGGCCGCCGGGCAGCTGGTCGCCGCGCGGGCGTTCCCCTGGTTCGACGAGAGCGAGCGGTGGGGAGCCCGGGCCGCGGCGGCCCTCGAGGCGGGTCTCGCCGACAACACCTTCCCCAGCGGGGTCAACCGCGAGCTGGCCTTCGAGTACCACGGGTTCGTGGCCGAGCTCGGCCTGCTGGCCGGGCTGGAGGCGGACCGGTCGGGCCGGCCGCTCGGGCCTGCGGCGTGGGACACGCTGGGCCGCATGCTGGACGTGGTGGCGGCGGTCGTCGACGCCGCCGGGCGCCCCCCCCGTCAGGGGGACGGCGACGACGGGCGGGGCCTCGTGCTCGGTCCGACCGACGCCAACCGCTGGGTCGCCCTCCTGGCGCTGGGGGGCGCCGTGTTCGGTCCGGACCGGTGGTGGCCCGACGCCCCGGCGGACGCCGCCGCGGTGCTGCTGGCGGCCATGGGGGGGGACCACCCCCTGGCGGGCCGTCCCGAGCGGCGCCCCTCGCACTTCGCCGACGCCGGGCTCACGATCATGCGGACGCCGCCCGGCTCGGCCCCCGAGATCTGGTGCCGGTGCGACGCCGGGCCGCACGGGTTCCTGTCGATCGCCGCCCACGCCCATGCCGACGCGCTGTCGGTCGAGGTCCGCCACGCGGGGGTCGACGTCCTGGCCGACCCCGGCACCTACTGCTACCACGGGGAGCCGGCGTGGCGGCGGTACTTCCGCTCGACGTCGGCGCACAACACCCTCGAGGTCGACGGGCAGGACCAGTCGGCCTCGGGCGGGCCCTTCCTGTGGGTGCGCCACGCCCGCAGCCGGCTGGAGGCGCTGACGACGCTGCCCGACGGCACCGTGACCGGCTGGTCCGCCGAGCACGACGGATACCGAGACCTCGTCCCCCCGGTGGGCCACCGCCGCACGGTGCGGCTCCTGCTCGACGAGCGCGCCATCGAGATCGACGACGTGGTGACGAGCTCGGGTCACCACGCGCTGCAGGCCGCGTTCCACCTGGGGCCGGCCGTGCAGGCCACGCTGGAGGGCTCGACCGTCTCGCTGTGGTGGGACGCCCCTGCCCCGGGGCGCGCCGAGCTGCAGCTGCCCGGGGACCTCGACTGGCGGACGGTGCGGGGTGCCACCGAGCCCGTCCTCGGCTGGTACTCGCCGCGTTTCGGGGAGAAGGTGCCCGCCACCACGGTCGTCGGGCGCGGCGCGTGGGAGGGTCAGCTGGTGCTGCGGACGGTGCTGCGCTTCGAGGCCTGAGCGTGCGGCGGCCTCAGCGGCTGTTCGCCGGGGTGTCGGTCAGGCCGAGCTGGGCGATGCCCGTGCGCAGGGCGTAGGACGCCACCTCGTCGCGGTTGGCCATCGCCAGCTTCCGGTAGACGCGGCTCACGTAGTTGCGCACCGTCCGGTCGCTGATGTGCAGCTGGGCGGCGATGTCGCTGTTGCGGCTCCCGCTGGCCACGAGGCGCAGGACGTCGGTCTCGCGGGCGGTGAGGTGGCGATGGCGCGTGGGTGAGTCGTCCAGGAGCCGCTGCGTGGCCTCGGGGCACAGCACGTGCTCGCCGAGATGGACGGCGACCACCGCCGAGCGGATCGCCTCGGGCTCGGCGTCCTTGAGCAGGAACCCGCCCGCCCCGGCGACGATGGCCGGCGTCACCCGGGGGTCGGCCTTGGCCGTGAGGATGAGCACCCGCGTGCCGGGCGACACCGCCCGCACGGCGTGGACGAGCTGGATGCCGTCCATGGACGCCAGGTCGAGGTCGCTCACCACCACGTCGACGGACACCGTGGCGCACGCCTCGAGCGCGTCGCGCCCCCCGGCCGCCACGGCGACCACCGTCACCCGGTCGTCGTCCTCGAGCAGGCGGACGAGTCCCGAGCGGAAGAGCGCCTGGGGGTCCACGACCATGACCGAGATCGGGGCCACCCCGGCGCGCACCGCGGCGACCTCGCCCGGCGGCGGACCGCGCAGGACGTCGACGTCGGTCACCGTTGCCGCCCGGGGATCCCGTGTCCCGTGCGCCTGCCCATACGCCTATAGGAGGGCAGGGCGGGGCGGGGAGATACGTGTGCCCAGGGGCGAAGGCGCAGGTGAATGCCACGGAACGTCATCGCGCGGCTACCCGGAGGGCAACGTGGCGGGCACGGTGCGTGGGCCCGAGGAGGTGTCGGCGTCCAAGGAGGGGCCGGTTCTCGACCGCCGCACCTTGTGCTGGAACCACAGGTAGGAGGCCGCCATGAAGACGCTGGCGACGATGGTGGACGCGGCCGCCCCGTTCACGCCGTACAGCGGGGCCAGCGCGGCCACGCTCAGGACCGAGGCGACGAGGGTGACCACCACGGCGTGGAACAGGTAGCGGGTGTTGCGGGTGGCCTTGAGCACGAGGATCGGCCCCACCGACAGCCCCCGCACCACGTTGGACACGCCGATGAGCACGGCCACCAGCTGCAGGTGCGCGAAGTGCGTGCCGTAGATGAGCGACAGCAGCGGCCTGCCCCAGACGGCCACCACCAGCGTGCCCAGGCCCAGGCTCACGACCGACAGCCCCCCGACGGCCCGGGCCACCCGCGTGAGGCTCGTCCAGCCCTGCTCGGCGTAGGCCCGGGTGGCCTCGGGGGTCCCGATGCCCCCCCCCGCCTGGATGAGGACGAGGGCGGGACCGGTGACCAAGGTCTGCGCCGCCTTCAGGCCGCCCAGGCTGGCCGGGCCCAGGATGGCCCCGGCCAGGAGCATGTACGCCTGCGACGAGCCCCAGTTGGCCAGGGAGGTTCCCGCCAGCCACTTGCTCAGCGACCAGCGGGTGCGCAGCAGCGCCAGTCCCCCCGCCAGCGACGGCGTGACCCGGAATTGCCAGAGCCCGGCGAGGGCGCCCACGGCGCCCCCGAGGCCCCAGGCGGCAATGACCACGACGACGGAGTGCACGTGCGCCACGAGCAGGAGGCCGAAGGCGGCCCCCTGCACGCAGTTGAACACGGTGTCGTTCACGAGCGCGCTCCCCGGCCGGGCCTGCATGAAGCCGGCCCAGCGCCAGTAGTCCTGCACGACGAGCACCGGGAGCCACGGCGCCAGCGCCACCATGGCGATGCCGAAGGCGTGCTGGCCGGCGAGGAGCAGCACGGCGCCGGCGGCCGCGAAGAACGCCGCCCCCGCCCCCCCCAGCACGAGCTCGGCGGCCAGTCCCCGCGCCGCCCCCCGGGCCACGTCGCTGCGGTGGTCGCCCTCGATCATCATCGGGTCGGTGATGAGCGACCGGTGCAGGGCGGCGAGGATGAGCCATCCGGCATAGGCGAAGGAGAAGCCGCCCAGCCCCGTTGCCCCCGCGATGCGGGCCACCACCACGACCACCGCGAAGTTCGAGATCGATGAGAACCCCTGGTCCAGAAGCGTCAGCAGGGCCCGGCGCCCAACGGGGCCGGCGACGGCGGTGACGGACGGGCGCCGGGCCCCGAGCCGGGGCACCCTCACGGCGCCGTCCTCCCCCCTCGCTGGCCACCGGGTGCGGCGCCCGGGGCCGCGCCGGCGCGCGCCGCGGGCGCCCGCAGCTCGCCGGCCCCGCCCGCCGGCCGCACGCCCAGGGCCCCCACGCGGGCGTACGCGGCGAGCAGGGTGTCGTATGCCCGGGCGGCGGAGAACTTCGCCTCGAAGCGCCGCCGGGCCGCCAGCCCCCGCCGCCCCCAGACCTCGGGCCGGGCGGCGGCGTCGCGTAGCGCCTCCGCCAGGGCGCCGACGTCGCCGGGTGCGAGCAGCGTCCCCGTCTCGTCGGTGACGACCTCGGACGTCCCGCCCAGGCTCGAGCCGATGACGGGGACGCCCAGGGCGGCCGCCTCGATGAGGACCATGCCCATGGGCTCCTCCCAGCACGAGGGCAGGACGAAGCAGCGAGCGCCCCGCAGCTCGTCGAACACCTCGTCGCGCGTCAGCCAGCCCAGGAACCGCACGTTCGTCGTCCCGAGCTCGCCCGCCAGGCGCTCGACCCGGGCGCGCTCGGGCCCGTCGCCCACGATGCGCACGGGGACCTCGGGCACGAGGGCGGCGGCGCGCACGAGCACGTCCACACCCTTCTCAGGGGCGAGGCGCCCCACGAAGACGACCTGGCCGCGGTCGGATCCCGGCGGACGGGCGCCGGGGTCGGGCGCCACGTGGTTGTGGCGCACCATGGCGCGCTCGGCGGGGATGGCGCCCGCCGCCACCAGGCGCCGCAGGGCGTGCTCGCTCACCGGGAGGAAGAGGTCCACGCGCCGGTCCCAGGTGTGCACGGCCCGGTGCGCCACCTGCATGGCGGCCACCACCGCGGTCTGGGAGCGGCTCTCTCGGTAGCACGCATGGCGCACGGCGGGAAGCGGCACCCGCCGGCCGAGGCAGTCGTCGCACACCGCGCCGTCGCGCAGCAGCGTCCCCGAGGCGCACGCCAGCCGGTAGTTGTGAATGGTCTGCACCACGGGCACGCCCCGCTCGTTGGCCGCCCGGAAGACCGACGGCGAGATGAGCGGGAACGTGTTGTGGACGTGCACGACGTCAGGGCGGCAGCTGTCGAGCACGGCGGCCAGGTCGAGGCGCGACCGGCGCGACCACACCGTGTTGGCGGCCAGCCTCGGGCGGCCCAGCGGGCCGATGGTCTTGATCTCGTCGTTGTGGCGCACGTAGGAGGTCACCCGATGACCCCGGGACCGCAGGAGGTCGGTGTCGGCCTCGACCGCCACGTCCTCGCCCCCGCGCTGCTGGTAGTGCTCGTGCACGATGACCACCGACAGCCGGGGGACGTCGCTCACCGCTCCCCCCGCGTCGCCTCGGCCACCGCCGGTGCCCCGGGGACGAGCCACAGGGCCTCGTCGGCGAGGAGAGGCCCCCTCGCCCCGTGCGGCCCGGGCGCTACGGCCAGGCGTGCCGCCGGGACGGTGTCGGCCCGCGGTGCTCCCGCGAGCGCGCGCCGCGACAGCCGGAGCTGGGCGGCTACGAGCGCCGTCGTCCCCACCACGCTGCCCGTGGTCATGCCGACGGCCGCCCCCGTCGTCCCCCACACGGGTGTCAGGGCGCCGATGGCGGCGGCCGTCACCGCCATCTGCACGGTGCTGATCACGAACAGGGCCCGGGACTGCCGTGTCGCCTTGAGGGTCAGGATGGCGCCCAGGGCCAGGGCGGTGACCACCGTCCCGGCGGCGATGACGGCGGCCGCGGGGTAGTACCGGGCGAAGCGCGGCCCGTACAGGAAGCGCAGGAGGGGCCCGCCCTCGACGAACACGACCAGCGCCACCAACCCCACCGCCGCCACGGCCGCCGTGGTGATGAGCCGGGTGACGCTGCGCAGGCCGGCCCAGCCCCGGTCGTGGAACGCCCGCGACGCCTCGGGGAGCCCCAGGCTGCTGCCCGATTGCAGCAACACGAGGGCCACGCCGCCCACGAGGGTCTGGGCGGCACGCAGCCCGCCCACGCCCACCGGGCCCAGGATGGCGGCGCTGAGCACCGCGTAGGACTGGCTCGAACCCCACGCCGTCACGCCGTTGGCCGACAACCACCGGCCGACGGGCCACCGGTGTCGCATCTTGGCCCATCCGCCCCGGAGGCTGGGCCCGATGCCGAACTGCCGCAGCCCGAGGACGGCGCCGGCGGCCGCCCCGGCCCCCCACGCGCAGATGGCGACGGCCGGTGAGCGCAGGCCCGCCAGGACCATCGCCACGAGCAGCAGGGCCTGGACCGAGTCGAACACCACGTCGTTGGCCACGGCCCTGCCCGGCCGCCCCTGCATGAACGCGATCCAGCGCCAGTAGTCCTGCGCGAGCAGCACCGGCAGCCACGGCGCCAGCGCCACGAGCGAGACGCCGAAGAGGTGCTGGCCGCTCAGCAGGAGCGCCACGCCCACCGCGCCGAACAGGGCCGTGGCCACGAGGCCCAGGCTCAGCTCGGATGCCAGCCCGGCGGTGATGAGGCGGCGCGCCTCGGGGTGGCGCACGTCGTTCTCGATCGCCATCGGGTCGGTGATGAGACCCCGGTGCAGGGCCTGGAACGCCAGCCACAAGGCGTAGGCCAGCGAGTAGCCGCCCAGGCCCACGATCCCCGAGATGTGGGCGACGGCCACCCCGACCGCGAAGTTGGACACCGAGAAGATGCCCTGATCGACCGTGGTGAGCATGGCCCGAGTCGACCGGCCGGCGGGGGCGACGGGGTCGGCCCCGGCGCCCGGGGCCGCGTCGCCCCCCTCGGCGCCACGACGCCCGCCCGAGGACAGTGTCGACAGCCAGCGTGGCGTCACGGGGACCCGCCGGCGCGGCGCGCGTCCCCGGGGCGGGCGCGGCACGAGACCGAGCGCAAGAAGTCGAAGAGCCGGGGCGCCACCACGGCGGCGTCCAGACCCCGGGTGAAGCGGGCCCGGGCCGCCGCCGACATCCGCGCCAGCCGGGCGCGGTCCTCCAGCAGACCGACGAGGAGGCGGGCGGCGCCCCCGGCGTCGTCCACCGACCAGAACAGGCCTTCCACACCGGGGTCGACCATCTCGGCGAACCCCCCCACGGGGGCGGCCACCACCGGGAGCCCCGCCGCCAGCGCCTCGATGGGCGCCAAGGCCATCACCTCGCGCGTGGAGGCGTGGACGTACAGGCGGTAGCGCGGCAACAGCGAGCGGACGTCGGCCCGGTACCCGAGGAGCCTGACCTGACCCTCGAGGCCGAGCGCCGTCACCTGGGCACGGAGCTGGGCACGGCAGGGCCCGTCGCCCACGATGTCGAGGGAGCACCTGCGCCCGAGCCGGTTGGCTTCGGCCAGCACCTGCAGCAGGAACGCATGGTTCTTGGCCGGCTCGAGGCCGCCCACCGACACCAGCTCGCCCCCGGCCGGGCCCGCCCCCGCCCGCCCTCCGGCCCCGGGGCCCGGGGCGTCCTGGATGAAGTTGGGGATCACGATGGACGGCAGGTCCTCGACGGCGGGGAGCCACCCGACCAGGGCGGCCCGGGACGAGGGGGAGAGGAACACGATGCCGTCGAGCGCCGGGATGACCTCGGCCTCCAGCCGGCGGATGGCGTCGTACACCTTCGTACGCGGACGGATCCGGCCCTTGTCGACCCATTCGTCGGCCTGCGACTGGTCGAAGTGGACCGCCATGACCACGCGCTGGCTCGTCGACCGGCGGGCCCGCAGGGCGGCGTGGGCCGACGGAGGGCAGTGGGCGTAGACGACGGCGTGCGGCGTCTGCGCCAGTGCTCGGGACAGGGCGGCCTGCAGCACCTGCCGGTGCCAGTACCGGTACCAGGCCACGCTGGCCGCCGGGCTGACCCGGTCGATGGCCAGCCTGGCGCCGAACACCGGCGCGGCCACGGGCATCACCCACGAGAAGGGCGTGACGACTGTCGCCGGAGCCCCCCGCCCGGCCGCGAAGGCCACCACCTCCCGGATGTGGGTCTCGACCCCGGTGGCCCCCGACCCCCGCAGGAGGGTGGCCACCACCAGGGCGGGCTCGGCCCCGTCGGGTCCCGGCCCGCCGGCAGGCCCCGCCATCCCGGCGGGTGCGGGGTCGGCCCCCCCGGGGCCCGCCTCGGGCGCGGGGCGCCGGGTGTCGGGCGCGGCGATGCCCGCTGGTGCCGGTTCGACGGTCACACTGACTCCTGAGCGGGAACCCGGCGCTCAGATACCGCCCAATCCGGCCAACGGCCGCGCCGAGGGTCCCGAGATGTATCACCAGGCGCCCCTTGGCCCTCGTCTCTATCGGTCGGGGCAGACACGGGGACCACCCGAGGTCGGCGGCACGCGTCTGACGGGGTCGCGATCGCCGTCAGGCGCCCGGACCGGAGGGTACCAACGTCGGGCAAGGGCCGAGCATGCGAACCACCGTCTTCACCAGCACCCCCCGGGGCGGTCATCGTGCTCGGCCCCACAAGCGGACCACCGAACGGAGAGGCCTTGTGGCTGCGAGAGCCCGAGGCGCCCGTCGGGCACCAGGGGGTTAGCGTGCGCGCTCAGGAATCTCGTGCAGAGAGGGCATCGGCGGTGACCGCCGGCCCCAGGGTCGTGGGGGGCGAGCCGGACGACGCCGCCTTCGCGCCGACGGTGTGGTCGGCGATCGCCCACAACGCCGTGCTCGTCTGCGTCGTGGCCCTCCTGGGCGCGGTGGCCGGGGTGGTCGTCACCAAGCTGGTGGCCACCACCTACACGGCGACGTCCACCATCGCGCTGACCCAGCCCCAGCAGGGCCAGACGGTGGGAGGGACGTCCAACGCCCCCAACCCCAGCCAGTATCTCGACAGTCAGGTGGTCCTCTTGGGGTCGAGCGCCGTCGCCCAGGCCGCCGCCGACGACGGCAACGCGACCCTGCACGAGCAGGCCTTCACGGCCTCGGACTTCTCCGGCCCCGACGACGCCGTGACCCTCGGCACCCAGACGACGACCGATCCCAACAGCACCGTCGTGGCCATCGAGTTCTCGGCCAAGACAGCAGCCGCCGCGCAAGCCGGGGCCAACGCGCTGGTGTCCGCCTACCTGGCCGCCTACAACAGCCAGATCAAGGCGACCACGTCGTCGATCATCGCCGTGATCGACAACTCACTGAGCCAGGTCAACAACCAGCTCAGTGACCTGAGCGCCGCGGGGGGCACCTTGAACACCCAGCTGGCCACCTCCCTGGTCACCGAGCGGGCCACCCTGGAGAGCCAGCGGTCACAGGCCCTCGTCAATGAGAGCGCCAACCTCTCGCAGCCGCCCCCCACCCAGCTGGCCTACCTGCCCACCGGCCCCAGCGGCAGCCTGGCGAAGCGGGGCGGGCTGGGCCTGGTGATCGGGCTCGTGGTGGGCGTGTGCCTGGCCTACGCGCGCGAGGTGCGTCGGACCCGGGCCCAGGACGTCGCGGCGCCGGTGGCCTCGCCCGCACCGCTGCGGCCCGGCATGGAGAACAGCAACGGCCAGCGCCTGCTGAGCGTGGACCCCCACGTCGTGGCCGATCCCAACGGCGCGCCCAACCTCTTGAAGACCGGGAACCTGAAGACGCTCCATGGGGAGCGCGACCCGCGCAGATAGACGTCATGGTGCCCACCGACGGCCTCGCCGAGGCCCCGCCCGCGGCGCACCCCGCCCGGCGAGACGGCCACCGACCCCCGCGCCCCCCGCGGCTGACGTTCGGACGCTACGGCACCGCCCTGGCGGTGGTGCTGGGCGCGTTCATGCTCTTCGACCGGGCCGCGGCCTACCTGCGCGTGCCGGGCACCCCCCTGTACCTCGGGGAATGCCTCTTGCTGCTGGGCATCCTGACCTGCGCGTCGGCGCCCGGGTACGTGCGCGCCGCGCTGCGCGACGAGCCCGTCCTGGCCGTGGTGCTCGCCTTCGTCGTGTGGGGCCTGGCGCGGGCGGTTCCCAACGTGGGCGCCTACGGCGTGCTCGACACCGTGAGGGACGCGGCGCTGTGGTACTACTCGCTCTTCGGCGTCATCGCCGTGGCGGCCACCCTCGCCTCGCCCCGCCTCCCCGACCGCCTGATGGGCCTGCTGGCCCGCCTGACCCCCGTCCTGCTCCTGTGGCTGCCGGTCGTGGTGGTCATCCAGAAGGTCACGCACATCGCCGTCCACGTGCCGGGCTCCACCGTCTCGGTGGTGTCCTCCAAGGAGGGCAACGTCGCCGTGGTGGCGTTCATCGCCCTGGCCGCCATGTGGCTGGTGCCCTGGCCCAGACGCTCGCCCTCCTCCCGCACGGCGTGGAGCCTGGTCGCCATGGTCGGGATCCTGATGGCCGGGACCCAGAACCGCGGGGGGCTCGTCGCCGTGGGCGCGGCGTCGGTGGTGGGCGTGCTCATGAACCGCCGCCTCCTGCGCCCCGCGTTGTCCGGCGCGCTCACGGTCCTGGCCGCCGCCGCCTTGGCCGGCCCCTTCATCCCCGCCGTCGGGGGCACGAGCGGGCGCTCCATCTCACCCAGCCAGCTCATCGAGAACATCGCCAGCGTCTCGGGGCTGGGCAAGGCTCCCGACACCCAGGGGACCCAGCAGGCCCGCGAGCGTCAGTGGTCGTTCGTCCTGGACCTCGAGTTCAACCAGGGGAAGGGACTCTACGGGTTCGGGTCGGGACCGAACCTCGGCTTCGGCCAGGCCACGGGCACCGGTGACGAGACGCTGCGCGTCCCGCACAACTCCCACATCGACGTGATCGCCCGGCTGGGGCTCATCGGGCTGGGCCTCTGGCTGCTGTTGTGGGGGTCGTGGTTCGTCCGGCTGGGCCGGGCCCGCTACCGGTTCCTGCGGACGGGCCGCGGCCGTCGGCGCGGCATGGTCGACCTCTGCATCGTGGCGGCCGTGGCCAT